>CACZQP010000079.1 GCA_902783385.1 uncultured Lachnospiraceae bacterium | reverse complement strand
TCCGGCAGGAAAAAGATCGGGTCGTAGCCGAAGCCGCCTGCTCCTCTGTATTCGTGTGCAACCGCGCCCTCCATCTCCCCTCGGGCAAGGAGCGAGCTCCCGTCCGGAAATGCCGCCGCCGCTGCGCACACGAACCGCGCGCCGCGCTGATCGTCCGGCACGTCCTTCAGACGCTCCAGGATCACATCGCACTTTTCCCGGTATGGCGTATCATGTCCCATGAACCGCGCGGAATGTACGCCCAGCTCCTCCGGCATCGCGTCGATCACAAGACCCGAGTCATCCGAGAGAACCGCGTCAAAGTGAAAGTCATACTTCGGTTTCGGCACCGGCAAACCCGAGCTGCTCACATATTCCCCCGCCGCAGGCTCCGCCCCGATCCCGGCGGGACAGGCGTTGCCGTTTCCGCAGGCGACCGGCCCGTAGTATCCGGGAATGACGGCTGAGAGCGCCTTTGCCTTGATCAGTGCGTTCTCCTCAAACGTGCTGCCGTCCTCCTCCGGGTCCGATGAGAGTCCGACCTCCTTCATCGACACCAGCTCGATCCGCTCATCATCCAGGATCTCCCGTATCTCCCGGAGCTTGTCCATATTCCCTGTAGCAACCAGAATTCTCATTCTGATACTCCTTTTTGTGTAGGTTTACGCTGTGGGCGTGCCCCTGGGAAACTGTAAAAATAGGACCGGAGCATTCCGTTGTACAGCTTGCGGTTTTTGGACGCGCGCAGCCCCATGTCCTTTTCGCACTGCTCATATGCGCTGATGATATACATCGACCAGTCGTCCAGCGCGCGGAAGCGCTCACCGAGTGTCCTGTAGAGGAAGCGCAGATCTTCTTTCTCCTCTTCCATCAGCCGCTCGCCATACGGCGGATTCGTGATGATGAACCCGTATTTTTTCGGGTGTGACAGCTCGGAGACCGGACGCACCTGGAAGTGGATCATGTGCTCCACGCCGGCCAGCCGGGCATTTACTCTTGCAGCCTCGATCGCGTTCCGGTCAATGTCATAGCCCTGCAGGTCCGTCTCCACGGTGCGGTCCTCTTCCTCCCGCACTTCGTCGCGGATGTCTCTCCAGAGCGTTTCCGGAATCAGGTTTTCCCATTTCTCCGCCGTAAAGCTCCTGCCTGCGCCGGGCGCAATATTTGCCGCCATCATGGCCGCTTCGATCGGAAACGTGCCGCTTCCGCAGAAGGGATCCACAAGGATCCGGCCTTTGTTCCATGGCGTCAGCATGATCAGTCCCGCCGCAAGGTTCTCCGCGATCGGCGCCTTGACCGCCGCCTTGCGGTAGCCGCGCTTGTGAAGGGATTCGCCTGTCGTGTCGATCGCCGCGGTCACTTCGTCGTTTTTGATAAAAACACGCACCGGATAGTCCGCGCCGTCCTCCGGGAACTGCGAAATATGATATTTTGCAGCCATCCGGTCGACCATCGCCTTCTTCATGACCGACTGGATGTCCGACGGAGAGAACAGTCTGCTTCTGACGGAAGCCGCCTTCGTGACCCAGAAGCGCGCATTCTTCGGCAGATATTCCTCCCACGGGATTGCCTTTGTCCCCTGAAAGAGCTCCTCAAAGCTCTGCGCCGTAAAGCTCCCGGCCTTTAAGAGCACGCGTTCCGCCGTGCGGAGCATGATATTGGCCCGCACCAGCGCCTCCTCGTCGCCCTCGAACGTCACGCGTCCGTCAGACACATCGAGGATCTCGTAGCCGATGTCGTAGATCTCTTTTTTCAGTACACTCTCCATGCCGAAATGGCAGGGCGCAATCAGTTCCATTCTGTTCATGCTTCTCTTTTCCGTGTAGCCTTTCAAAAGATTCTGTATTTCATAATACTACTTGCGTGAACTTGTTGACAATGCGCCTTTTTTCAGTCTATAATACTGTTTGCGTCATTTTTGAAAGCGGGCCGCGGGGTGTGGCGCAGCTTGGTGGCGCGCCTGGTTTGGGACCAGGAGGTCGCAGGTTCGAATCCTGTCACCCCGATCTTAAACCCAGCACCTTTCCAAAATGATACGCGGGTGTAGTTCAATGGTAGAACACTAGCCTTCCAAGCTAGATACGTGGGTTCGATTCCCATCACCCGCTCTTTGGGTGATTGCACCCGCTTTGCGGTGATTGCACCCGCTTTGTGTCCGTAGCTCAGCCGGATAGAGCATCGGCCTTCTAAGCCGAGGGTCGGGGGTTCGAATCCCTTCGGACACGCCATGGTGGCTATGGCGTAGTTGGTTAACGCGCCAGATTGTGGTTCTGGAGACCGAGGGTTCGAGTCCCTCTAGCCACCCGACGATCGGACGGCCACAGACGATTTGATGTCTGTGGCTCGTTTTTTTATCTGTCAGCTGATGATGGGCCATCGCCAAGGGGTAAGGCACAGCACTTTGACTGCTGCATTCGCTGGTTCGAATCCAGCTGGCCCAGTAAAAAGACATACGGCGCTCCGCATGTCTTTTTTATTCGCAGAAATACGGCAACAGCCGAAAAGAGGAACCAAATGAAAAACAACGAACAGATGTCCACCCCATCCGAAAATCGGATGGCAACCCCATCCGAAAACAGGATGGGGTGGATGCCGATCAATAAGCTTCTGATGATGATCTCGGCGCCGATCATGATCTCGATGCTTGTGCAGGCGCTGTACAATATCGTGGACTCGATCTACGTTGCGCGGATCAACGAGAACGCGCTGACGTCGGTCTCGCTGATTTTTCCCGTGCAGACGCTGATGATCGCATTTGCGGCCGGTCTGGGCGTCGGCTTTAACTCGCTCCTGTCCCGCTCTCTGGGGGCCGGAGATTATGACCGCGTGAACAAGAGCGCGACGAACGGGATATTTCTTGAGGTCTGCGCCTACCTGCTCTTTCTGCTGATCGGGCTCTTCCTGCCGGAATGGTTCATGAAGACGCAGACAACAGACGCGGAGATCATCCGCTACGGCGCCGACTATATGCGCATCGTATGCTGCGGGTGCATCGGCATTTATATGGAAATGACGATGGAGCGTCTCCTGCAGGCGACTGGCCGGTCTCTGTATTCCATGGTCACACAGCTTCTCGGCGCCATCACCAACATCGTCCTTGATCCGATCCTGATCTTCGGGTACTTCGGCCTGCCCGCCATGGGCGTGCGCGGCGCGGCCTACGCGACGGTCATCGGCCAGCTTGCAGCGGCGCTCTGCGGCGGCCTGCTGAACAAATACCGGAACCCGGAGGTGCGGATCGATTTCCGTGGATTCCGCCCGGAGGTGGACACCATCCGCATGATCCTCAGTGTCGGTTTTCCCTCCATCATCATGCAGGCGATCGGCTCGGTCATGACCTACGGCATGAACCGGATCCTGATCGGCTTCACCTCCACCGCGACGGCTGTCTACGGCGTGTATTTCAAGCTGAACAGCTTTTTCTTCATGCCGGTGTTCGGCCTGAACAACGGTCTTGTGCCGATCATTGCCTACAACTACGGCGCGCGGAAAAAAGACCGGATCGACAAGACGCTCCGCCTGGGCTGGCTCTATGCCATCTCCCTGACCACGATCGGCATGATCGTCTTCATGGCGTTTCCCGCGTTCTTCCTGCGGGAGTTCTTCAGCGCCGGCGAGCACATGGTCGAGATCGGTGTGCCGGCACTGCGCATCATCAGCCTGAGCTTTCCGATGGCAGGCTTTTGTATCGTCTGCGGTTCGCTCTTCCAGGCGCTCGGCGACGGTGTATACTCCATGGTGGTCTCCATCATGCGGCAGCTGGTCGTGCTGCTTCCGGTCGCGTATCTTCTGTCCCTTACAGGGGTGCTGAACTACGTCTGGTGGTCCTACATCATTGCGGAGCTGGCATCGCTTATGACCTCCGTTTTCTTTCTGCGCAAGGCATATCAGTACCGCCTTCATCCGCTTGAAAAACCGCCCGCCTGATGGTATTTTAGATAAGAAACTGCGGCTATGGCGGAATTGGCAGACGCGCTGGATTTAGGTTCCAGTGGGAGACCGTGCAGGTTCAAGTCCTGTTAGCCGCATGTACAGACAGGGATCTTCATCGAAGGTCCCTGTCTTCTTTTTCGCATCACATTTGCTCCGACAACTCCGTTTTCAGAATCGCTCCGCGGATAAAGACCGGCCGGATCATATCTCCGTGTCCCCGCTCCGATACCTGCATCAGCTTTTCCAGGATGACACCGCCCAGATACTCCGCCTGTCTCTTTATCCGTTCCGCGTCATTCTCAGTTCCGCACGGATATTGTGTCCCTGACGAGATGATTATGCCCCAGTCCGCTGCTTCCTTCCCGATCTCCAGAATCTCCGGCATGCCGTAAGGCTCCAGTGCCGCCACCGGAATCTCGCCATGCAGGACGTCCTGCAGCTGCGGCGAAAAGAAATCCGCATGAATGATGCAGATTCCCATCAGGTTGACATGTCGCGCCATTGCCATATAGGAGATCTCCTGCTCACCTTTTTCTCCGGAAAGATAAAGGCAGGCATAGCCCGCTTTGTACGCCTGCCTGTGCAGACCATCGATCACTCCCCGCGCGAACAAGATCCACCTGCTGCCGGGATCCGTCATCGGCTCGCAGATGATTCCTATGATGCGTTTTTGCCTGCGCTCCCTGTGAGCCGGCGGCTGCTGATAGCCGATTTCCCGCGCCACCTGACGGATCCTGGCGCGCGTCACGGGGCTGATGTCGTTAAAGTCACGCAGCGCCCTGGACACGGTTGCCGTCGAAACGCCAACGATGCGTGCAATATCCCGCAGTACGATCATAGGTCTTCCTTTCTCCGTCCCGCCCTTCCCTGTTGTTCTTGCTGTCTGCCTGCTGCCGCCTGATGTTTCGATGCCGTAATAATTCTTCCAACTCGTCCTTGACAAACCGTCTCCCCGCGACTACACTATTCATGTTGCGAAAAAACCATTCGCGATGTGTGCGTGTAGCTCAGCTGGATAGAGCGTCTGGCTACGGACCAGAAGGTCGCGTGTTCGAATCATGTCACGCACGGAAAAGGCGTCAGGGATTTCCCCTGACGCCTTTTGTATTCAGTCCGATTTCGGTCTGCTTGCTTACTCTCTCTCCACGACCATCGCACAGCCCATGCCGCCGCCGATGCAGAGGGTCGCAAGGCCCTTCTTCGCATCGCGCTTCTGCATCTCGTACAGAAGGGTGACAAGGATGCGGCAGCCGGAAGCGCCGACCGGGTGGCCAAGGGCGATCGCGCCGCCGTTGACGTTGAGCTTCTCAAGGTCGAAGTTCAGGTCTCTGCCGACTGCGATGGACTGTGCCGCAAACGCCTCGTTTGCCTCGATCAGGTCCATATCCTCGATCTTCAGGCCGGTACGTGCAAAGAGCTTCTTTGTTGCCGCAACAGGTCCGACACCCATGATGGACGGATCGACGCCGCCCAGGGCACCGCCTACCCATGTCGCCATCGGCTTGATGCCGAGCTCTTTTGCCTTCTCTTCGCTCATGACAACGATTGCAGCAGCGCCGTCATTGATGCCGGATGCGTTGCCTGCCGTCGTCACGCCGCCCTCGTTGATCGCGCGAAGCTTGGAAACCGCTTCCATCGTAGCGCCGTCGCGGATGAACTCGTCGGTGTCAAAGATCTTCGTCTCTTTCTTGACCTTGATCTCGACCGGAACGATCTCGTCTTTGAAGCGGCCGCTCTTCTTTGCAGCTTCCGCCTTGTTCTGGGACTTGACCGCGAACTCGTCGACTTCTTCTCTCGTAATGCCCCACTGCTCCGCCACATTGTCGGCGGTCTTGATCATGTGGTAGTTGTTGTAGACATCCCACAGAGCGTCCTTGATCATGGTGTCGACCAGCGTGCCGTTGTTCATGCGGTAGCCGTAACGAGCCTTCTCCAGCGCGAACGGAGCCATGGACATGTTCTCCATACCGCCTGCAACCATGATGTCAGCGCCGCCCGCGATGATCTTCTCTGCAGCCATATTGACCGCGTTCAGACCGGAACCGCAGACAACGTTCAGCGTCTGTGCCGGAACAGTAACAGGAAGACCTGCCTTGATGGCGGCCTGTCTGCCGACATTCTGTCCCTGCGAAGCCTGGATAACGCAGCCCATCAGGACTTCATCGACCTGCTCAGGCTTGACACCTGCACGGTTCAGGGCTTCCTTAATTACGATCGCCCCCAGCTCCGGAGCGGGTGTGTTGCTCAGGGAACCGCCAAAACTGCCAATTGCTGTTCTGCAAGCTCCCGCGAGTACTACTTTTCTTGCCATAGTCATTGCCTCCCTTTGAATTATTGTTTATTTTCATTTCAGTTTACTGCAAACTACCCAATACATTATACAGAAAAGACGCGCCGGAGTAAACCGGCGCGCCTTCAGAAAATCAAGAAAACTATGAGGAAAACGATCAGTTCGCTTCCTTGCTCGCATTCAGCTCAAGAATCTTCTTGGTCAGAAGCGGAACGACCTTGTTCAGGTCACCTACGACACCGTAGTCCGCGACATCAAAGATCGGAGCGTTCTCATCCTTGTTGATCGCGATGATGATATCGGACTCTTCCATACCTGCAACGTGCTGGATCGCACCGGAGATGCCGATTGCGAAGTACACGTGAGGACGGACGGTCTTGCCGGTCTGGCCGACCTGCATATCCTTCGGCTTCCAGCCTGCGTCAACAACTGCACGGGAGCAGCTGACTGTGCCGCCGATCGCGTCTGCGAGCTCGTAGAGGATCTTGAAGTTCTCGGGGCTGCCGACACCACGGCCGCCGGAGACAAGAATCTTTGCCTCGGAGATATCCGCAACCTGGGACTTCTCCTTGACGATCTTCAGGATCTCGGTGTAGCAGTTGTTCTTCTCGATCGCCGGGTTGAAACGGACAATGTTCGGGGTCGCGCCGGAGATGGGCTCGATCTTCTGCATAACGCCGGGACGGACGGTTGCCATCTGCGGACGGAACGCCGGGCAGGCGATCGTCGCGATGGTATTGCCGCCGAATGCGGGACGGGTCATCAGCAGCTGGTTGTGAAGCTGCTCCTGGCCGGGAACCGCAACGAGCGGGAAGTTTCCGATATCGAGCTGCGTGCAGTCCGCGGTCAGACCGGTGTGCACACGTGCGGCAAGGCGGGGACCGAGGTCACGGCCGATTGCCGTTGCGCCGATCAGCAGGATGTCCGGCTTGAACTCGTGGATCGCAGCGGTGAGTGCCTGTGTATAAGGCTCCGTGCGGTAATCCTTCAGCTCGGGATCGTCGATCAGGACGACCTTGTCAGCGCCGTACTCCGCCAGCTTTGCAGCCAGAGGCTCGACGTCGCTGCCCAGCAGGAACGCGCCGACTTCGGTGTTTAAGTCCTTTGCCAGGTCTTTTGCTTTGCCAAGGAGCTCTAACGCAATGTTGGAGAGCTCGTTATCTACTTGCTGAGCATAAATATATACGCCCTTGTATTCTTCTAAAGACATGTTGTCTTCCTCCTCTCAATGAAGCGTTTCTCTAAAACATCGGAACGTTTATCAAATGACGTGCTTCTCAGCAAGTTTGCCGAAGATATATTCAACGGATTCCTCGGGGGTATCCAGCACGACCTTCTCGCCTGCGCCCTTCTTGACCTTGTCGGATGCCTTCGCGATCTTGGTGGGTGAGCCGACCAGACCGATGTTGGAGTCCTCGACGTCCTTTAAGTCCTTGCGGTTCCAGACCGTAACTTCCTTCGCAAGAGCGTCAACGATGCCGCCCGGCGTCATGTAGCGAGGCTCTGCCAGCTCGGAAAGAGCGGTCAGAAGGCAGGGCATCTTTGCTCTGACGATGTGGTATCTGTCCTCGAACTGACGGCGGACTTCCACATACTCGCCGTCGATCTTGATCTCCTGTGCATAGGAGATGACCGGAATGCCGAGCTTTTCGGAAAGCTGCGGGCCGACCTGCGCGGTATCGCCGTCGATTGCCTGACGGCCGGTAATCACAAGGTCATAGTCGAGCTTGCTGACCGCACCGACCAGTGTGGAGGAGGTTGCCCATGTATCTGCGCCGCCGAGTACGCGGTCCGTTACAAGGTATGCATCGTCCGCGCCCATTGCCATTGCTTCTCTCAGGACTGCATCTGCCTTCGGAAGGCCCATGGTCACGACGGTGACATGTGCGCCGTACTGGTCCTTTAAGCGAAGCGCCGCTTCCAGACCCGCCTTGTCATCCGGGTTCATGATCGCCAGCATTGCAGCTCTGTCAAGTGTTCCATCCGGTTTGAAGCTTACGCCTCCCTTGGTATCCGGAACCTGCTTAATACAAACAACTATTTTCATCGCTTTATTCTCCTTGTATAAGCTTATTCAATCAATCACTCAATTGCGCCGCAATTACTTCATCAGCTGCTTCGCGATGACCATGCGCTGCACTTCGGATGTTCCCTCGTAGATCTCGGTGATCTTCGCGTCGCGCATCATGCGCTCGACTTCGTACTCACGGATGTAGCCGTAGCCGCCGAAGAGCTGCACGACCTTGGTCGTCACATACATTGCGGTCTCTGCCGCGAAGAGCTTCGCCATCGCGGATTCCATACCATAGTCAGCCTTCTTGCTCTTTGCCTCTGCTGCTCTGTATACAAGGAGCTGTGCCGCGTCGCATCTTGCCTTCAGATCAGCAAGCACGAACTGCGTGTTCTGGAAATCGCCCAGGGACTTGCCGAACTGCTTTCTGTCCTTGACGTATGCGACTGCGCGGTCAAGTGCGCCCTCCGCAATGCCCAGAGCCTGGGAAGCGATGCCGATACGGCCGCCGTCCAGCGTGTGCATTGCGATATGGAAGCCCTCGCCCTCTGCGCCGAGCATGTTTTCCTTCGGGATGCGGCAATCCTGGAAGACCAGCTCATAGGTAGCGCTGCCGCGGATACCCATCTTCTTCTCCTTCGTACCGAAGGTAAAGCCGGGCGTGCCCTTCTCGACGATGAACGCCGTGAAGACTTTCTTCTTTCTGCCCTTTGCGTCTTCCTTGATGTCCGTATATGCGATGATGATGTAAACATCCGCATACTTGCCGTTCGTGATAAAGCACTTGGAGCCGTTCAGCACATAGGAATCGCCGTCAAGCACAGCCTTGGTCTGTACGCCCTGCGCGTCCGTGCCGGCACCGGGCTCCGTGAGACCGAAAGCGCCGAGCTTCTCGCCCTTGCAGAGGGGAACGAGGTATTTCTGCTTCTGCTCTTCCGTGCCGAACGTTGCGATCGGATCCAGGCACAGAGAGGTGTGCGCGGAGACGATAACGCCGGTCGTTGCGCAGACCTTGGAGAGCTCCTCTACGCACATTGCATAGGTGAGGACATCGCAGCCCTGTCCGCCGTATTCCTTTGCGAACGGGATGCCCATAAAGCCGTACTTCGCCATCTTTTCAACAGTCTCTTCGGGGAATCTCTCCTCCTCATCGACCTCGATCGCGAGCGGCTTCACTTCCTTCTCAGCGAACTCTTTGAAAAGAGTTCTGGCCATTTCATGTTGCTGATCGAACTGAAAATCCATCTTTCATTCCTCCACTTCTTATTTGCATTATCTCACGTCCCGAAGGACTATTTGCCCTGTATCAGCTGTTCGTAAAGGTCTTCTCCTTGCGCTTTTCAAGGAAGGCACCCATGCCCTCCTTCTGGTCATGCGTCTCGAAGCAGCTCCCGAAGCACTTCTCCTCGACGACCACCGCCTCGTCCATCGGCAGGTCGATTCCCTCGTTCATCGCCTGCTTGCTCGCGCGGACCGCGATCGGCGCATTAGCGGCAATGGCGCCGGCGAGCTTCTTTGCGGCAGCCATGAGCTCCTCCTGCGGATATACGGCATTCACGAGCCCGATGCGCAGTGCTTCGTCCGCCTTGATATTGCGCGCCGCAAGGACCATCTGCTTGGCCATGCCGGGGCTGACAAGTCTTTCAAGGCGCTGCGTCCCGCCGAAGCCGGGCGTGATCCCGAGACCGACTTCCGGCTGTCCGAACATCGCGTTGTCGGAGCAGATCCGCATGTCGCACGCCATCGCAAGCTCACATCCGCCGCCGAGCGCAAAGCCGTTTACCGCGGCAATACTCGGGATCGGGAAGGTCTCCAGCCTGCGGAACACATCGTTTCCCTTTTTGGAAAACGCCTCAGCCTCGGCCTTCGTGAGGGTGCTCATCTGCGCGATATCCGCACCGGCGACAAAGGATTTCTCGCCGGAACCCGTGACGATCAGGCAGCGGATGACATTCTGATCGACCTGGTCCAGTGCCTTGTCAAGTGCGTCCAGAACGTCCGCATTCAGTGCATTAAGCGCTTCCGGCCTGTTGATCGTAAGGAAACCGATCGCGCCTTCCGCTTCATATAATACCAGACTCATGGTTCTCCTCTCCCTGATTTGTTATTTTTTTGACGAATGACATTATACCATCTTGCCCTGTCTGTTTCAACAGGAACAAACTGACATTTATTGTATTTTTACCGCCGTATTGGCCTATTTGTCCGCCTGCGCGTTTCAGCCCTCCGGCTCAATCATGCCGTATGTGCCGCCCTTTCGCTTGTAGACCACTGCGACCTGCTCGTTCTCGGCATTGAGGAACACGTAAAAACTATGTCCCAAAAGCTCCATCTGGACACAGGCATCCTCCGGATACATCGGCTTCATGTCAAACTGCTTGCGGCGAACGATCCGGATCTCGTCCTCGTCCATATAATCCCTGTCGAGGAACTCTTTCTTAAAGGAGTCTCCCGCCTGGTGCTTCTGGATGATCTTGTTCTTGTACTTCTTCAGCTGTCTCTCGATGACCTCCTCCACCAGGTCGATGGATACATACATGTCGTTGCTGACCTGCTCCGAGCGGATGATGTCGCCCTTTACCGGAATCGTCACCTCGATGCGGTGCCTGTCCTTGTCGACGGAAAGCCTGACATTCGCCTCTGTCTCCTGGTTGAAGAACTTGTCAAGCTTGCCCAGCTTATCCTGCACCGCTTCGCGCAGTGCCGGCGTCACCTCGATATTCTTTCCGACGATCGTAATGTTCATGTTTTACCTCCTTTTAGCGGACCAATTGTGCCTATTTTTCAAAGTCCGGTCATATAATCCGTAACTGCCGTGACTGCGTCAGCGCCGTCGGCGACCGCCGTCACGACCTGACGGAGCCGCTTCACGCGGAGATCCCCCGCCGCGAAGATGCCGGGAACGGATGTTGCCATCTGCACATCCGTTTTGATAAAGCCCTTCTCGTCGCATTCGACAAGTTCTTTCACAAAATCGCTGTTCGGCCGGATCCCGACCGCGATAAACACCGCATCCGTGTCAACGTCGCGGCTCTCATCTGTCTTCACGTTCCTGATCCTGGCATGCGTGACCTTGTCAGCGCCGGCGATCTCCGTCACCACGCTGTCCCATAGGATCTCGATCTTCTCGTTTTCCATGACCTGGTTCTGCAGGATCTTTGCGCCGCGGAGCTCGTCGCGGCGATGAACGAGATAGACCTTTGCGCAGCCGCGAGCCAGAAACAGCGCATCCTCCAGCGCGACGTCCCCGCCGCCGACCACCATTGCCGTCTTGCCGCGGAAAAACGCGCCGTCGCAGGTGGCACAATAGGAGACGCCCTGTCCGCGAAGCTGTCCTTCTCCCGGAACGCCGAGCATGGCATGGGCCGCACCGGTCGCAAGAATCACGGTCCTGGTCTCGTAGCTTTCCTGTCTCGTCACGACCGTAAAGCACGGCTTCCCGTCCGCGTCCCGGCCGGCCTCGATGGCCGTGACCTCCGCCGTCACGAATTCCGCGCCCAGCTTGTCCGCGTGTTCACGGAACTTCATAGCGAGATCAAAGCCGTTCATTCCGGGAAGTCCCGGGTAATTGTCCACCTCGTATGTGTCGATGATCTGGCCGCCGCTCATCGGCGCCTTCTCGATCACGAGCATGTCAAGATCGGCCCGCTTGCCGTAGATGGCTGCTGAGAGCCCCGCCGGCCCGGACCCGATGATAATCGTATCCTTCATGTGTTCTCCTCTCTTACAGAAACACCGCAGCCGCAGGCTGCATCGAAACCTCTTGGCGGCTGTTTTTGTCTGTTCATTTTTATTATAATACAGATCAGGCGGACTCGCGTGCCGAATATTACGAAAAGACCGAAAAGATAACCGGAGGAAAAGATGAAAAAGAGCGCAAAAGACAAAACGATCACAGCGGCGGACGGCATTATCACTTCCCGCGGCTGTGCACTTGTGACCGGCGCATCGCGCGGGATCGGCGAGGCGATCGCGCGCATGCTCGCCGAGAACGAATATGACCTGTTCCTGACCTGTCACAATTCCATGCCGGACCTGGAGGCTCTGGCAAAGGAGCTTTCCGAGACGTACGGCGTGAAGGTGCGGGCGGAGAAATGCGATGTCAGCGACCCCGATGCCGTGCGGCACCTCTTTGCGGAGATTGAGGCGGCCTCCTCGTTTGCCGAGCTGAATCTCGTCGTCAATAACGCGGGTATTTCTTACGTAGGTCTTCTGCAGGACATGTCCGACGAAGCCTGGAGCCGCGTCATCTCCACCAACCTGAACTCCGTGTTCTACACCTGCCGCGAGGCCATTCCCCAGTTCCTGCAGAACGGCGTCGGCAGGATCATCAACATCTCCTCTGTCTGGGGGAGCGTAGGTGCCTCCGCGGAGGCCGCATACTCCGCCTCCAAGGGCGGCGTCAACGCCCTGACCAGAGCTCTCGCAAAGGAGCTCGCGCCGAGCGGCATCACGGTAAACGCCATCGCCTGCGGCGTGATCGACACGTCTATGAATGACTGCTTCACGGAAGAGGAGAAAGAGAACCTGAAGCAGGAGATCCCCGCGGACCGCTTCGGCAGCGCAGCGGACGTCGCGCGCACCGTGCACTCCCTGCTGCAGACTCCAGCGTATCTGACGGGTCAGATCATCAATCTGGACGGCGGTTGGCAATAAGGCCGGCTTCGCCGGGCTTATTCGAGGTGCACAGGAACTGTGCACCTCGGCATGAATGATTTAAGCATTTGCAGCTCCCGAAATGGTTTAAGCTGCTGCCTTGACAGCATAATCGGCTTCGCCGGGCTTATTCGAGGTGCACAGGAACTGTGCACCTCGGCACAAAATGATTAAGTTAATTCGCTGCTTCCGGAATGGTTTAGCCTGCGTAGGGGAATTCTTTGCGCAGAAGCGCTTCGAGCTGTGAAAGCAACGTGACGGAATTGATCTTCCCGCGCAGCTGGGATGCGCCCGGAAAGCCCGCCAGATACCAGGCGGCGTGAGAGCGCATCTCATTCATCGCGATTCGCTCGCCCTTTTCCGCACAGGCCATGCGCGCATGACGCAGCAGCATCTGGACGATCTCCCGCTGCGGCGGGCGTTCCACATAGCTGCCGTCTGTCAGATATACCCTGATTTCCCGGAAGACCCAGGGATTCCCCTTTGCCCCTCGCGCGACCATCACGCCGTCGCAGCCGGTCTCCTGCAGCATCGCTTCCGCGGACGGACCATCCGTCACATCCCCGTTCCCGATGACCGGAACGGACACTGCCTCTTTGACCTGCGCGATGACGGACCAGTCAGCCCTGCCGCTGTACATCTGCTCTCTTGTGCGGCCGTGTACCGTCACGGCGGACGCGCCGCCCTCCTGTGCAGCAAGTGCGCACTCCACCGCATTCAGATGATCCTTGTCAAAGCCCTTGCGGATCTTTACCGTGACCGGCCGGTCCATGTGCAAAACTGCCGCGCGCACGATCCGTTCAATCAGCGCCGGATCTTTCATCAGAGCGCTTCCGTCGCCGTTGCCGGCAACCTTCGGAACAGGGCAGCCCATGTTGATATCCAGGAGCGCAAACGGGATCTGTCTCTCACGGATCCTGTCGCAGGCCTCCGCAATTGCCTCTTCCTCATGTCCGAACAGCTGGAGAGATACGGGTGCCTCCTCCGGCACCGTGCGCATCAGATCCCAGGTTTTTCCGTTGTTGTAACAGACCGCCTTCGCGCTCACCATCTCCATCGCGACGAGGCTCGCGCCCTGCTCCCGACACAACAACCGAAAAGACAGGTCGGAAACGCCTGCCATCGGTCCCAGAAAAACATTGCCGGGAATCACTGTATTTCCAATCGTTAATTCGTGAAACAGCCCGGTCATAAGCACTGCGCCTGCCTTTTTGTAAATTTGTCCCGGCTGCTCACAGATCTGCATCCTCGTTAAGAAGCGCTGCCGCATCCTCGTGGAGAAACTTCACCCTGTAATACACCTCCAGTGCCTCAAACATCTCACGCTTGGTCTGCCGGATCTTTTTGATCATCAGGCCGCTTCCGATATCGTCGTAGAGAAGATCACCCTCCTCGGCCTGCGTGTCCATCCGCACTTCGCCGCGCGGCGTGAAGCCGATCGTAAAGACGCCCCCGATCTCCTCCGTAAACAGTACGCAGATGACGTGGAGCTCCTCTTTTATATTCTCGGGAAGCGCCTGAAACTGCTCATTGAAATAGTATTTCTGTTCATAGGCATTCGCGCCGCACAGCACAATGCGGAAATCCTCTTCGCGACCGCTTGTCGTCTCTTTTTCCATGCCTGTTCTCCATCAGATATCCATGGTCGTCAAACATAGCCCATGATGCCTCGCACCGAGACCTCGCCCGCGCTCACGGCCCGCAGCTTTTTGTCCCTGGTCTCAACGAGGAGCGAGCCGCTTTCATCGATGCCGCGCGCCGTCCCCTCAAACGGTTCCCTCGGGTCCAGTACGCGGACCTTTCTCCCGCGGTTTACGAGCGCCGCCTCATAACGTTCCCTGAGCGGAGCCAGGTCCTTCGCATTTTTGAATTCCTCGTAGTATTCCTCAAAGCTCTTCCAGATATCTCCGATCAGTTTTGCGCGGTTCACCGTCCTGCCCAGACCCAGATACAGGGAAGTCGCTGTCTCCGCGATCTCTTCGTCGATCTGTTTCATGTTTACGTTCAGCCCGATCCCGATGACAACCGACCGGATCTCCGCGTCCTCCATGACCATCTCGGTGAGGATTCCCGCCACCTTTTTGTAGCTGTCTTTTCCGTTTTCCTTCACACGAAGGACGACGTCGTTCGGCCACTTGATGTAGAAATCCCCGCCCTGTCTGCGCATTCCGGCACAGACTGCCATAGCCGCAACCAGCGTGACCATCGGCGCCTGCTGCGGCTCGTAATCCGGCTTCAGCAGAAGGCTCATATAGACGTTTCCGTCCTGCGGCGAGATCCAGGTCCTCCCGCGCCGTCCCTTCCCGTGAGACTGTCTGCCCGCAATCACAAGCGTGCCCTCCGGCGCGCCTTCCCCGGCATACTGCATCACGTCCTCATTCGTGGAACCGGTCTCTTTTTTAAAAACGAAGTTCCTGCCGGCCCAACTGACGCCCCGGAGCGCGCTGCCGATCTCCGCCTCGTTCAGGATGTCGCTGTCCTGCGCGGAAACAAGGCGGTAACCCCTGTTGGTCACCGCCTCGATCTGATATCCCTCTTCTCTCAGCTTCCCGATCATGTTCCAGACAGCGGTGCGGGATACTCCCAGTTTCTCGCTCAGCTCCTGGCCGGAAAGAAACTCTCCGCTGTCCTTGAGCATTTTTAGGATGCGCTGTGTATTCTCCAATGATTCCTCCGCCTGCCGCAGGATGGCGGCTGTTTATTCCTTTGCTGTCTTCTCTTCTGTGAGGATCCCTTTCAGGGAAGCTGCCATGCCTGCGAGGCCAGCCATGTCGGACGGCACGATGATCTTGGTCGCCTGTCCGTCCGCCGCCTTCGTCAGCGCTTCAAAGCTCTTGATTGCAAGGACCGCCTCGTCCGCGCCGGCTTCCTTGATCAGACGGATGCCGTCCGCGTTCGCCTCCTGTACCTTGCGGATCGCTTCCGACTGGCCTTCCGCCTCCCGGATCATCCGCTCCTTCTGGGCTTCCGCATTCAGGATCATCGCCTGTTTGTCCGCTTCCGCCTGCAGAATCTTGGACTCCTTCTGGCCTTCCGCGACCAGGACCGCGGACTTCTTCTCACCCTCTGCGCGCAGGATCGCCTCACGGCGCTCACGCTCGGCCTTCATCTGCTTTTCCATTGCCTCGCGGATCGGCTGCGGCGGCGTGATGTTCTTGAGCTCGACACGTGTCACCTTGATGCCCCAGGGATCCGTCGCGACATCCAGCTGCGAGCGCATCTTCGTGTTGATCGTCTCGCGGCTCGTCAGGGTCTGATCCAGTTCCATGTCACCGATGATATTGCGGAGCGTCGTAGCCGTCAGGTTCTCGATCGCCATAATCGGGCTCTCAACGCCGTACGTGAAAAGCTTCGCATCAGTGATCTGGAAAAACACGATGGAGTCGATCTGCATCGTGACGTTATCCTTCGTGATAACCGGCTGCGGCGGGAAATCCACCACCTGCTCCTTCAGGTTGACGCGTCTTGCGATGTGGTCAATGATGGGCATCTTGAAATGCAGGCCGACATTCCACGTCTCATGATACGCGCCCAGCCGCTCCACGACGTATGCGTGCGCCTGCGGAACGATTTTGATGCAGGAGAGCGCTACGATGATAACCAGTATCAGCAATACAACCAGTGCCAGAAATCCTCCCATAATATCCTCCTTATTTTGCGGTTACGATGAGCTTTACGCCCTCGATGCGTTCGATCACGACAACCGTGCCCGCGGCCAGCGTTATGTCATTGTCGCCGGTCCTGGCGGTCCACTCCTGCCCGTTCACCTTAACTGCGCCTTCGTCTTTCAGATTATTAATGCCCTCAGAGACGATCGCTTCGCGCCCGATGAGGCTCTCCGCATTCGTTTTCACGGTCTTCTTGTTGAAATACTTATTAGCGAGCGGCCGCGTCAGTACGAGCAGCACAATGGACACGAGAAGGAATACCACCGCCTGCACCCATACCGGAAAACCTGCGTATGCAACTGCAAGAGCCGCAAGCGCACCGCCTGCAAACCAGATCGTCGTGAGCGCGGTAGTCACAAGCTCAATAATCACGAAGACCGCAATGGCTGCCACCCATAAATATATATAGTTCAAACGGCACCTCCCTTCCCCGGTAAAGCAGGTATCTCTTCTACCTGCAGTCCGGCTGCTATCATAGTATCAAACCGGGAAACTGACGTCAAAAAACTCAGCTTTGCTCTCCCGCGATATCTGCCGGAAGTTCACCATAGACCTTTCGATACTCCGCGAGAAGCTTTTCCGCAGCTTCCCGCATCTCGCGCTCGCGGAGCGTGTTGGCACGCTCTTCCTCGCGGCCGGCAGCAAGGCCCTCTTCGCGCGCTTCCTTCCTTACATTTGCCAGATGCCATTCCTCATCATATTCGTATATTGACATCGCCGTTACCTCTGCTTTCTCCCGCTTCAG
>CACZQP010000078.1 GCA_902783385.1 uncultured Lachnospiraceae bacterium | reverse complement strand
GGGGCAGTCACCTTCTCCTACCAGACGACACAGCAGAGCATCTTTCGCTACAAATACGAAGGAAGACGCGAATACGCGGACTATTTTGCCTCGCAGATGGCCCTGCGCGTGCGGGAAGTGTTCGGGGATACGTGTTTTGACCTCATGATCCCTGTTCCGCTCTCGGAGGAGAAGAGAAAAAAGCGCGGTTTCAACCAGGCGCAGCTTCTCGCTGAGAAGATTTCTCCGCATCTTGCCGTTCCTGTCCGAAGCGATATTCTTCAGAGAAGGAAGGACACGGCTCCCCTGAAGGACCAGAGCTTTTTTGCACGCCGCAAGAGTCTCAGGGACGCCTTTGTCATAAATAGACTTTCCTATGATTATGATGTAAAATTAAAAACGATTTTGCTGGTGGATGATGTGTTCACCACAGGAGCGACCATTGATGCGTGCGCGGACGTACTGCTTAAGGAAGGCGTGTCAAAGGTCTGTTTTGTTGTGTTAAGCAGTTACAGCGAGGAGGAGATCCGTCCGGAAACGGAAGACCTGGTGCGATGATCAACGAGAAGCGGGTCTATCACATGACGCAGATGGCGCGGTATGAACAGAACAAGGCGCGTCATGATGAGCATATCGGGAGCTATTTCCGGAGCGATTATATCTCCGGAAGGCTGCTCGAGTCGTTTTTCTGTGCGACGATCGCCTATGCCATCATCCTCGGACTGTACTGTATTTATCACTTTGAAGAGATCATGGTGACGGTCTACAGCGAGGAGGTCATGCGCTTCGTGTCCTCGGCTGTGGTGTTTTATCTGGTTTTTACTGCGGTATACCTGCTGTTTACACTGCTCATCTACTATCGCCGCTACAAGCATGCGGTGCAGGACTTAAAGCTCTACTACATCGCACTGCGCAAATTGTCGGACGAATACGAGGAAGAGGAACAGGAATAAGAGGCTTATGGCGACACTTCTGGAATTCAGGGAAAAACTGATCGGGCTCTTCAGGCGGTATGAGACGGTCGCGACGATCGCGGCCAAGTTTCTGGTGACGTTTGCGGCCGTGATGATCATCAACGGAAAGATCGGGTATAACGAAACGATCACGGGCGGTCTGTTCTCGCTGATCATCGGCCTTATCGGCGCGATCGCGCCGGCGTATCTCACGATCGTGGTCCTCTCGGGCGTCATCGTCGCCCAACTGTACGATCTCTCCCTGATCGCGGCGCTGGTGGGACTTGCCCTGATGCTGCTTCTGATGCTCATTTACCTGCGCTTTTCACCGGGCAATATCTGGCTTTTGCTTCTTTCCCCGGTTCTTTTTGCGCTCAGGATTCCTTATCTGCTGCCGCTCGCGGGCGGACTTCTTTTCGGGCCGCTCACAGTGGTGCCGGTGACGTTTGCCGTTGTGTATGCCTATTTCATCCGTTTTATCAGCGATAACGAACGGGTGCTCGGCGGTGTGGAAGGCGAAGAGCAGGAGGCCTTGACGCAGGTGCAGACCATCCTCGACGGACTTTTGAAAAACCGGGAGATGCTGGTGATGATCATCGCCTTTGCGATCGTGCTGCTGGTCGTCTATGTGTTAAGAAGACGCCTTTTGAACGACTCCTGGACGATCGCGATCGCGGCGGGCGCGGTGCTCGAGCTTGTCGTGCTGATCGCCGGGGATATCGCCATGAATGCGAATCTCTCCATTGTAGGGATTCTGCTAGGCACTCTCGTGTCTGCAGCCATAGCGTTCGGTCTTAAGATCCTTTTGTGGAACCTGGATTATGAGGCGATCGAGGATGTGCAGTTTGAGGACGATGATTATTATTACTATGTGAAAGCGGTCCCGAAGCTCTCCTATACGCCTTCCAATCCGACCATGCGCAGGATCAGCGTATCGAAGCGTAAGGATCCGCCACCGCCGGATGCGGAGGGCTTCCGTGAGGAGAACTACGGGGAGGAGTATTTCCCGGAGGGCGAGGATTACCTCGAGGAGGATGAGTACTAGCGAGGTATCGGGGCCTGCGCCCTGCCGCAGAGGTCCTTTGGACCTTCCGAGATTATTCACCTCAGTTGCTTTAGCGAAAGGATACAGCAGATAAGTGCAGCGCATCATAGCAGTTATTACACGATATCTGAATCAGATCTATATTCCGAAGAGCATCCAGTGGACGGACATTCTGGAGATCCTGATCATCGCATTCCTTGTCTACCACCTTCTGGTGTGGGTCAAGGACACGCGTTCCTGGTCCCTGGTCAAAGGCGCGGCCGCGCTGTTTGTATTCTATATGGTGGCCGTTCTGCTGAACATGACGACGATTCTCTGGATCGTGCGCAACGTGATGAGCATCCTGGTGATCGCTCTCATTATCATCCTTCAGCCGGAGATACGAAAGGGACTGGAGGAGCTTGGCCAGCGGAATATTTTTACGACGCTCCTGCGGCTGGAGCCGGAGGGGACCGACGGTCTCTTTTCCGACCAGACGCTCAATGAGATCGTGCGCGGGAGCGTCGAGATGAGCAAGGTAAAGACGGGCGCGCTGATCGTAATCGGGCAGCGAACGCCCCTCAAGGAATATGAGCAGACGGGCATTGCGATCGATGCCGTGGTGACAAGCCAGCTCCTCATCAATATTTTCGAGAAGAATACGCCCCTTCATGACGGGGCAGTGATCATATCCGGTGACCGCGTGACGGCTGCGACATGCTATCTGCCGCTCTCCGGGAGCCGCAGGATCGACAAGAATCTCGGGACGCGTCACCGGGCGGCGCTTGGCCTGTCGGAGACAACAGACGCCATGGCGATCGTCGTCTCGGAGGAGACGGGACACATCGCCATTGCCTACCGGGGCGTCCTGACAACGGACTTAAGCTCGGCGGAACTCAAGAACTCGCTTACGGTCCTCCAGAACAAGACGGGCGTCGACGAGCAGAACATCCGCTACAACATCCAGCGGAGAAGGGGGAAAGGAGGAAGGAATGCATAAGAAGCTTAACCTCTTTAAAAACCTTGTCCTCAAGGTCGTCTCCCTCCTGCTGGCGATCCTCGTGTGGGTCCTTGTCTC
>CACZQP010000077.1 GCA_902783385.1 uncultured Lachnospiraceae bacterium | reverse complement strand
GAGCGCGCACAGCATTGTCGCGTTGTTGTCATGAATGACGATCTCCGTGCGGCCGGTCTTCAGGTAATTCCTTGCGAACTGCTTCTGGCAGCCCGGACTTTCGTATTTTGACGGAAAAAAGCGGAAAACCATCTCCACCGCAAAGACCGCCCACGTCACATAAAGAATGACCGGCCACTGCTCCAGGCTCGACGTAAAGGCTTCGGCCCCGTGCAGCCGGTACGGGATGTACTCCGCCGCCAGCAGTATAAACAGGAGTGACCGATAAGTCAGGCGTATATAATGCCACAGACTCACGACGCTCAGCTTCGGTCTTTTCATCCTTACCGCCTCTTTCCTCAGCCCTTCTTTTCGAATACCTCCGCCACGTCGGCAAGAAGCTCGCGGATCGGCAGATGCTGCGGGCACACCTGCTCGCATTTCCCGCAGCGGATGCAGTCGGAAGCCTTGCCGTGGCCGTCTCCCGTCAGGACGCTATTGTAATAAAATGCCGTGTTCCAGCTGTGGAACGCCTCGTGCGCGTTCCTCGCGGCAAACATGTCGGGGATCCGGATGCCCTTCGGACATTCATTTTCCTCGACGCAGTAGTGACAGGTCGTGCAGGGGATCAGGTCGAGGCTCTTGAAGATCGCGCAGACCTTCCCGATCGCCTCCAGTTCTTTCTCCGAGAGCGGCTGGAAATCCTTCATCGCGGCGATATTGTCCCGCATCTGCTCCATGTCGCTCATGCCCGAGAGGACCATCTCCATATTCGGGAAGCTGGCCGCGAAGCGGATCGCGACGGAAGCGTTGCTCCCGCTCCCCAGGTCCCGGAGGATCCGGTCCGCCTCCGCCGGAAGCTTTACCAGGTTTCCGCCCTTGACCGGTTCCATGACGATGACGGGCTTTCCGTGTTTTAAGCACACCTCATGGACCTTCCGGCTCTCGACGGAAGGGTCCTCGTAGTCCACATAGTTGAACTGGATCTGGACGATCTCGACCTCCGGGTGCTCCGTGAGGATCCTGTCCAGCACCTCCGCCTTGTCGTGGAAAGAGATCCCGACATGACGGATAAGGCCCTCCTCCTTCAGCTTCTGCGCCGTCTCGTAGGCCCTGCACCGCTGGAACTTCCTGTAATTGCTGTGGTCCTGCGCGTGCATCAGGTAAAAGTCAAAGTAATCGACCTTACACCACTTCAGCTGCTGTTCGAAAAACGGACGGATATCCTCCTCCTTTTTGAAGTACGGATCCGTGAGCTTATTCGTCAAAAGAAAACTGCTCCTGTCGTGCCGGGAGGCGACGCAGTCTCCGATGGCAGTCTCCGACGCGCCGTTCAGGTATCCGTGTGCCGTGTCAAAATAGTTGAAGCCCGCATCGAGAAACGCATCGGCCATCTCGCAGAACTGCGTGTAATCCACCTTTTTGTTCTTCATCGGCAGCCGCATGCAGCCGAAGCCGAAGTTTCCCCTGATCTCAGGGAAAAAACTGCTGTTTTTCATTTCCTTTCTCCTGTCCTTTATCTGGTCACCACTGTGTCCCCGGTCTGTCTCCCGCTGCTATTTCAAGAGCTTTCGGATCGCATCCTTCTCTCCGGAAATGTCCTTTTCATAGTATAAAGAATACCACAAACCGGGCTGCGCGGCGCCCTGTCGCTGCATCCGGCCCCGCTATTTTCTCGTCACGAACCACAGGCCGTTCTCCTCGTAAAACAGGTGCACCTCCTGGTTGCGGATGCTGCAGATATAGCAGATGCCGCAGCCGCCCGCTTTCCGGCTCGCCATCCGACGGATGCTTTTGATCCGGTCGACCTCGTAGCTCCGGCCGTCCTCCCAGGTGAGGGAAAGCGGCAAAAGCTGCCCCTCCTTAAACGCCGCGATGACGTCGACATACACCTTGTATTCGTTTCCCTCCGTCACCTCCGGCATCTTCTCGTAGAGCGTGAACGGATGCGCCTCCTCCCGCTCCCTGTGATAATCGTATACGCCCACGGCTTTTCACCTCCTCACGGCGCGCTCTCTTTCTGTACCTTTTCACAGCCCGTGCGATTCCCGCGCTCCAGGTAGCTGTGCGGGTGTACCATGTGGTCGTCCGCCTTCGCATTCAGCGAGGACAGGTACCGGTCCCGGTACATGATCCCCCGCTGGATGGACGAAAAGCCGAACCGCCTTCGGATATCGTCGACCGCCAGGTCCGCCTTCAGGAGCCGCTGCCGGTATGCCTCGTCATGGAACAGGTCCAGCTGGTACGGGAAGGTGTCCGGCTTTAAGTCGCCGATCCGCACGCCGATACTCCGGATGGGTCTCTCCCAGCGGTAGACCTCGTGAAACAGCGACATCGCGGCCGCGTGGATCTCCTCCGAGATGTTGGTCGGCGTGCCGAGCTTTTTCTGCCTGCCGCAGATGTGCAGCTCGCAGTCCCGTACGCTGATCTCGACGACCTGGCCGATGAAGCCGTTGTCGCGGCATCGCGACGCGACGCTCTCCGAGAGCAGGTACAGGACGAGGTCGACATCCTCCTCCGTCGTCAGGTCCCGCGGCGTGGTCGTGCTGTTGCCGATGCTCTTGATCGGGGCGCGGGTGTTCTCCGGGCTGACCGGCGTCTCGTCCAGCCCCCGCGCGAAAACGGACAGCATCAGGCCGATCTTGCCGAAGATGCTGCGGAGCATCCCGGGGTCCGCCGCCGCCAGCTCCCCGACCGTCGTGATCCCGAGACTGTAAAGCTTCCTCGAGGTCGCGCGTCCCACGTACAACAGGTCTCCCACCGGGATCGGATCAACCAGCTCCCTGCAGTTTTCCCTGGAAAACTCGGTGACCGCGTCCGGCTTTTTATAATCGCTCCCGAGCTTTGCGTAGATCTTGTTCCAGGAGACGCCGATGCTGACCGTGATCCCGATCTCACACCGGATCCTCTCCCTGAGCTCCTCCGCGATCCTGCGTCCGTCTCCCCGGATCCCCACGCTCGCCGTCACGTCGAGCCACGCCTCGTCCAGTCCGAACGGCTCCACAAGATCCGTATATTCGCTGTAGATTCGCCGGATCATCCGGGAAAATTTAATGTACAGGTCCATCCGGGGCGGAACAAATGTGATGTCCGGACAGGCCTGCCTTGCCTGCCAGAGCGCCATCCCCGTCTTTACGCCGCGGCGCTTCGCGATATAGTTGGCGGTCAGCACGATACCGTGACGAGCCTCCGGGTCGCCGCCGACCGCCATCGGCACGTCCCAGAGCCCCGGCCGGTGCAGCATCTCGACGGACGCATAGAAGCAGTTGCAGTCGCTGTGCAGTATGACTCTGTCCATCCCGCCGCCTCCTTTCCTTTCCGGCATATCGAACGTATGTTCTTATTCGTAAAATCATTATCGTCCCTCCCCGGGCTTTCGTCAACATCAAAAAGGCGCAAAAAAGGACCGGGTCCCAAACTTTGGACTCGATCCTCTCTTTTTACTGCGCGCCTGCCCGCGCCTCTGTTGCCTCTGTTCTTTATTCCTGTGCGTCCGTCCCGCTTCGCCGCGTGTCACAGGGCGTCCCGCACCCTTCGCACCCGCAGCCGCAGCCGCCGCGCTTGCCCCTGCGGATACAGTGCGCCGCAGCCAGGATGACCGCAGCCGCAATCAGCGCCGTCAGAAGAATATCCCACAGATTCATCTCACATCACCCCCGTAAGCCGGAGCAGGGCGTGCAAAATTCCGGCAGCCACCCACGCCACGGCGCACTGCCATATCACGACGCCGAGCGCCCAGGCGCCTCCCAGTTCCCTGCGAATCGCGGCCACCGATGCGACACACGGCGTATACAGCAGGGAAAACACCAGGAGCGATGCCGCCTGGAGCGGGGTCAGGATGCTCCCGATGCTCTCGCCGAACAGGATCTGCATGGTCGACACGACACTCTCCTTCGCCATGAAGCCGCTGATCAGGGAGGTGCAGATACGCCAGTCGCCGAGTCCCACGGGGCGCATGACGGGAGCTAAAATGCCGGCGGCCATCGCCAGGATACTGTCCTTTGAATCCGTCACCATATTGAAATGCAGGTCAAAGCTCTGCAGGAACCAGACGACGATCGTCGCGATCAGGATGACGGAGAACGCGCGCTGCAGGAAATCCTTTGCCTTTTCCCAGAGAAGACGCGCCACATTTCCCGGCGACGGCATGCGGTAATTCGGGAGTTCCATGACAAAAGGCGCCGCCTCGCCCCGAAACAGGGTCTTCTTGAACAGGAGCGCCACCAGGATCGCCGTGACGACGCCCAAAAGATACAGACCGGTCATGATAAGTCCGCCCCTGCGCGGAAAAAAGGCCGCAACAAAGAAGGAGTAGATCGGCACCTTTGCCGTGCAGCTCATAAAGGGCGTCAGCAGGATGGTCATCTTCCGGTCGCGCTCACTCGGCAGGGTCCTGGTCGACATGACAGCCGGAACCGTACAGCCGAAGCCGACCAGCATCGGGACAATGCTGCGTCCGGAGAGGCCGATCTTCCGGAGAAGCTTGTCCATAAAGAACGCCACGCGGGCGATATAGCCGCTGTCCTCCAGGAGCGACAGGAAAAAGAACAGCGTCACGATGATCGGCAGAAAGCTCAGGACGCTGCCGACGCCGGCAAATATGCCGTCGATGATCAGTCCGTGGATCCCCTCATTGACGCCTGCTGCCGTCATCGCGCGGTCCGCGGCGGCGCTCAGCGCGTCGATCCCGGTCTCCAGGAGCCCCTGGAGAAAGGCGCCGATCACGTTGAAGGTCAGCCAGAACACCGTGCCCATGATGAGGATGAACATTGGGATCGCGGTGTACTTTCCGGTGAGAAGGCGGTCAATCCGCTCACTCCGCCTGCGCTCCCTGCTCTCCTTCGGCTTCGTGACGGTCTCCCTGCAGACCTTCCGGATAAAAGAAAACCGCATATCCGCAATCGCCGCACCGCGGTCCAGACCCCGCTCGGTCTCCATCTGCAGGATGATATGCTCCATCGTCTCTGTCTCGTTCCGGTCAAGTCCCAGCTGTGAGAGGATCAGGCTGTCGCCCTCGATGACCTTGCTTGCCGCAAAGCGCACCGGAAGGCCCGCCTTTTTTGCGTGGTCGTCGATCAGGTGCGCGATCGCGTGAAGACATCGGTGAACTGCCCCGCCATTGTCATCCTTTCCGCAGAAGTCCTGCCGGATAGGCTTCTCCTGGTAGCGGGCGATATGGAGCGCATGGCGCACCAGCTCGTCCACGCCCTGGTTTTTTGCCGCGGAAATGGGAACGACCGGGACGCCCAGCATCGCCTCCATCGCATTTATGTCGATGCTGCCGCCGTTTGCGGTCACCTCGTCCATCATATTCAGCGCCACGACCATCGGGACATCCATCTCCAGGAGCTGGACGGTCAGGTACAGGTTCCTTTCGATGTTCGTGGCGTCCACGATATTGATGATGGCCTTCGGCTTCTCGTCCAGGACGAAGTTTCTCGATACGACCTCCTCGCTGCTGTAGGGGGACATGGAATAAATACCCGGCAGGTCCGTCACCAGCGTATTTTTCCGGCCCTGGATCGGACCGTCCTTGCGGTCTACCGTCACGCCGGGAAAGTTGCCGACGTGCTGGTTTGCGCCCGTCAGCCGGTTAAACAGCGTCGTCTTCCCGCAGTTCTGGTTTCCCACCAGCGCAAACGTCAGCACGGTCCCGTCCGGAAGCGCATCTCCGCTTCCCTTCGGATGGAACCTTCCGCCCTCACCGAGCCCGGGGTGGGTCGTCTTTGCGCTGCTTTTCGTATCCTCCGCCTCTGCGGCGAGCTCCGTCGCGGGCGTAACTTCGATCTTTGCCGCGTCGTCCAGACGCAGCGTCAGCTCATAGCCGTGAATCATCAGCTCGATGGGATCTCCCATCGGGGCATATTTGGTGACCGTAAGCTTCGCGCCGGGGATCACGCCCATGTCCAGGAAATGCTGGCGCAGTGCTCCTTCCCCGCCGACTGCAGTGATTACGGCGCTCTCCCCGATCCCGACATCCTTCAGTGTCATAGTTTCCTCCGTCAAATTGTGGAACATCCAGCTGCCCGTCTTTTCACCCGCAGGCTTTATTTTACTCTCCGCGAAATGCCCGCTCAATTACATCCGCGGCACCGACAGCACCCGGGCAATTCTTTAAACTATCTCCCAGTTCCTGTGCCCTTTCACGATACCGTGAATCGAGAAGCACATCCTCCACACATTTTTTGATAGACGAGGGATTTATATCCGTCAATTTCTTTCCTGCGCCGAGTTCCTCTATTCTGTTTGCTACGCCGCGCTGCTCGGGAGTCTGTGGAAATAAAACGAGCGGCACTCCAAAATACAGGCTTTCACTGGCACTATTCATACCACAGTGAGTGAGAAAAACATCCGCTTCTTTGAGTACCGCCACCTGATCCACAAACGCATATATCTCAACATTCTCAGGTACATCATTGAACGAAGATAAATCCGTTTCTCTCCCCACAGACATGACCACTTGATAATCACTTCCGCGGAATGATTCCATACAATTCTTATAAAAATCCGGATGCTTATTGTCCACCGTGCCCAGAGCGATATACACCAGTTTCCCTTTTGTTTTATTAAAAATCACCTGGGTGTCTCTCGGGATAGCACCTACAAATGCATACCGCTCGGAGAAACTGTCTGCATGAGGTTGAAACATTTTGGAAGTATAAACAACCGTCGTCGTATCATTGTCATTTTGGATGATATTTAAGATGTTTTCAGCAGGATATCCTTTATCCCTCAGCGGCTTCAGCAGTTTCTTTGTCTTCGGGATGTCCATCATCATTTTGAGTAGTTCTTTCCCGGAAGGTTTCATAATTGCCGCCGACTCTTTATTAAAGGCAAATGTTGTCGTAGAAGAAACAAACGGAATGCGGAGTTTCATCGCAATAAGCTTTCCCCAGTAGGCAACAGAGTCTGCCACTATCACATCCGGCTTTATCTCAGCCATATCTTTTTCCAGTTTTTCATCCATAGAAAGTGTTGCATTTACAATAACCTGCGTGGATAAAACCATATCCTTTCCGATGCGTTCCGACATGTCCGGCTCTGATTCAAGCCCCAGATCAAATTCGTCACAGCTGATAAAACGCGCACCGGCACCTTCAAGGACATCCTTAAAACGATTGAAACTATAGTAATATACTTCATGGCCTCGGGAAACCAGCTCTTTTACCACTCCAATCGTGGGATTTGTATGTCCGTATGCAGGAATGCAAAACCAGGCAATTCTCATTTTTTATCACCGCACTTTGCCTCGACATGGCGCCCGGGAACAATCAATCTGCCAGCTTTTCTAAATGAAAAAAGCATACCTGGAGGCTTTCAGGTTAATCGCCATTTCCATCTCGTCGGCCTTTTGAATTAACTTCTTCATAACTTTTATTATTGCTATTTCCTCAAGTGTCATTTTCATAGTGCCATTTTGGCTCTTTGAATCCGGCACTTTGGCACTTTGAATTTCACTTGCGTCATCCGCCGAAAGACCCTCATAAGAAAACTCCTTTTCCTGACCGAAATCATAATCTGCCGTTTATGAATGGTCTTCCATCTCGACATCAAGCGTGATCATTCTTTCCCGGGTGTTGCTCACTCTCTGCAAAAGGCTCACGACTTCGACGTGCCCTGTCATCGCGAACTGATCGTAGGGCTTTACGAACGTCAGATCATAGCCGCAGCCCGTAAGGCGCTTTAAGTCCCTGGCAAGCGTCGCCGGGTCGCAGCTGACATAGATGAGCTTTTCCGGCGCGATGCCGGTGATGGTATCCAGAAGTGTTTCGTCGCACCCCTTCCGCGGCGGATCGACGACGACGACATCCGCGCGGAGGTTTTCTCTCTTCATGAGGGCAGGAACGACCTCCTCCGCCTTTCCCTCCAGGAACCTCGCATTGGAAAGTCCGTTCAGCGCCGCATTTTCCGCAGCGTTTTTCACGGCATCCGGGACGATCTCCACGCCGATCACCTCCCGCGCCCCGGAAGCAAGGAACAGGGAGATCGTGCCGATCCCGCAGTACAGGTCAAATACGGTCTCTGTGCCGGTCAGCTCCGCGAGATCGAGGACCTTTTCGTACATCTTTTCCGCGATGTACGGATTTACCTGATAGAACGACATGGGCGAGATCCGGTAGCGCATATGAATGTCGTATTTCTCCGAATGCAGCGCATCCTCCAGCGCAGCCTTTCCCCACAGCGGGCGGACAGGCCCGCCGAAGATCACGTTTGTCCGCTCCCTGTTTACGCTATAGCCCGCCCCGGTGATCTTCCACTCCGGGTGCGCGCCGGGGCCAAGGCGCGCCTGAAGCTCGTGCGCATACTCCGCCGCATCGCCGTTTGTGATCAGACACAGCATGTTTTCGCCGCTCTCGCGGCTCCTGCGCAGAAAAACATGGCGGATGAGTCCCTCGCCGGATTCCTCGTCATAGGCGCTCATCCCCTTTTCCCGCATAAAGCCCAGGATCTCCTTCAGGATCGCACCGTTCTCCGGCTGCCCGAGAAGGCAGTCCTCACACGGGATGATGTCGTGTGTCCGCCCCGCGTAGAAGCCTGCGACGGGCGCGCCGTCCTTTCCCGTGCCGACGGGCACGATCATCTTGTTCCGGTAGCGGAGCGTGCGGGGCGACGGCTCCGTATCCTGCATGACGGCGCGAAGCTTTTCTTCGGAGAAGCCGCCGATGCGTCGCAGCGCATTTTCCACCTTTCTCCTCTTAAAGTGAAGCTGCTCCTCATATGTGACAGATTGCAGCTGGCAGCCGCCGCAGGGGCGCGCGACCGGGCAGGGCGGATCGGTCCGGTGGGGCGATGGCGTGATGACCTCTAAAAGCCGCGCGTACGCATACCCCTTTTTCACCTTCATGATGCGCGCCGACACGGTGTCTCCGATCACGGCATCCTTAATAAAAAGGGTATAGCCGTCCGCCTTGCCTATACCCTCTCCGTCATTTCCGAAATCCGTGACGGTGACCGTCACGATATCGTTTTTCTTAAATACCCGTTCTTCGCACATTGGAATCCAGCAGTCTCTGGAAGCCGAGCCACTCGGAATCGCCCGCGGGAGCCTCCAGCATCTCCTTGAATATTTCCAGCTTCGCGTCCGTGTTGTCCGCGAAGTTCAACGCCGCCGCCTCGATGAGCGCAGGTTTTTTCGGCGAGCCGAATTCATACTCCCCGTGGTGCGCAAGAATGCAGTGCCGCAGCTCCGCCGCAAGAAGCTTCGGGAAATCCGGGATCTCCTCCAGCTTTTTGTCGATCATCTCCACCCCGATCACAATGTGGCCGACGAGCTGGCCGTCCTCCGTGTAGTCATTCTGCGGAAAGAGCGAGAGCTCCCGCGTTTTTCCGATATCGTGCAGCATGGCCGCGCTGAGCAGCAGGTCGCGGTTCAGGATGGGATATGCGCCCGCCAGATAATCGCAGAGCTTTGCGACGCCGAGCGTGTGCTCCAGAAGTCCCCCGACAAAGCTGTGGTGCACCGCCTTCGCGGCGGAGGAGGCGCGAAACGCCTTCGCAAACGCGGCGTCCCCGCGGAAAAATGCATTCAGCAGGCTGTGAAGCTGCGCCTGTCCGACGGAATCGATGAGCGCAAGAAGCTCCGCGAACATTTCGTCGTTGTTCCTCCTGGAGACCGGCAGGTACTGCGCCGGATCATATTCTCCCGCGCGGCATCTGCGCGCACGGCGCACGTTCAGCTGAAGGTGCCCCTGGAACGACGTCACGTTCCCGGTCACATCCACATAATCCAGCTCGTCAAAATCCTCGATGCCGGGACTCCCGGGATCCCAGATCTTTGCGTCGATCGTTCCCGTCCTGTCCTGGAGCGTTAAGCTGTCATAGGATTTCCCCGCCTTGGTGAGGAGGGAATGCTTCACCCTGCACAGATAGATCTCGTTGACGTTGTCTCCCTCCCGGAGCTCCTGAATGTACTGCATATATCTGTTCTCCCCGCAAAAATCGTATGCTGTGAGTTTTTATTCCCCCAGCACGATAGTCAGTTCCGTTTCCGTATAGCCGTCCGGCCCTGCGCGCTTGACGACGGCCTTCACCTCTTCGCCGGGCCGCCGGTGCGACAACTCCGTAATCAGATCCTTGTACCGAAGAATAATCGCGCCGTTGAACTGCGTGATGACGTCGCCGCTCTGGATACCCGCCTCCATGGCGGGAGAATCCATCTCCGCAAAACGCACGTAGGCGCCGCGCGGCACCTCAAGCTCCGAGGCCGCGATCTCCGTCACGTCGGCGCCGTGGATCCCGAGCCGCGGTCGCACAATGCCGTTGGAAAGATCCTGTACCATATTGCGCAGCTCCGAAATGCCGATCGCCGACAGCTGGTTCGGCATGGTGCGGTCATTGTAGGAAAGGTCGATCAGACCGACCATGAGGCCGTTCGTGTCGATCAGGATGCCGCTCGCGGACCTGCTGCCGTAAATATTCGTCGAGATGCGGTAATAGCTCGTGTCCGTCAGGTCAATGCCGTACTGGCTGGCCGTCACGATGCCGTATTCGATCGAGCCGATCTCGCCCGTCGGCGCACCGATGGCGATCACCGGCATTCCGTCCAGCACGGCGCCGGCGGAATTTCCCAGAAGGATCGGCGTCAGCTTCGAAAAGTCCTCCTCTTCCATGTCCTCTCTGCTGACGGACACGGCCGCGCACCCTGTCCTGGGATCCTGCGCCTTGAGCCGCGCATCCGCGCTGATGCCGCCGGAGAAAGTCACCTTCAGCTTTCCCGCGTTCTCCAGATCCGCACCCTTTGTCAGGACGATGACCTCCCGCTCCGTCTTCGCAAGAATCACGCCTGCGTGCCTGCCCGTGATCTCATACGGATCGTTGAACCAGTCATAGTCTTCATTGATGATCGAGACGGTCGCCATAGAGCGCATCGCCGTCTGTGCCGTCTCACGGAGGGCACCGAACATGCTTCCGTAAAAGGCGGCATCGGGAGATTTTTCCGACAGGATCTTTTCCACTGCCCTTGAGATGCTCTCTTCATCGGGAATCGGGGCAGGCTCTTCCTCCGACGCAGCATACAACTCCGCATCCTGCGCGACCATCTCCTCCGGCGCCATCTCCTCTTCCACGACCGGCGCCGGCAGCTCAATCGGGGCCGGCTCCTCCTGCGGATTCATCATCCGGTTCAGGATCGGCGTAAACATAAAGAATGCAAAGCACGAGACCCCGCCGAAAAGCACCGCAAGAAAGATCGTGATCAGCGACCGGCGCAGCAGCTTTCTCCTGTTGAGCGGCCGGTTCTTGATCTGTTCCGACAGAAAATCCGTATTATATTCCGCGTTGTTATGCGCAGGACTTTCCGGGGTCTCTGTCCCCCGGGTCCATCTCTCGTCCGTATCCATAGGCATAGTATAGCATATCGACACTTTCGCTCCGCAAAAAACGCAGCCTGCTTCCCCGGCAGCATACATATGCACTCCGCGCGACGCTCCCGCTCCGCAAAAAACGCAACTCTCTCCCCCGGCAGCATACATATGTACTCCGCGCGACGCTCTCGCTCCGCAAAAAACGCAGCGGTACGTAATGCCGCAAAGTACGCGGCATAAGTACCGGCGTTTTTTGAGGCGCGCTTCG
>CACZQP010000076.1 GCA_902783385.1 uncultured Lachnospiraceae bacterium | reverse complement strand
GAGCAGATGATCCGCATCGGAGAGAAGGACTGCTTTGTCGGGATCAGCTTTCCGCGGTACTCCATGCGCACGCTCAAGGCGATGGAGTACGCCAATGACAAAAATGCAAAGGTCATCGCGATCACGGACAGTGTCCACTCACCGATGAATCTCTATTCCTCCTGCAACCTGTTTGCACAGAGCGGACTGGTTTCGATCGTCGATTCCCTGACGGCGCCGGTATCGCTCATCAATGCGCTTATCGTGGCGATGTGCATGCGTCGTGCGGACGACGTCAAGGCAAACCTGAAGAGCCTCGAGAGCGCTTGGGATACCTACCAGACGAGCCGGAGCGACGAGATGGATTACATTGGGGACAGGGCATTTACGGATGATCCCCTCTGGCAGTGATCCGGCGGGTCAATCCATGAGCAGGGTGATCGTGATCGGCGCCGGCGCGTCCGGCCTCATGGCGGCTGCAGCGGCGGCGGAAAACGGGCATGAAGTCCTCGTACTGGAGCGAAACGAGAAGGCTGGGAAGAAGATCTACATCACCGGCAAGGGCCGCTGTAATCTGACAAATGCCTGCGAACCGGCAGACTTTTTTACACACATCGTAAGAAACCCCAGATTCCTTTACAGTGCGATCTATGATTTTGACGCCGCATCCATGATGGCGTTCCTCAAGGCAAACGGCTGTCCCGTGAAGACGGAACGCGGAAACCGCGTCTTTCCGGTCTCCGATCACGCATCGGATGTCACGGCGGCGATCCTAAGGTACCTCCATAAAAAGAAGGTGCAGATCCGGTATCACAGCCGGGTCACGGAGATCCTCACACAGGGGACCGGCAGCGAATGCACCGTGTCAGGCGTTGCAGTGCGCACGGATCGGAATCCGACGTATCCCGATCCGACGGACCTCGCGCCGACGTATCAGGATCCGCAGGAGAAAAAACGTCCTGGCGTTAGACAGCAGGAGACCACCGTCCTTTCGGCAGATGCGGTGATCGTCTGCACAGGAGGACTCTCTTACCCGTCAACTGGCTCCGAAGGAGACGGATACCGCTTTGCGAAGGAGGCCGGCCTCGACGTACTTCCCGCATTTCCTTCCCTGGTGCCGCTGACGGTCCGGGAGGAGTGGTGCCCCAGACTCCAGGGACTTTCCCTGAAAAATGTGGAGCTCACGATCCGGGAGCCCGGAAAGAAAAAGCCGGTCAGCAGCGGCTTCGGCGAGCTGCTCTTTACGCACTTCGGGATCAGCGGGCCGCTCGTTCTGACGGCGTCGGCAAAGCTGGATTTTGCAGAGAGCGGGGGCGATCGTGCAGCAGGCGATGCGCGGACCTATGAAGCGTATCTCAATCTGAAGCCCGCGCTGACAAGGGAACAGCTCATCCGCCGCATCGGGCGGGAGATCGAGGCGGGAAGGGGAAAGGAGATCCGGAGCCTTCTGCGAGCACTTCTCCCCGCAAGACTTGCGGACGCGGTCGCCGTGATGGCTTTCGGCGAGGGCAGCGGGAGTGCTGCGGGCGCATCGCGCAGGGCTTCCTCCCTGCAGGACAAAGAGATCGCTTCGCTCGCGGACCTGATCCAGAACGTGCCGATGACGATCACGGGTACGCGTGGCTTTTCGGAGGCGGTCGTCACGAGGGGCGGTGTCAGCACGAAGGAGATCGACCCGCATACCATGGAGTCAAGAAAATGCCGCGGCCTGTACTTCGCCGGAGAAGTGCTCGACGTCGACGCGCTGACCGGCGGCTTCAATCTCCAGATCGCGTGGTCCACGGGACACCTGGCCGGCAGCAGCATCCGGCAGAACCCCTCCTGAAAGTGCCCAACAACAAACTGTAAAAACTAAATATTTACAGACAATAAAAAAGAAAAATAAGAAAAATATTCACAATATAAATAAATATACACATTTTGAGTGCTGTAACCACAAGATAGGGGATTCATCGGAATGAAAATCATCATGGCGGAGAACGCCGGCTTCTGTTTCGGCGTGCAGCGCGCGGTGGACCGCGTGTATGAGGAGGCGGAAAAGGGCGGAAATATCTACACTTTCGGGCCTATCATCCACAACGAAGCTGTGACGGGGGACCTGGAAAAGCGCGGCGTAAAGATCCTGGAAGATCCGGACCGGCTGAAAACGCTGGAAAAATGCACGCTGATCATCCGCTCCCACGGCGTGTCGAAAGCCGTTTTCGAAGAAATCCGGAAAAACCCGGAAATCCAGCTTGTCGATGCCACCTGTCCTTTCGTGAAAAGGATCCATGAGATCGTGGAGGAGGAGAGCGCAAACGGCGCAAATATCGTAATTATCGGCAATGTCGGCCATGCGGAGGTCGAGGGGACGATCGGCTGGTCGTCCACGGGCGCCACGGTCATAGAGACAAAAGAGGAGGCGGAGGCATTTTCGCTAACTTCAAAAGCGAAAATATGTATTGTTGCACAGACCACGTTCAACGCAAAAAAATTTGAAGAATTAGTTGATATTCTCGCAAAAAAAGGATACAATCAGACTGTTATGAACACTATCTGTAATGCTACGAATGTGCGTCAGCAGGAGGCAGGTAACATTGCCCGTCGTGTGCAGACTATGATAGTGATTGGGTCTGCGGCCAGCTCCAATTCTGCAAAATTATACGAAATATGCAAAAAGGAATGTCCGGCGACTCTGTTCATACAGTCGTGCGATGATCTGCGCTCTGTCCCGTTAGCTGACGTGGATACGATCGGGATTACCGCAGGGGCATCGACACCCCGTAATATTATTGAGGAGGTTATGAACTATGTCAGAAATGGAACAGACATTTGAGCAGATGCTCGAAGCGTCATTCAAAACGATTCACACAGGAGAGGTTGTCGAGGGCACCGTCATCGATGTAAAGCCGGATACGGCGATATTGAACATCGGCTATAAATCAGACGGAATCCTCACAAAGAACGAGTACACGAATGACAGTTCCGTAGATCTGACACAGGTACTTGAAGTGGGACAGAATCTTGACGTGAAGATCCTGAAGGTGAACGACGGCGACGGCCAGGTCATCCTTTCCTACAAGAGACTTGCTGCGGAGCGCGGAAGCAAGCGTATCGAGGAGGCCTACAACAACAAAGAGGTTCTGACGGCGAAGGTATCCCAGGTTCTTTCCGGCGGTCTTTCGGTCGTGGTGGACGAGGCGAGAGTCTTCATTCCCGCGAGCCTTGTGTCGGATACTTATGTAAAGGATCTCAGCAAGTACCTCGGACAGGATATCGAGTTCGTCATCATCGAATACAATCCGCACAGACGCAGATACATCGGCGACGCGAAGCAGCTCCTGCTTGAGAAGCGTGCCGAGATGCAGAAGAAGCTCTTTGAGACCATCGGCATCGGCGACGTTGTCGACGGCACGGTCAAGAACATCACGGACTTCGGCGCATTCGTCGACCTCGGCGGTGCGGACGGTCTGCTCCATATCTCCGAGATGAGCTGGGGCCGCGTCGAGAGCCCGAAGAAGGTCTTCAAGGTCGGCCAGCCGCTGCGCGTGCTGATCAAGGATATCCAGGAGAACAAGATTGCCCTGTCGCTGAAGTTCCCGGAGGAGAATCCCTGGAACGGCGCGGAGGAGAAATATGCGATCGGCAACATCGTGACGGGACGCGTTGCGAGAATGACCGACTTCGGCGCATTCGTCGAGCTCGAGCCCGGCATCGACGCCCTGCTTCATGTCTCTCAGATTTCCAGAGAGCACATCGAGAAGCCCGCGGATGTCCTGAAGGTAGGTCAGGAAGTTACGGCGAAGATCGTCGACTTCAATCCTGAGAACAACAAGATCAGCCTGAGCGTGAAGCAGATCCTCCTCGACGAGGAGAGAGCAAAGCGCGAGGCGGAAGCTCCTGCCCGCAAGGAAGATGACAACGCGGATGTCGTATCCGTCGACGTAGACAAGCTCGTCGCCGAGGCGAAGGAAGCGGAAGCGAGAGAAAAGGCTGCTGCGGAAGCGGCTGCCAAGGCAGCGGAAGAAGCAGCGGCAAAGGAAGCTGCTGAGGCTGCAGCTGCGGAAGCGCCGGCTGAGGCACCCGCAGAAGAAGCTGCTCCCGCGGAGGAAGCGGCACCTGCAGAGGAGAACGCTGCAGAGTAACAGCAGGCACGTATTTCAGGCGCTGCTTATAACAGAACTGATTCAGGTATGGCCGGATCGCAGATCCCGCCATACCTGATTGCTTTTATCGAGGAGCACATGAAGAAGCTGTCAGAGATAATCAAAACCACGCGGTTTTTGCCGTCCCCGCAATCCTCAGTCCGTTTCCGGCCGGGACGATCGCGAAGAGGCTGATTCGTCAGTCTCTTTTTTTTGCATGCGGAGCCGGTTGCATTTCTCATTATTATGTACCCCGATCCTGTCCGGTTTTGCGTTGTCAAAGGAGGATGCCGAATGATGAAAAAATGGATCTGTATCGCAATGAGTCTGGTGCTTTTCCTTGGACCGGTACTTCCGACGGCGGCAGTTGCCGCATCTGCCGATAGTACCGGCGCCGCGGAAGCTGCGGCAGAAAAACAGGAAACGGAGGCGGAGGCAGCGGCGAAGGCCCGCTCCTGGGAGACGGATATCCGTATTTCAATCCGGGATGAAAGGCAGCTGATGCAGGAATCGGGGATGACCCTCGACGCATGGGACGAGGCTGTCGCACGGAGCCGGCCGTCGTCCGTAACGGAAAAAATGAAGGTGGAATTCCTGCCCTCGGACGGACTGGAGAACATCCGGCTGTCCGCCGGCGGGATTGTGGACTTGCAATGACGGATAAGTTATAATTATCAGACATAAATACTCATTTCAGTGAATGGAGGGAGAACAATGAAAAAGTTAATTGCATTAGCACTTGCAGCCGGCATGGTCCTGTCTGTGACCGCCTGCGGCGGAAGCAGCGCACCGGCACCCGCGGCAGCGCCGGCTGCACAGGAAGCGGCGAAACCGGCGGAGGCAGCTCCTGCTGAGGCGGCACCCGCGGCAGAGACCAAGGGCCTTTCGGAAGCAGAGCGCAAGAATGAGTTCATCACGGTCGGCACGGGCCCCACGTCGGGCATCTATTTCCCGATCGGCGGCGCATTCGCGACGGCTCTCGGCGACTGGGGCTATCAGACGTCCGCGGAGGCAACCAACGCGACCGGCCAGAACATCCAGAACATCCTGAACGGTGACGCGGAGATCGCGATCGCCATGCAGGACGCGGTCATGCAGGCCTACACGGCAACCGGCGCGTATGAAGGCAAGGAGCCGGCAGAGGATCTCCGCGCTCTGATGCGTCTGTGGCCCAACTACGTTCAGCTGGTCACGACGGCTAACACCGGCATCAAGTCCGTGGAAGACCTTCGCGGCAAGCGCGTCGGTGTCGGCGCGGCGAATTCCGGTGTTGAGATCAACGCGAGAATGATCCTTGCGGCATACGGCATTACCTACAATGACATCACGCCTGATTACCTCGCATACGGCGAAGCGATCGACAACATGAAGAACGGTCAGTGCGACGCGGTGTTCGTGACTTCCGGTCTTCCGAACGCGACAGTCATGGATCTCGGCGTACAGTACGACATGGTCATCGTTCCGATCGACGGCGAAGGCCGTGAGAAACTGGTCAGCGAGTATCCGTATTATGCGAAGTCGGTCATTCCTGCCGACACGTACAACAACAAAGAGGACGTCGAAGGCGTATTCGTTTACAACATCATGCTGGTCCGCAAGGATCTGAGCGATGCGATGGTCTACGATATGCTGGAAGGCATCTTCAACAACATTTCGACGATCAAGGCCTCCCACAATGCGGCGGACAAGAACATCGACATCACCTTCGGTGTAGACGATGTGCAGCTCCCGCTTCACCCGGGCGCGGAAGCATTCTGGAAGGACAATGGCTACATCAAATAATGATCTGAAGGGACCGGGGCGGCATGGACTGCCGCTCCGGTTTTTTATCTGCATTTCAGCCTTTTTTATTATCGGAGCACTGTTTGTCTGGATCGGTTTTTTTGCGCCGGCGGGACAGCGGTTCCAGCTTTATGACAGGGACAGGGAAACGGTCGTGTTCTCCGTTCCCGTCAGGGCGGGGGATAAACTCAGACTGGAAATAGAGCATTCCTTCGAGCATATCCCATGGTATGAGTTCTATACGATTACCGACGACGGCCAGTTTAATCTGGATGCCATAGCGGTT
>CACZQP010000075.1 GCA_902783385.1 uncultured Lachnospiraceae bacterium | reverse complement strand
TGCGAAGCGCGGCTTTGTGAGCGGAAATGTCTGAGCCCGACGGGATAGGGAAATATGGACATCCAACACTATTATGAAGAAAAGGGGCAGGGAGAACCGCTGATCCTGCTGCACGGGAACGGCGAGAACTGCGGCTATTTCAAAGGGCAGATCAATGTATTTGCCAAGCTGTATCATGTGTATGCCCTGGATACCAGAGGACACGGCCGGACACCGCGGGGAGACAGACCATTTACCATACGGCAGTTCGCCGATGACCTAAGGGATTTCATGGATGACCATCGGATCAAAAGCGCGCATCTGCTTGGCTTTTCGGACGGCGGGAATATCGCCATGGTTTTTGCCGTTAAATATCCGGACCGGGTAAACCGATTGATCCTGAACGGGGCAAATCTGGATGCGGGTGGCGTAAAGACGTTTACACAGATCCCGATCGAGATAGGGTACCGGATCGCAAAACTGTCCGCAAAGTGGTCCGACTCGGCAAAGCGAAATGCAGAGATGCTTGGATTGATGGTCAACTCACCGAATGTGACGACAGATGATCTTGCAGGAATTAAGGCAAAGACGCTGGTCATTGCAGGGACAAATGATATGATTCGGGAAGAACACACGAAGCTGATCGCTGAGAGCATCCCCGGGGCCGAGCTTGTTTTCCTTGAGGGAGATCATTTTATTGCAGGCAAGCAGCCTGAAGAATTCAATCGGGCAGTACTGGAGTTTCTGCAGGGCTGATTCAGATCGTATATGCTACAATATATATAATAAAAGACTATAAGTATCAGATACTTAGTATACGTAGGAGGAAAAACACATGCTTGGAAATGTAGTAGTAGGACAGTCCGGCGGCCCCACAGCCGTCATCAACAGCTCAGTCGCCGGCGTTTACGTGCAGGCAAAGAAGATGGGAGCGCCGAAGGTCTTCGGCATGGTTCACGGCATCGAGGGGTTCCTCGATGGAAAGCTGTGCGACCTCGATAATTACCTCTCGGATTCCATCGGGATCGAGCTCCTGCGCAGGACGCCTTCCGCGTTTCTTGGGACCTGCCGATACAAGATGCCGCCCATCGAAGGACATGAAGATGTCTACGAGAAGGTCATTCGGGTGATGGAGGAGAACGACATCGAGGTGATGTTCTACATCGGCGGCAATGACTCCATGGATACGGTCAAGATGCTTTCCGATTATGCGACGTCAAAGGGCAAAAAGCAGCGCTTCATCGGCGTGCCGAAGACGATCGACAACGACCTGCCGATCACGGATCACTGCCCCGGCTACGGAAGCGCGGCAAAATATATTGCGACGAGCCTCAAGGAGATCATCCGGGACAACGAATCCTTCGGTGCGAAAAAGCCCACGGTCGTCGTGGTGGAGATCATGGGCCGGCACGCGGGGTGGCTCACGGCGGCCGCTGCCCTTGCAAAGAGCGAGGACTGCACCGGTGTCGATGCGATCTATCTGCCGGAGGTCGATTTTGATTTCGATGCGTTTATGGCAAAGGTGGAGGAGCTGGCAGCGACCCGGCACTCTGTCGTGATCGCAGTGTCCGAGGGCATCCATCTCGCAGACGGCACATTTGTTTGTGAAGTCGGCTCAGGGGATGCGGCGGTCGACGCGTTCGGCCACAAGCAGCTTTCCGGTTCCGCATCTTACCTTGCCCGCATGATCGCGGGGAAGACGGGCCTTAAGACGCGCGCCATCGAGTTTTCGACGCTCCAGCGCGCGGCCTCGCACATCGCGTCAAAGACGGACGCCGACGACGCTTACCACTCCGGCCGCGCAGCGGTAAATGCCGCGGCGGAGGGAAAGACCGGCGACATGGTCGTCTTAAAGCGCATCAGCAGCGATCCGTATCTTTGCGGCACGGATATTTATGATATTCACGAGATCGCAAATGTTGAGCGCAAGGTCCCCGTGGAGTGGATCACCGAAGACGGCTGCGGCCTGAAGCAGGCTTTCATCGATTATGCGCGCCCGCTGATTCAGGGCGAGATCCTGCCGGTTTTTGTCGACGGTACACCCAGGCACCTTGTCATGAAGGAGCTGTTTGACTGACGACCATGGATCTGTTCGAGTACATGGCAAATGAAAAGAAGGAGAAGGAGGCGCCCCTCGCTGCAAGGCTGCGCCCGCGCACACTCGATGAGGTGGCGGGACAGCAGCACATCATCGGCGAGGGAACGCTCCTTGCGAGGGCGATCCGCGCGGATCGCCTTTCTTCCGTAATCTTTTACGGACCGCCCGGAACCGGGAAAACAACGCTCGCCCGTGTGATCGCAAATACGACGAGCGCGCAGTTTATGCAGATCAACGCGACGGCGGCGGGCAAAAAGGATATGGAGGAGGTCGTGCGCAGCGCGAAGGAAGCGCTGGGCATGTACGGCAAGAAGACCATTCTGTTCATTGACGAGATCCATCGCTTCAACAAGGCGCAGCAGGACTACCTGCTTCCGTTCGTGGAGGACGGGACGCTGACGCTGATCGGCGCGACAACGGAGAATCCCTACTTCGAGGTGAACAGCGCCCTGATTTCACGCTCGATCATTTTTGAATTAAAGCCGCTTTCTGCGGAGGATATCCGGGGCATCATCCACAAGGCCGTCTACGACAAGGAGCGCGGCATGGGCATGTACGATGCCGTGATCGACGACGACGCGGAGGCGTTCCTCGCGGATGTCGCAAACGGCGACGCGCGGCATGCGCTGAACGCCATTGAGCTGGGCGTCCTGACAACGGACCGGGCAGAAGACGGAAAGATCCATATCACCCTGGAGGTGGCGCAGCAGTGCATCCAGAAGCGTGCACTCCGCTACGACAAGGACGGGGACAACCACTATGATACGATCTCCGCGTTCATCAAGAGCATGCGGGGATCCGACCCGGATGCGGCCCTCTACTACCTCGCCCGTATGATGGCGGCGGGGGAGGAGCCGGAGTTTATCGCGCGCAGGATCATGATCTGCGCCTCGGAGGATGTCGGAAACGCGGATCCGAACGCGCTGCGCGTCGCGGTGAACGCATCGCTTGCGGCGGAGCGCCTGGGCTGGCCGGAGAGCGGGATTGTGCTCGCGCAGGCGGCAACCTATGTGGCGACCGCACCCAAGAGCAACACCGCCGTAGAGGGAATTTATGCCGCACAGCGGCTCGTGGAGGAGACAGGGAATCTTCCGATCCCGCCGTATCTGCAGGATGCGCACTATCCGCAGTCGTCAAAGCTCGGCCACGGCATCGGCTACGAATATGCCCACGAATACGAAGAACACTATTCGGGCCAGCAGTACCTGCCGGACGACATTCGCGATGAGGAGCTCTATGTCCCCTCCCAGAACGGGTACGAAGCGCAGATCCGGAAACACATGGCGCATCTTACGAAGAAAAAGAAGTATACGGAGAAGGAGCATCTTGCGCCGCGCCCGGACCATGAGACGGACTGAGGAGCCGGTATATTTTTCTTGTAAAAATCGCAAAATAGCCTTATAATACTCCAGTCTGAATAGATATTCTTATGATGTTCCTGCTCGGAACAGGTTACCCCTAAAGGAATGACAACAAACTGAATCCACAATTGAAGGAGTTTTTATGACGAGAGAAATGTACGAGTCTCTGGCGCTCACGGACCTGAAGGCGATTGCCAAGAAACGCGGCATGAAGCGTACGACAGGCCTGAAAAAGGCTGAGCTGATCGACGCGATGATGGCCCAGGACGTGGAGGATGCGAAAGCAGCGCAGGAAGAACGCGCAAGAGCCGCACAGTTGAGACAGGAGGAGCGGGCAAAGGCCGCGCAGACTCAGCAGGAAGAGCGCGGAAGGACTGCATCGAATCAGCAGCCGGAGCGCAGCGCGCAGTCCCAGCAGCCGGAACGCAGAAACCCGCAGCAGCCTTCGCGTGAGAGGCAGCGCAGCGAAGTGCGGGGGAGAGAGCGCGAGAACGCGCAGGAGACGCCGCAGTTCCAGCCGCAGCAGCCGCGACAGCCTTACGGGAGAGGGATCCGCCCGGACACGCCGATCCAGCATAAGGACGAGTTCGCAAGGGAACTGGACAGCGGAGAGCTGGCAAACGGCATCCTGGAAGTCATGCCGGACGGCTATGGCTTCATCCGCTGCGAAAACTATCTGCCGGGCGAGAACGACGTCTATGTGGCGCCGAGCCAGATCAGGCGCTTCCGCTTAAAGACCGGCGACATCGTCGTGGGAAATATCCGCATCCGGACGCAGGGCGAAAAGTTCAGCGCGCTGCTGTACGTGAAGTCCATCAATGGCATGACGCCCGACGAAGCGACAAAGCGGTACAACTTTGAGGATATGACGCCGATCTTCCCGGACGAGAGGATCCGTCTGGAAAAGCCGGGCGGAGGCATCGCGATGCGTGTCATGGACCTGATGAGTCCCGTCGGAAAGGGACAGCGCGGCATGATCGTCTCCCCGCCGAAAGCCGGTAAGACGACCCTTGTCAAGGAGGTCGCGAAGTCAGTCAAGATCAACAATCCGGAAATCCACCTCATCATCCTGCTCATCGACGAGCGGCCGGAGGAAGTCACGGATATCAAAGAGGCGATCGAAGGTCCGAACGTGGAAGTCATCTACTCGACGTTCGATGAGCTCCCGGATCACCACAAGCGCGTGTCGGAGATGGCGATCGAGCGCGCAAAGCGCCTCGTGGAGCACAAGAGGGATGTTATGATCCTCCTGGACTCCATCACGCGCCTTACCAGGGCGTACAATCTCACGGAGCCCTCCAGCGGCAGGACGCTCTCGGGCGGTCTCGACCCCGCGGCGCTCCATATGCCCAAACGCTTTTTCGGCGCGGCCCGCAACATGCGCGAGGGCGGGAGCCTCACCATCCTTGCAACGGCCCTGATCGAGACGGGTTCCAAGATGGACGACGTCGTTTACGAGGAGTTCAAGGGCACCGGCAACATGGAGCTTGTCCTTGACAGGAAGCTCTCGGAGCGGAGAATCTTCCCCGCGATCGACATCCAGAAGTCCGGTACGAGGCGCGACGACCTGCTGCTGACACCCGACGAAATGGATTCCATCAATCTGATCCGACGCGCGTTTAACGGAATGAAGAGCGACGAGGCGGTCGATCATGTCCTGGATCTTTTCGCACGGACCCGCACGAACGGGGAGTTCGTTAATATGGTGCGCAAGATCCAGTGGTAAAAATCATAAAATATATATTTTTTCGGAAAGAAATATCACAATCTGATTGACTTTTCATCCGCTGTACGGTAAGCTATTAGTGAATTAGTAGGAATTGACGTAGAAAACAACATAACAGTACAGCGAGGTTTACATGAAGAAAGCACTTTTAAAGAAACTCATGCTTTTCGTAACGATCGGCGCGCTGGCAGCAGGTCTTATCGCCTGTGCAAAGAAGCCCGCATCGATCGACGATCAGGCGGCACTGCGCGGAGCGGACGAGGTCTCGGACATCACATATATCGATGAAGAGGCGATCGCGCTCGCGGGCGAGGCAGTACCGAGCGACACGGCCAACGCAATCGCATCCTCACTGGCGCTTGTGAACGCACAGCGCGCAGCAGCCGGACAGACTGCACTGGCGTGGAACGAAGGACTGGTCCAGGCGGCACAGGTCCGCGCAACCGAGGCATCGGTTCTGTTTTCCCACACCCGTCCGAACGGACAGGACTGGTACACGGTCAACAGCGACATCATGTGGGGCGAGAATCTGGCGATGCTCTATGAGACCGGCGATTCTGTCGTCGCGGCCTGGATGGCATCCCCGACCCATGCGGCAAACATTCTGAACCCCGCGTTCACGTCGGTTGGCGTCGCGGTCTACAAGACCGGCTCTGGCGACTGGTACTGGGCACAGGAGTTCGCGTACTGATCCGTTCAGCATGAAAACTGCATAGAGATCCGAACACGGAAATGAGAAACTGCCGGGCTGAGGTCCGGCAGTTTTTGACAAGCGATAAATATGACATATGTGTCATAAGATATCGACGGAAGACTCAGCCTCTCCTCTCACAGTCATCGCGAGAGTTGCATTGTGGTAGCGGCGGTCGTAAGTGACCTCCTCACCGAACCACTCCGGTGCGCGGAATGCGGCTGCCGCGTCCTTGTCCGGGAATTCCACCTCCACGATCATAAGACCGTCAAACGGGGCGTCAAAAATGTCCAGCTCTGCGGCCAGTGCAGGAGCTGCTTCTTGTTCGGGTGAGCCGGAAGCCAGCGGGATCAGATAGCGCGTCTTTGAAATGACATTTCCGTCACATTTTGGCAGCAGGTGATCGAAGGCCTCCTTCGTCAGCGGCAGATTGTACTCTTCGCGGGAGAGCATGCCGCTCCCCTTGTAAGTAAGGATATAGTCATCGTCCTGTTTCCGGATGCGGATCACGGGTTTTATGGACAGATAGGCCTGAACGATCCGGTGCGATGCGTACTGCGCCAGGTTGCCGGGGAGCCGTAGTATCTTGAATTTTCGTTCTATCTCGCGGTGCTCAGCCATAAGGACATTCTCCTGCAGCATCAGCCGCGCCCGTAGACGATCGCTGACGCAACGCTGTCTGCCACGGCCCTGCCGACGAGCTTCTCCGCGATTGCGAGTGCAAAATCGATCGCGGTCCCGACGCCGCGGCTGGTGATAAAGCTTCCGCTCTCGACGACCGACCGCTCTGTATAATGCACACCGTTTTCCGTGAGGACCTGCGTGAACGCGGGGGCGGGGTAGCAGGTTGCCTCCAGACCTTTCATCAGTCCGAGGGAGGCGGGGATGGTCGGAGCCGCGCAGATCGCCGCGATCAGCTTCCCCTCGGCGGCAAAGTGCACGAGCGCATCGCAAAGCGGTGCGCAGGCCTTCAGGTTTGTGGTTCCCGGCATGCCGCCCGGCAGGATCAGCGCGTGATAATCCTCGAAGTTCACGGCATCCGCGGTGGTGTCCGTCACGATCGTGACGCCGTGCGAGGACGTGATGAGCGGCTCCGGCTTTACGGAGACGGTGGCCACCGGGATTCCTGCGCGAAACAGGATATCGTAGACCGTCAGCGCCTCCACTTCCTCTGAGCCGTCGGCCAGAAGCAGTGCACATTTTTTATCCGTAGTCTGTTCAAACATTCCGCACCTCCGTTTTTTATTATCTTATCATCTTGTTTTGGAAAAGATACATTTCTTTCTTATTTTCCCGGCGGCAGGCGGTGGTAATTGCAGGACCGTCGTGCTATGATACAGAAGATTGTTAATTAATAGACAAATTGATCCGGGACGCGGACAGCGCCTTCGGACCAGAATAAAACGCCGCGACGCCGGATAGGCGCAGGCAGCAATGGGAGGAAAAGATGATGAGAAGTATTTCAAAGAGAATGATCACATGGATCATGGCGGCGGCGCTCGCAGCCGCAGCGCTCACGGGCTGCGCGGCGCTTCCGGCGCAGCAGCCGGCTGAGCAGACACAGACAGCAGAGCCCGCAGCAGAAAGCACACAGACAGCAGAGCCCACAGCAGAAAGCACACAGGCAGCAGCGTCCGCTGAAGAAAGCACAGAGCCCGCACCGGCCGATCAGGTCACAGTGCGCGTGGGTTCGCTCAAGGGTCCCACGACCATGGGGCTTGTCAACCTGATGCGCAGCGCGGAGGAAGGCGGCGCGGAAGGTGCTTACGAATTCACGATGTCCGCCCAGCCTGCGGAGATCGCCGCGCAGATCGCGGGCGGAGATCTTGACATTGCGCTGCTTCCCGCAAACCTTGCGAGCAATCTGTATCACAAGACAAAGGGCGGCGTGAAGGTGATCGACATCAATACGCTCGGCGTGCTGTACTGCGTGACGGGCGAAGAGGGCGTGAATTCGATCGAAGACCTCGCCGGAAAAAAGGTCCTGATGACCGGCCAGGGCGCGACGCCGGAATATGCGCTGAACTATCTGCTGGAGGCGTATGGCATCACGGACTGTGAGGTGGAGTTCAAGTCCGAGGCGACGGAGATCGCGGCGCTTCTGAAGAACGATCCGGCGCAGACGGCAATTCTGCCGCAGCCCTTCGTGACGGTCGCGACGAAGCAGAACGAGGCGCTCTCCGTGGCATTTTCTCTGACGGATGCGTGGGATGCACTGGATAACGGCTCGCGTCTTCTGACCGGTGCGACAATCGTGCGCAGCGCATTTCTCGACGAGCATCCGGAGGCGGTTGCACTGTTCCTGAAGGAGCATGCCGCCAGCACGGAAGCGGCGCTTTCCGATATCGACGGGACAGCGCAGCTCGTCGCGGACTACGGCATTATCGAGAAGGCGCCCATCGCGGCAGCAGCGATCCCGAACTGCTCTATCGTCTGCATCACCGGTGAGGAGATGAAGTCGGCGCTGGAAGGGTATCTCGCCGTGCTCCTTGCGCAGTCGCCGGAGTCGGTCGGCGGTGATCTTCCCGCGGAAGACTTCTATTATATTGAAAAATAAGACGTACGATCTCTGAGATCGGGGATATGAGCATACTGAAAAAAGGCGGCGTCCTTCTGTTTTGGATCCTCATCTGGCAGCTGGCCGCTGTCCTGATTCACAACGATATACTTTTGGCGTCGCCGGTGCAGACAGGAAGGGCACTCATTGCGCTCCTGCCGCAGGAGACCTTTGCGCGAAGCGTCGCATCGTCGCTCCTTCGGATCTTCCTGGGGTTTACGGCAGGCGCGGCGCTCGGAACGACGCTGGGCGCGCTCTCGTTCCGCTCTCCCTTGATCCGGACGTTACTCACGCCGCTGATCCAGGTTATGAAGGCGATCCCGGTCGCGAGCTTTGTGATCCTGATCCTGATCTGGATCGGGAGTCGGAACGTCTCCCTCGTGATCGCGATGCTGGTGGTGCTGCCTGTCCTGTATCTGAATACGCTTCACGGGCTGTCGGCGACAGACACAGATCTCCTCGAGATGGCGCAGGTTTTTCGTCTTTCTGCCGCGGAGCGCGTGCGCGCGATTTACTTGCCACAGCTGCTTCCATTCCTGGACAGCGCGATGGAGCTGGCACTTGGCATGAGCTTTAAGAGCGGCGTCGCGGCGGAGGTCATCGGCCAGCCGTTATATTCGATCGGAAACGCCATGTACAGGTCAAAGATCAACCTGGATACTGCAGATCTGTTCGCGTGGACCGTGACGGTGATCGTTCTGGCCTTTGTTTTTGAAAAGCTGCTGCTGCGGCTCATCCGCGCCGCGCTGAAGCGCTATACGGGGGCAGTATGAGACTCGAGGCGGAAAACCTCACAAAAAAATACGACGGCCGTGCAGTGCTGGAAGGCGTCAGTTTTGCACTTGCGCCGGGCGAAGCCCTTCATGTCGACGGAGAGTCGGGGAGCGGGAAGACGACGCTTCTGCATATTCTCGCGGGACTTAGAAAGCCGGATGAAGGACGCGTCATTTGCACGGACGAGAGCGAAAAACCCTGCATCGCGCGAATCGCCATGGTCTTCCAGGAGGACCGTCTGATCGAGCATCTGTCGGCGGCGGAGAATATCCGGCTGTGTGCGGAGGGCATCACGCCCCGGCATGCCAGGGAGCTGCTTGGGGAGCTTTTGCCCGGAGAACTTGCCGACAGGCCCGTGCGGGAACTCTCCGGCGGAGAGCGTCGGCGGGTCTGCATCGTGCGGGCGTTTGCCGCACCGTCGGACATCCTTTTGCTGGATGAGCCGTTTGCGGGCCTTGATGAAGACAATCACCGCGAGGCTGCGGCGTATGTCCGCGCGCATCAGGGGGAGAGACCCCTCGTCATCACTTCGCACGAGGATGTAAATCTCACATTTTGCCGCAGGATCGAACTGAACCGGAAATAAACTTCCGTCCCGCCCGGGACGGGAGATTTCTGTATAAAACAGGAGAAGACAAAACATGAGTAATGTGAACTATGACGAGGGTATGATCACTTTCAAGCACCAGGTTCTGGAGGGCGTCGCCAGACTTGCCTGGGAGGGGAAGCTCGACGAGGACCACAAGGAGGAGCTGATCACAAAGCTGATCCCGGGACCAAAGCCGACATACCGGTGCTGCATTTATAAAGAGAGGGAAATCGTAAGACAGCGAATTCGTCTTGCGTGCGGACTCAATACCATTGCAAACCCAAACTCGAAAAATGAAGTGCAGGTCATCAAGTCGGCCTGCGACGGCTGCCCCATCTCCGCATATTCCGTGACGGATAACTGCCGCGGATGCATCGGCAAAGCCTGTGAGAACTCCTGCCGCTTCGGCGCGATCACGATCACGGAGTTCCGCTCCCACATCGATTCGACCAAGTGCAAGTCCTGCGGGATGTGTGCGGATGCCTGCCCCTACGGGGCGATCGTGCACCTGGAACGTCCGTGCAAGAAGGTGTGTCCGGTCGACGCGATCACATACGACGAATATGGTCTGTGTGTCATTGACGAGGAAAAGTGCATCAACTGCGGGCAGTGCATCCACAACTGTCCGTTCGCCGCGATCAGCTCCAAGGCTTATATCACGCAGATCATAGAGGAGATCCGCAGCGGAAAGGAAGTATACGCCATGTGCGCCCCTGCGGCGGAGGGAATCTTCGGCGAAGGGATCTCCATGGCGTCGCTCCGCACGGCACTCAAAAAGATCGGCTTTAAGGACATGATCGAGGTCGGCGTCGGAGGCGACATGACGGCGGCCTACGAGGCGCTGGAATGGACTGAGGCTTACAGGGAGGGAAAGAAGATGACGACCTCCTGCTGCCCCGCCTTTGTCAACATGCTTCGCGTCCACTTCCCGGAGCTGTACAGGGAAAACATGTCGTCCGTGGCATCGCCGATGTGCGGAGTGTCCAGATATTTGAAGAAAATCCATCCCGGCTGCGTCACGGTCTTTTTCGGTCCGTGCGTCGCAAAAAAATCCGAGGTCGCCGACAAATCCATCCCGGACAATGCGGATTATGCGATGACGCTCGGTGAGCTCCGTCCGCTCCTTCGCTCACTGGATATTACGTTGAAGCCGGAGGAGGACGAGAATCAGCAGGCCTCGATCTTCGGCAAGCGGTTTGCGAACGCGGGCGGCGTGGCAAACGCCGTCCTGGAGTGCATGAAGGAGCGGGGAGATCAGACGGAGGGAATCCAGATCGCCCGCTGCAGCGGCGGCGATGAGTGCCGCAAGGCGCTGATGATGCTGAAGGCAGGGCGCCTTCCGGAGGACTTTATCGAGGGCATGATGTGTAACGGCGGCTGCGCCGGCGGCCCTGACAAGCGTAAGAATGAGCCGATGCTGAAAAAGGCGCGCGAGAACCTTCTTGCAAAGGCGGACGACCGCAGGATCATCGAGAATCTGCGCGCATTTCCGATGGAAGAGATCTCGATGCACCGCGACGGGAGCTTTGAGGAGATCGACAAAAGAGTCTACGATACGGTGCAGACAGGCACGGATTCCTGAAAAAACTGTGCTGTTCAGACGTGGCAGGATTGTGCTATAATAACTCTGTATTTGTAAAAAACCAGACGGTGATTTACACGTTTGGTTTTTTATTAGCGTGTTTACTGCATCAGCGCGCACGATCCAGAGCTTTCTTCGAAAGCTCCCGAAATGATAAACGATTACAGCATTAGTGAAAG
>CACZQP010000074.1 GCA_902783385.1 uncultured Lachnospiraceae bacterium | reverse complement strand
GCCTGGACTGGACCACGAAGGAGAGGTCATTCTTGACCTTCATGTAAACCGCATTGTCCAGCGTCTCGATCCGCAGGTCGTCCGGATCCTTGTAGTGCGTCCCCCGGACCGCGTTGTAGAGGGACAGAAGAACCTTCCTGTCAGAAAAGAGTCTGCGGAATACGGTGTCCTTGTAGCGCCTGTTAACTGTTTTCTTTACTGTTCTTTCACTTGCCATTCATTTCCTCCTGTGACGTTGTGAAACCGGCAGGAAGTATATGAATGGATGGATATGTCATCTCCCTGCCCAAACAATATGTTTCGTCAAGCAAGGGTTCGTGCGGAGATTACCGCAAAAGAAGAGATTGCCTGAACAAGCCGACATACCGCGTGGGAATACGGAGACATCCGGCTTTTCTATAGATTATCACGCTTCGGAAAAGGAAACAACGGACAGAAAAAAGTTCTATCAGTATCTGAAAAACGGGAAGCCCGGCTTGCAACCGGGCTCCCCCGTCTCAATACTTCTACATATCACCGGATATACCCGATGACAGATCCCTGCATCAGCCGTTATAGCCCAAAAGCCTCGGCAGCGCCAGAGAGATTGCAGGCACATAGGTGATAATGATCAGGCCGACAAGCAGCGCGATCAGGAACGGTACAATCTTCTTCACCAGTTCCGCGAACGGTATATTTCCTATGCCGCAGGCGACAAACAAGTTGACGCCGACAGGCGGTGTGATGAAGCCGATCGCCAGGTTGACGACCATGATGATACCGAAATGGATCATATTTACGCCGTATGCCATTGCCACAGGCAGAAGAATCGGCGCCAGAATGAGGATCGAAGAGTTCGTCTCAAGCAGACAGCCGCAGGCCAGCAGCAGGAGGTTGATAACGATCAGGATCATGATCCTGTTGTCCGTGAAGCTGATCATTGCAGTTGCGATCTTATCCGGAATCTGTTCCAGAGTAAGGACGCGCCCCAGGATCGTGCTGGTGCCGACGATGATATTGACGGTGCCGTGCGTGCTCGCCGCTTCCGCAAACTTCTTATATGTCTTCTTCAGATCCAGCTCCTTATAAGCGAACAGGCCGATGATCAGCGCATAGACGACGGATACGACCGCCGCTTCCGTAGGTGTAAAGAAGCCGGAATAAATGCCGCCCAGAATGATGACCGGCGTCAGGATAGCCCAGAACGCATCTTTGAATGCATGTCCGACCTTGCGGAAACTGAATTTCTCGCCGTTGCCGGTAAAGCCGCTCTTCTTACAGATATGCACCGCCGTGATGATAAGGAGCGTGCCGAGCACGATGCCCGGAAGGAAGCCCGCCATGAACATCGTCGCGATGGATGCGTTTACGGAAACGCCGTAAGAGACCATCGGGATGCTGGGCGGGATGATGACGCCAAGACACCCTGCTGCCGCGACGAGCGCCATGGCAAATTTCTTGTCATAGCCCTTCTCCACCATCGTGGGCACCATAATAGCGCCGATGGCTGCCGTCGTCGCCGGGCCCGATCCGGAGATCGCGCCGAAGAACATGCAGGTGATGACCGTGACGATCGCAAGACCACCGGTCAGATGTCCGACGATGGAGTCAAAAAAGTTTACCAGCCTTCTGGAAAGGCCGCCGCCCTCCATCAAAGCGCCGGAAAGAATAAAGAAGGGAATAGCCATCAGAGGGAACGAGTCACACGAGGCGAAAAGTCCGGAGGCAATATATCCCATGTTGATTGTTCCCTGTGACAGGGAATATGCAACGCACGCCAGACCGATTGCAAAACCGATCGGCACAGACGCAAAAACGCAGCCCAGAAATACAATTACGATAATCCATCCGCCCATCAGCTTGCTCCTTTCTCAGCGACTGCCGGGTTCTTTCGTTTGTCGCTGTAATCCCGGATATGCCTGAAAATATTCTGAATGGAGCGGAAAAGACAAAGCGTCATGCCAAGCGCAGGTCCGGCATAGGCAAGGCCCATGTTGATCTTCGTAGCCGGTGCCTTCTGCGGCAGAACAAATGCTACCTGATTCACGACCTGCCAGCCGTAATAAGCCATAAAGGCCGCAAATACAATTACGCCGATATCCGAAATCAGATTGAATATCAGCTTGCCGGTATCACCGACCATGATCGGCAGGATATCCACCTTCTGGTGCGCAAGACGCTTTGTCGCGTATGCGGCACCGACATAAACGGCATAAATGAAAAGATACCGGCCGATCTCTTCTGTCCACGCCATCGGGAGCATGATAAACGCACTCAGATGGCGGATGACGATCTGGATAAAAATCACGGCTGTCATCGCCGCCAGGACGATGACGCAGATGATCTCTTCCAGATATTTATCCAAGAATTTCAATACTTTCATACAACTATCTCCCTGTGAACGGACGGCGGCCAAGGGTTACTGGCCGCCGTCCGATGATCTGTCATGAGACGACCGGACTAACTATTTATCAATAGTTCTCGATATCCTTAATGATCGCGTCGATATCGTACTGCGGATAGGTCTCACGATACCAGTCATAGACGCTCTGGCATGCGTCTCTGAACGCAGCTCTTTCCTCGTCGGTAAGGATCGTGACCTCGACGGTCTCTTCGAGCTGCTTCAGATAATCACCGAGCTTCTCATCGCAGAGCTGACGGTTGTAGTCGACAGACTCCTTCGCCGCCTGCACGATGATCTGCTGGATGTCCTCCGGCAGGGACTGATAGAACGCCTCGGAGACGAAAATAACAGAGGTATCCTGCACATGTCCCAGATCCGTGTAGTACTTCTGTACTTCATAGAACTTGGAGTCGATGACGTTCAGAAGACCGTTGTCCTGGCCGTCGACCGCGCCCTGCTGCAACGCGCTGAACAGCTCGGAGAACTGCATGCCTACGGGAACGGAACCAAGCGCTTCAAAGGTCTTGATGTAGACGTCAGAGGTCATGACACGGAGCTTTAAGCCCGCCATATCCGCCGGTGTGTGGACAGCCCGCTTGCTGTTCGTCAGAGCGCGCGCATCGTTGTAATAATAGCCGAGAACGCGGACATTCGTATCTGCGAGGAACTGCTCTTCCGCCTTCTTGATGGTCTCCGCATTGTCGAAGTAGTTGTAGGACTGCTCCTTGCTGGAAAACAGGAAAGGCAGTGAGAACGGCGTGAACACTTCCGAAAACTGTGTGACAGAAGCAGGCGAAACGTCGCCCATCTGAACCGTACCGTTCGGCTGCTGCATCTGTGCGAAGCAGTCAGAGAATGCGCCCAGCTTGTTGTTGTTGAATACCGTCATCTCAATGCGGCCGTCAGAGAGCTCTTTGAGCCTTTCCGCCATCCACTTCGCCGCGATCGCCTGCGGGTTCGTATCCGCGGTCGTGCAGGCATAGGTGATCTTGATGACATCCTTGGGAGCTTCCGCTGCCGGAGCCGCTCCGCCCGATGCCGCGGGAGCTGCCGCAGGTGCCGCCGCGCCGCCACAGCCTGCCAGAGAGACAAGCATTACTGCACTTAATGCAATTGCCAATAACTTTTTCATCGCTTTCCTCCTATTCTTTGCTGTTTGTTATGCCCCATTTTATTTAATCAGCCCCATGCTGACCAAACCTTTATTCCTGGCTCACACCTTCCAGGACAACCGAGCCGTCCGGCGAAAGCGCGCCGCCGCAGCCGTCCACACGTCCGGTTCCTGCCGCATAGAACTCGCCGTCTATGCACATCACACTATTGAGCATGGTGCTGAGCGCCTGATCCGGATCGTTCCGAATGATGTTATAGCCCTTCTGCTCCAGAATCCGGATCGTATCCTCGGAAATCCCATACTCGACCTCCAGCCCCTGTGCGTTCGTAACCGTATGAATGAAAGGCATGTTGACCAGCCTCTCCGGCTTTAGTCCGTAATCCACTGCATTGATAATTCCCTGCAATGTGCCGGTGATGATGCGCGGTCCGCCGGCTGCGCCGATGCCCAGGAAGGGTTTGTTGTCCTTCATGACAATGCAGGGGGACATGCTGGAGAGCGGTGTTTTGCCGCCTTCGATCGCGTTGGCACTTCCGTACGTCAGTCCCTGGCTCGTCAGTTCACCCACTGCCGCGGAGAAATCCGACATGGCATTATTGAGGACGAAACCATAGTCGCCGGCCACAATGCCGCATCCGAACCAGTCGCGCACAGTCTGGGTCTGGGAAACTACATTTCCGAATCTGTCCATCACCACAAAGTGCGATGTGTTCCCGGGGTACTCCTTGGCCTCGATGTCTTCTGCCGCCGCATATTCACCCGCGTCGTCGCCTGCCAGTGCAAACCGCTCCGCCGCAAATTCCTTGGACGTAAGTCTTGCCACATCTACATTTACAAAATCCGGATCGCCGAGTGCAATGCTTCTGTCTGCAAACGCAAGCTTCATTGCCTCCGCGATCGCGTGAATGCTCTCCGCGGTGTTCTGTCCGTGCGCCTTAAGATCTGTGTGTTCCAGAATGTTCAGCATTTCCAGAACTGCTACGCCGCCGCTCGGCGGAGCGAACGCAACGACTTCGCAGTCCCTGTACTTCGTGCGGGCAGGCGTGCGGAACTTCGGCTGATAATCCGCAAGATCCGACAGTGCAAAGCAGCCTCCTCTTTCATTGATCAGGCGGACAAGTTCCTCTGCGACGCGTCCTTTGTAGAAATAATCCGTTCCCTCTGCCGCGATTTTTTCCAGCAATTCCGCGATCTTCGGATTCTTCTGTTTTTCGCCGAAGCGATAGAAGCTTCCGTCCGGCTTCAGGTATAACGCACGCATGTCGGAAGAGAGCTTCATTTTGCGCTCGACGGAATCATCAAACATCGTCAGTGCACCTGTAAAACTGACGCCAAAGCCTTCCTTTGCAAGGCGGATTGCCGGTGCCGCAACCTGGTCAAGACGCATTGTCCCGTATTTCCCGAGGAGGACCTCCAGGGTCTTGAGCAGCCCCGGAACTGCGACAGACTGGCCTCCCAGGTCCTTCCACTCATCCTGCACGACGCCGTCCTTGATAAACAGGTCCGCCTTTGCATTCATCGGCGCAATGCCTCTGCCGTCGACAGCATGAAACTCTTTTTCCGAAGCGCTGTAAATCAGGCTGAAGCAGCCTCCTCCCAGACCGGAATGATGCGGTTCCACGACAGAAAGCGCAAGCGATACAGCTGCTGCTGCATCAAAAGCATTGCCACCCTGCGCAAGGATAGAAAGCCCCGCTCTTGTGGCATACACACTGTTGCTTGAAACCGCGCCCTGCGGTCCGTGAGCAACCGGACGGTCCCAGTGCGCCGGCCACATATAAATCTGCTTTTGTTCTGCCATTTTCTCCCCCTGTTCTCAAATTTCCTGAGCAAAAATAGATATGTAATATATTTCTATTTTGAGGGATTCCCCTGCTATCTGCAATCTGTAAAACTGCCTAATTTTACTGTCCGGTTTTCTGTGAAATCACCCAATACTTTTCCAATGTTCTGTGAAAAGCATCATTTAAATGCGTATAAGCGGAATGTGCGGATTTGTCCGCGTCATGCTCCGCGATCGAGTGATAGATCGAGCTGTGCTCATCCATGATCGCCTGCGCAAAGAAGGTGTTGTTATACACGGTCTGTACCTCAAAGCGCAGATAAAGGTCCAGCACGTTATCCAGAATCTGGCACAGGAGGGCGTTGTGCGAAGCGATCGCGATCGCTCTGTGGAACTGGTGATCCAGGCGATAGCTTTTCGCAATGTCCTTCGTCTCATAATTCTTGTCAAGATTTCTGTAGCAGGCGTCAAGGCATTCCTTAATATATTTGATATCCTTTTTTGATGCGTTGTCCGCAGCAAGCCGGGCGGCCGTCATTTCCAGATAAAGACGCATTTCCAGGATGTCGTGAATATCCTTGTCCTCCAGCGCAATAATCTGGATCCCCTTTCCGCGGTTAAACCGGATGTATCCCTCGTTCTGCAGCTCCAGAAGAGCCTCTCGCACCGGTGTGCGGCTGACGCCAAGCTGCTGACAGATCGCTTCCTGGGAATACACCGCCCCCGGCGGGAAGCGTTGATACAGAATCGCCTCCTTGATCAATCGATAGGCCTGCTCCTTATAAGTAGGCTTCTTAATCTGCCCCGAGCCAAAGGCATTTCTTATTGCCTCATGTTCCGAAGTCATATACTCTCCTCACCCCGCCTGATACGGCACCAGCGCCAGATCCAGGCAGTTCATCCAGCTCTTTCCCGAGAGCCGCTTAATATCCAGGTTGTTGATGACGACGCCCCGCACACGAAGGTACTTCCCGGTCTCGGGGTCCGCCATGGAGCTCACGGCGCTGATCACGTAGTGCTGACCGTCCACCTCCCCAAGATACATCATGGTATGGCCGGAGAAATACAATACTGCGCCGGGTGCGAGAGTTTTCAGGAGCGCGCCCTTCACCGCGTCACCGTCCGCATTCTGCGGAAGCGCGGACAGATCGCACTTGACGGCCGGCATCGCCGACTGCCATGTCGTATTGCGCGGAAGCTCCAGGCCGAAGCACTTGTAGATATCGCGGATATAAGCCGAGCAGTCCGCGGAGTCCAGCATCGAGCCCCAGCCATACGCGTCCCCCAGCATCGAGAACGCGACATTCAGGATGTTCTGCGACGTCATCGGAAGATAGCCCACGCTGACGGAGTTGTGCTGAGAGATCAGCACGACCTTGCGCGTGTAGTAGCCGTCGGCGCCGCGCAGCGGCATCCAGACTGCATAGTTGTTGATGGTGGAGCGGTTCGTCACGGCCTGCGAATATTCCCAGTCCTCCGCGATCCGAAGTGTCGTCCCCATCGTCAGCATTTTGCCTGCGATGTCGGGATTTCGATTGGATTTTTCCAGATACAGCTTGCCGGATGTGACGACCAGAAGATGATCCTCCGGGATTTTCCATGCGCTCTCCCACTCCTCGCGGGTCCTGCAGAGCGCAATGTCGGATGCCTTCACCCAGCCTCCGCAGCCGGTGCTGTTCACATAGAGCCAGAGTCCGTCAGCGGACCTGCCCCTGATCACGACCGGCTCATTCACGCGCAGCGCGCTGATCTGGAAATAGTCGAAATCATTGTCCCCCGCTTCGTCCGTCAGAATCTGTATCGTCGGCAGCGCGCGGATATCCGTCCTCTCCGTGCAGATCCCATAGTTGATATAGGCCTCTCTCTGCGCCGCGGGGTCCTGGGTGTTTGCCAGGATCGGCGCAAAAAAGGCGTCGCCGACCTCCGCGCCGGTTACGTCAAAGCGCGCCCCGCTGGACTTGAAATACGCAAGATCCGCCGCGGCCTGCGAAAGGAGATTCGCGTTCTGCTGCACGCCGTCAAACTTCATGGGCACCGCGGAAAGATCCGTCATCATGCAGCCCGGCGTCGCGAACGTCCTGCGGTTTAATTCCGTAATGCTGTATGGATCGGCAAGGAGCACCGAAGAGCAGCCGGGCCCGAAATTCATTTCCTCCAGCGCCGCCCAGTACATCGGATCCGTCATGGCCTCGGTCACGCCGGGAAGATAGCCGGAAGCCGCATGCGCGCCACACGGCATACACAACGCTGCAAGCAGCGCGGCAATACAGGCAGCCGCAGCCGTTTTTTTCAGGGAACACATTGAGAACATCATAAATGACGGGCCTCCTCCTGTAAAAAGATTCGAAGTAGAAAAGTCTTATATATTTAGGCTAGTCCTTTCCGCCGTATTCCGCAAGCAAAAAAGACGAAGGGGATCACTCCTCTTCGTCTTCTTCATCTTCTTTCTGTTCCTCAAGGTATGTCTGCAGCGCTTCCGTAAAACCCTCATACGCGTAGATCCATTCGTCATAATCATCCTGTCCTCTGCGGTCCGGCAGATCATACCGGTCCCTCAGCATATCGGCGAACCGATCCGTGAACTTGATCGCGCCGAAGGTGTTCACATGGTCATAGGCGCGGAAGTCCTCCGCGGGATCAAGGCCAAACGCGTCTGCGTCATTTCTCATGTCCCAGATTTCAAACCCTTCCTCGCGGATGATATCCGCTGCCGTATTGAGCCTGCCGGAGACTGTCTCGTCATAATAGCCGGGCGTAATGGTAAAGAGCACTTCCGTTCCGGATTCCCTGCAGAAGGAGAGGAGCTCCCGGAGCGATGCACCCGAATGCGCCGCAAGCGGCACGCGGGCATCCGAGTTGACGCAGCGCTCCTGCTCCAGTTCCTTCACGCGGGTATGCAGATTGTAACCAAGCCAGACGTCCGTCACGCCGAAGTCCTCCTCCGTGACATCTTCCCATCTGCTGTGGTACGTACTGAAGCTGAAATAGTAGTCGGTCTTTTTGATCTCCCTGTCCGGGTCAAACTGCGCAAGGTCCGCAAGGAGCCTGTCGATCAGCCGGATCCGGTTTGCGGAAAAGCGCATGGCATCCGTCGTCTTGCGAATATCCCCTTCGAAGAACCGCTCCTGCGTCACGTTGCGGATGTCGATGACAAAGACCTTCGGCTGTTGCGTCTTTGCCGCCTCGATCATCAGGTATTTCGCTGCGATCAGCGGTTCGTTGCTGGTCGCAAGCGTATAGACCGCCGCACCGCTGTGATGAAAGCCCTCCGCAGCAAGGTAGTACTCGCGCGCGCCGCTTGCGCCGAGATACACGGCGTCCACCGTGTGCCCGGGCAGCGCATAGTAATCGTCAAGCACTTCCCGGGAGTAGCCGTCGTCCCACAACCACAGGACCCGGAAGGTCAGGTACAGCACCATCGCGAGCACAAGCGGAAATCCCAGTGCCTTCAGGAAAATCGCCGTTTTTGATTCAGTTGTATTATGCTCAGAACTGTTCATATATGAAATCCGCCGCAACAAAGCCCGGTCCGTAAACACCAAATACCGCAATCACCCAGATCAACAGGATAAAGAGGCTCCACCGGTATACGATCCCCTGTCTCGCGATCCGTTCCCGCACGTCCTCCTTCCGGTCAAGGACCGAAACGACAAAGAGAGCAAACAGCGCAGCCATCATGACTGCAATATTCTTCTTGTTCAGTCCGAGCGAAAACAGCGTCCCGTCCACAAAGATCCAGGGATTGAATATGCTCACGCCAAGTCGCAGCACGCGGAAGGTCTCCCGGATCGACGGAAGTCGGAAAAACATGTTGCCGACCGCCACCAGCGCGAATACCCGGAGGGATCGGAACACGCGGAAGGAAAAATTGTCCGTCCGAAACCGCAGGAGCCGCGTGATCGCCTGAAAGAGCGGCGCAAGGACCTCGCCCAGTACGATGCAGAGCCAGAACCAGATGCCCATGCCGAGGATATATTTCCAGTCGCTCCCATGCCACAGACCGATAAACAGCCAGACCGGCAGCATTGCCACATAGGTCGGAAACTTCCTGGAAAAGCTCTTTGAGATGTGCTTTGACATCCACTTGATCCATCCGCGCACCACCTTCAGCCGCAGCAGCGGGTACATGATGTAATCTCTCGCCCAGTTCCCGAGCGTCATATGCCACCTCTGCCAGAACTCCTGTACGGACTGCGCAAAAAATGGGCTCCTGAAATTCTCCGGCAGGACGATTCCATAGCACTCCGACGCGCCGATGACGATGTCCATGCAGCCGGAAAAATCCGTGTAGAGCTGCATCATGAACAGCGCGGCAGCAATCCAGATATAAAGACCTGCATACTGCTCCGGGTCCGCGTAGACCGCATCGGCGATGACGCCGCAGCGCACCGAGATCACCAGCTTCTTAAAGACACCCCACAGCACACGCTGCAGGCCAAAGGTCACATTTTTCCAGTCAAACCGGTGCGGTGCCGCCAGCTGCGCAGCCAGCTGCTCGTGATGCACAATGGGACCGGAAGTCATGAGCGGGTAATAACCGGAAAACAGAAGGAATCGGAGCGGCGCACTCTGCGGCTTCGTGAGGTCCCAGTACACATCGACGAGATAGGCGATCAGACTCAGCGTGTAAAAGCTGATACCCACGGGCGCCGGCAGTGCAAATTCCCGGATATTTAAGTTTACATGCAGGGCAGACAGCAGCAGATTCTCGTTTTCCGCAAGGAAATGCCCGTACTTCAGGGTAAGAAGAAGCGCCGCATCCGCCGCGATTCCGATAACAAGCGCGGCGCCTGCGGCACGGGACAACCTGTTTTCCCGGAAATAAGCAATGGCGCGTCCGCATACAAACGTCACTGCGGCCGTCGCAAGAAATAATCCCCATGTGCCCGAAGGACTGGAGACGAGAAAAAATGCCGCGGAAAACAGGAGCAGCAGGATCCACTGGCCCCTCCCGTAAAAGAGATAGTACAGACCGATCGACAGGATCAGTCCTGCAAAAAACGCGATCGATGTGAGACTCATGCCTTTCGTCTTCTCCGCGGGCGTACCCTGCGCAGCAGCCCGCTTCCGTTCTCCTCCAAAACAAAAAGACAGCGGAACACAGATCACACGATATCCGTCTGCAGATATCGCCATCCGTATTCCGCTGCCCTTCACAATTCTTCTCACTGCGCCCCACCTGTGGGTGGACCCACACCGTGCGGACACATTAAAAGCTTTTACCCTGTGGCTGCTTTGGCAGCTTCTTATCCTGTGCGGACCTCATCCGCACATCAATTTGCAGTGCTGATTATAGCATAACCGTCCGTCGATGTCGAACGCGCGAGGTGACCCTGTCTCTTAAATTTTCATCTCCACGCCGTAGATCCCTCCCTGCTCCGCCAGCTCGTTGTAGATCGCGTCGGCGAGCGGGATTCCCTCCTGCACGGCCCTGTCTCTTTTGGCAAATTCGATCTCCTCCGGCATGTAGATCTCCGGCACACCCTCGATCTTCGGCAGCGCCTTGATCTCCGCGATCATGCGCTCCATCTTCTCCGTAAAATACGACAGAGGCAGAAATTTGCTGATATCGATCGCGCAGAAGCAATGTCCGACATTCTGGGGGTTCACGAAATCGTGCCACAGATTGTTCATATGCGGTCCCGTCTCCGCGTCTGCGAGGATCCCGCAGAAAATATCCACAAACAGCGCAAGTCCATAGCCTTTATACCCGCCGATCGGCATCATGGTTCCCTTCACGCCTTCGTTCGGATCTGTCGTGGGTTTCCCCTCCGCGGTCAGCGCCCATCCCTCCGGGATCGATTTCCCGAGCTTCTGGGCGACGACGAGCTTACCCATGGCGACGACGCTCGTCGCCATATCGAGTATGACCGGACGCCCGTTTCTCGGCGCCGCAAGCGCGATCGGGTTCGTCCCCATATAGGCCCTGCTGCTTCCGGTCGGCGCGATATTCGGCGGTGCGTTGGTGATGCAGATGCCAAGCATCCCCTGCTCCGCCGCCATCCTGGCGTAATAACCCGCCATTCCGAAATGATTGGAGTGATTCGCCGCAACGAGGCAGATCCCCGACTCCTTCGCCCGGTCGATCGCCTCCTGCATCGCCTTTACGCCGGTGACCATGCCCATGGAATTGCAGGCGTCCCACTTCACAATGCTCTGCGTTTCCGCATCGATGCGGTAGGACCACTTTGCATTCACGACGCCCTCGTGCAGGCGCTTCATGTAGGTGCTGGTCCTGCTTACGCCGTGCGAAGTCACGCCGAACATCTCCGCTTCGACAAGGTGTTCTCCGATGATCCGCGCCTCGTCCGCGGGTACGCCCTGTGTCTGCATCAGGTCGCTGATATAGGCTGTCAGCGCCTCATGGTTTACGATATGACCACTCATTCGTCCTCCTCCTTTATCCGGCTTTGCCGGTGTAGCGGCTTCCTGCAATACACTGAACTGATCGTATCAGGTTTTCACCTCATCTGTATATGCCTGTTTTGACACATATTCCGCAAAAACGCCTCTGCAGGCATCCAGAGCCGTTAAATACAATAATGGGGCAAGATTCCGATGAACCCCACCCCAAAGCATGACTTAGAACCATACAGAAAGCAATACGACTGTTTCGTCGCTGATAACGGACCGGCTTATCAGCCGATTGCCAGCACACGCGCCGGGTTGTTCACCAGGATATCCTGAAGAGCATCCTCCGGGACACCCACTTTGCGCAGGAGCGGAACAAAGTCCGTCAGCATATAGGAAATGCCGTTGACGATCTTACCCTCTTTCTTCATGTAACCTTTCTGCCAGACATTTCTTCCGGCATCCATGGACAGCAGAATCTGCTTCTGATAACCGCGCTCCACAAGGTAGAGCATGTTCATCGCGCACTCCGTATCGGTTGCCCACATCGGACGATCCGCACCTTCAAAGCACAGGTTTGCGCCGGTATCCAGCATCCGCAGAAAATAGTTCGTGTCTTTCATTTTATTCGTGTGACACAGGACAGTCTTCTCCATGTCAGCGCCGTTGTCCTTGAGGACCTTCAGCGTCTCGGGGCCCATAGTGCCCATGTCGGTATGTGTGGAGATGCAGACGCCGCACTCCTTCTGCACCTGCGCCGCAATCGCGAGCGCGTTCTGTTCAAAAGGCGTGATCATCTGATTGCTAGTGCCGGCCTTGATGGCGCCGGCCCTCGCGCTGCTGCGCTCCACGATCGGCCCTGCGTAGCTGTAGATGTCCATGCCCTCCGTCACCTCTTTGACAAGCATGTCCACAACCTGACGCTGCGGGCAGATCACAGACCAGTGTCCGCGGTTGTCGTACAGGCCTCCCTTGTGAAAACCGGTGACCATCACCAGATGCGCTTTGCCCTCGAATCTTTTCGCGATCTCCAGCATCCGCGGCACATCCCGGCCGCAGCCGATGGGGTCCATCAGAAGCATGGATTTTCCGCCTGCGTCGATGAAATCCTGCAGCTCTTCACCCGCCGCATCCACATCGCTCATGTCATACCACGGGTTTATTGCAAGCTCAGGTCCGCTGGACCGAATCAGATGCTCATGAAAATCACAGGCTCCGAACTGCTCCGGTGCAATATCCCCAAGTATCGTTCTGATTACTGCCATTTTGGATTTCTCCTTGTCTTAAGTGAATTGCCTCATCAGGGCCTGATGCTCATCCTCGGACCGCACAGCTCACTTGAACAGCAACGGCAGGAAGACGGAAAGTGCCGGCACCAGTCCGATCAGGACCGCAACGATGATCTGCTCGATGATAAACGGCATGATCTTCTTCGTGACCTTTGTCACCGGTTCGCCCGTAATTCCGCAGGCGACAAACATACTCGGCGCAAACGGCGGCGTCGCAATGCCAAGGCAAAGTATAAATACCATAAAGCAGCCGAACTGGATCGGATCCACGCCGAAAGTGACCGCCATCGGGGCGAGGATCGGCGCAAGGATGACCACGACCGCGATCGCTTCCATGAACATGCCGCAGATCAGCAGGATGATGCCGACGATCAGAAGGAATGCCAGCTTGGAATGCGCATATGTCTGCACAAACGCCGTGAGCACCTTCGGAATATTGAAGTAACCGACCAGATATCCGAACACATTTGCCGCCGCAATCAGGATCATCAGGTTTGCCGTCGTCTTTGCGGTGTTCTTGAACATCGGCAGAAGATCCCGCGGCTTGATATCCCGGTATATGAACATCGACACCACAAGTCCGTAGACCACCGCGATTCCCGCGGATTCCGTCGCGGTGAACACGCCGGAATAAATGCCGCCCAGAATAATGATCGGCATCAGCAGGGCAAAGAATGCCCGGCGGAACGCATGCAGCGCCTTCCTTCCATCAAAGTGTCCCTCTTTCGGCATATGACTCCGGATCGCGATAAGAACCGCTACAACTGACATGCCGATGCAGGACAAAAGCCCAGGGCCAAGGCCCGACATAAACAGGTCGACCACCGAGAGATCCGTGGACTGCGCATAAAAGATGAAGACGACGCTGGGCGGAATGACGGGACCCAGCGTGCCGCCGATGGCAAGCACCGCGGAAGTGTAGTCCTTCGGATAATTCTTGGCCGTCATGGCGGGATACATGATCGCACCGATGGCTGCCGTCGTCGCAAGGGCCGATCCTGTCAGCGCGGCAAAAATCGTACAGGCGACGATCGCAACGACCGCCATGCCTCCCCGAAGGTGTCCGAACAGTGCATCCGCGAAATCAACCAGCCTCTGGGAGATGCTGCCCTTTGCCATGATGTCGCCGGCCACGAGGAAAAGCGGTACAGCCAGCATCGTGAAGGCATCCATCGACGTAAACAGTCTCTGGCACAGAACAGCGGGCGGAATTCCCGCCGACAATACCGCGACAGCGCTGGATACCATGAGTGACCATGAGATCGGAACCCCGATCACGAGGCAGGCAAGCATTACGACAATAAGGACGATAGCTGCACTGTTCATGCCGTCACCCCCTCTTCCTTTTCATTCCAGTTTTTCAGGATCGCGTAAATCTTGCGCAGACACGCAATGATGTCCAGCGCGAAGCCGATCGGAAAAACGATGTAGACGACCCACATTGGCCAGTGAAGCGTCGGGCTGATGGCAAGAAAGCCGATCTTGATCAGGTAATAGCTGCCCCACGCGGCAGCGAGACATGCGGCGATGGAAACCAGGTGCTGAATGATATGCAGTGCCTTCCTGGCCTTTCCGTGAAGCGCCAGATCCATGATGTCGATCTTGATCTGACTGTCGCTCCGGATCCCGAGATTCACGCCCAGGTAGATGATCCAGACGAACATATACCGCGTCAGTTCCTCCGACCAGGAGAGGCTGTGTCCGTATCCGTATCGCATAATGACCTGTATGAACACGATCGCGCAGAGCACCGCCAGAAGGATCCCGGTGACCACATTGATCGCATCCAGGAATTTGTCATATGTTTTTCCCACTGTTCTACCCTCTTTGTAAATGTCGAACGGGCCGCCGGCAGGCGGCCCCGTCCTCTTAAATCCTGTCCCGTTTATTTCGCCAGCGCCTTGATCTGCTCAATTTCCGCACCGAACTGGCCCTCATACTGCTTATACAGGTCCTCGGCCTTGACGCGGAAGGACTCAATATCGGGCTGTGTAATCGTGACCCCCTTGTCGATGATCATCTGCTTGAACTCTTCATTTGCCTGACGGGAGTACTCGCGTGCCTTCTCGCATGCCTCTGTCGCGCACTCCTGCCAGATTGCCTGCTCGTCTGCAGACAGCTTGTTCCAGGCGTTCTGGCTCATCAGGAGGCACTGTGCCGTATAGATGTGGCTGGTCTCCGCGACGTACTTGCAGATGTCATAAACGCTGTTTGCCCAGTTCAGGGAATAGGGAACTTCCAGTGCGTCGATCGTGCCCTGCTGCACGCCTGCATAGGCATCCGCCCATCCCATCGTAATGGCGTCGCACCCCATGACCTTCCAGCCGTCTACGTGTGCCTGGTTCTCCATGACGCGGAGCTTTAAGCCCTTGAGATCATCGATCGTCTCGATCGGCTTGTTGGTGCAGAGCATACGGAAACCGACTTCCGCAAACCCAAGACCCTTCATATTGGCTGCTGTGCAGTCCTCCAGGAATTTCTTGCCGATTTCGCCCTGATAAATCGCATCTGCCATGTCATAATCCTGGACCAGGTACAGAAGCTCTCCGACGCCGAGACTGGGCACGAAGTTTGCCAGGGGTGTCGTCGCCGTGACGACCATGTCCTGCGTGCCGAGCTGAACTGCCTCGATCATGTCCCTCTCGCCGCCAAGCTGAGAGCTGGGATAGATCTCAAGCTGATACTGCGGAAGCTTTTCCGCAAGAAGCTCATTCATAAACTCAGCCGTCTTCTGCTGAGGGGAATCCACGCCGTTGACATGGCCGATCTTGAAATAGGTCACATTTGCATCCGCCGGCGCCGCCGCCTCCGAAGATGCCGCCGGTGCCGCTGCCGGTGCCGTCGCACCGCCGCCGCAAGCCGTGAGTGCGAATGTCATTGCTGCTGTCATTGCCGCTGCGATAAGTCTTCTCAGTTTCATTTTTCCCTCCTTAAAACAACCACACTGTTTTTATTCTCCGCCAAAACGGTGATCTCCATCTATACAACTCTGTTTGCCGATGTCTCCCGGCCTTCCAGAATGTCCACAACACCTCTGACCACTTCCATTCCGACATGATAGAGCGCTTCCTGCGTCGCGGCACCGATATGCGGCGTTCCGACGAAATTGTCGAGCTCGTAAAGCTTTGTCGTCTGCTCTGTCGGCGGCTCCGTCACAAAGGAATCACAGGCCGCAGCCCGCAGCTTTCCTTCCTTCAGCGCATGGTAAAGGTCGTCCTCGTTGACGATCCCGCCACGCGCTGCATTGATCAGGATCGCGTCCTCGCGGAAGCGGTCAAACACCTCGCCGGATATCAGATTCTCCGTCTCCGGCGTAAGCGGCACGCTGACGTTTACAATGTCCGCGTTTTCCACCATATCCGCCACAGTCTCATATTTTGTGTAGCCCCAGGCGGTCATCACTTCCGCCGGCACATAGGGATCATATGCGACGATTTTCACGCCGAAGCCTCCCTGCAGGATCTGTGCCGCGCGCCTTGCGATATTCCCGGTCCCGACAAGTCCCAGCGTCTTTCCCGTCAACTCGACCCCGGTCATCTCCTTCGGCGCGATTGCCTGAAAATCGCCGCGCCGCGATTTCCGGTCCGCAAGTGTGATATTCCGTGCGACATTCAGGATCAGTCCGACAATGAGCTCCGCGACGGAATTGCTGTTGGCGTGCGGCGTATTGATCACCGTGATCCCGCGCTCTCTGGCCGCATCCAGATCGATCGTGTTGCAGCCGACGCCGTGTTTTCCGATCACCTTCAGATTCGGGCACCTCTCCATCAGTGCAGCATCCACCGGGAAAACGCGGAGAATGATCGCCTCAATCGCCTCCGGATTCTGCAGGGTATCCAGAACTTCCACATGGTCTTTTAAATACTTCTGCGCCTCCGGGTGAATATATTCTCCTAAATAAACAGCCATCTCTGACTCCCCTTGACTTCCTTCTACGACTTGTCTGTCTTGTTTGTGTTGCGTTAACTTCTTATAGCCTATATGTTCGTTGTGTTCACTTCATCTTGTCGGTATCTTACCATGTTGTTATCGCTACATTCAATTGACATCTTTGAAAAATTCACGACATCAGTTTTATGCACAATGCCCAAAAAAGCTGCCGCACCTGGTAGGTGCGACAGCCAGTGCCCTTTTCCGTACTATTGTAACGTAGTTCCGGACGTCTGATTCTTTTGTCAGGAAGCAGTTTCCGCCGTAATTCTCACTCCCTCTGATAGGCGATCAGATCATCCCGTTCCTGCAGGCGCGTTCTGGAGTCTGTCTTCCTGCCGATGAGAAGCATCAGATATTCCGCGATCACATTCGCGCCGATCACCGAGTGAAAAAAGGTCATGCTGGTCGTCTGAACCAGGATCACCTCGTCCGCATAGCTGGAAAGGTCTCCGGTGATATCGCTGGTAATCAGGTATATCTTTGCTTTTTTCCTGTGCGCCAGCTCCATGAACTGCCGGTCCACCTTATAGTATCTCGGAAAATGGAACATCAGCATCGCATCCTCCTTTCGGAGGTCCATCAGCTTGCTGGTCGATGTGCATTCCCCGTCCGTAATAATGGAGACGTTTGGCAAGAGGAAGGAAAGGACTCTTCCGAACTGCAGCGCAGCACCTCTGCAGCCGCGCAGCCCAACAATACACTTCTGGTTCGCATTGACAAGTCCGTCCGCTACCTTTTCAAAGACAGCAGGCCGGTTGTGTTCCAGCGGGAAATAAGTATTCTGCTTTATGATGGAATAAAACTGCTCCATCGTGTCCCCGCCGCGGAACTTTTCGTCTGACTGCTTCATGCGCTCCGACAAAGAGAGCGAGCCGAAGGAATTCTCAATCAGCGCATTATAAAAATGCTCCTTCATGTCCGCATATCCGTCAAATCCGATGGCCCTGGCGAACCGGATCACAGAGGCATCGCTCACGCCGATCTCCTGCGCCACGTCCATCGCGGAAAGATTCCCGATCTTTTGCTGGTTCCGGATAAAATAGTCCGCAATCTTCTTCTGGGATTTTGTCAGCTGTGCATTGGAAATTCGTTCGATGATCAGATTGTCCATATTGTTTGATTCTCTGCCCCCTGTATCCCGATATCCCCGCCTGCCTTCAGCAGTGTTCAAACCCTATTTTGACAGCAGAATCTTTTCTTTGCAACAGAAATACGTTGTGTGTACAACATTTCTGCCATTCTCCACAACATTTTGAAGACATTTTTGGAAGATTTATCCATTGTTATCCTGATGACAGATTGCTATAATTCGAAATGTAGTATTTACGACTACGCCTATTTCCTTTGTCGTGTTCACAATTGATAGCTGCGCATTTTCATAAACATTTAATAATGAGGAGGGTTCAAACCATGCCAATTCAGCTGATGGACTGCACACTGCGCGACGGCGGAAATGTCGTCGGAAAGGGCTTTGATGCACGACTGACCAAAATGATGATCGAGGGACTGATCCGGAGCAATATCGCTGTCATCGAGATGGGGAACTGCCTCGGAATCGGCGCCTACAAGGAAAGCAACAGCATAGCGCCGTGCACGGACGAGGAATACCTGGACCTGGTGCAGCCTTATCTGGGTCAGGCCGAAATCGGTATGTTCATGGGTTATAAACAGGGTGCGGAGGGTCTGCCGTACATTCAGATGGCAGCGGACAAGGGTCTTGCGTTTTTGCGTGTCGGCGCGAATGCCGGAGACGGCGCACTCGCGGCGGACGCCGTAAAGCGCGTCAAGGCGGCCGGCCTGAAGTGCCGCTACTCCCTGATGAAGGCCTATGTCCTTACGCCGGAGGCGCTGGCAGAGGAAGCTGCCATGCTGGAAGCCTGCGGTCTGGATGAGATCACGATCATGAATTCAGCCGGCTACATGCTGCCGGAGCAGGCAAGGGCCTACGCGCAGGCGCTGACCGCCCGCGTAAAGATCCCGGTCGCCTTTCACGGCCACAACAACCTCGGCATGTCGGTCGCCAATGCATTCGCCGCGTATGAGGGCGGTGCCACGGTCTTTGACTGCGGGCTGCTCGGCATGGCGCGCAGCGCCGGAAACTGCGCAACGGAGCTGGCTGCAGCTGCATTTCAGCGGATCGGTCTTCTGGAGGAAGTAGACCTCCTTGCTCTTCTCCATTTTGAAGAGGATGAGCTCGTTCCCGCCATGAAAGAACACAACTACCATGTCGCCGTGACGCCGATTGACCTTGTCCTTGGCCTCTCCGGCACGCATTCCAGCTTCACCGGGCTCTTTGAAGAAGTTGCCGCGGAGAAGAAAGTCGACCTCTTCCGGCTCATCATCGAGGTTGCAAAGGTCAACCGGAAAAACCCGGACAGAGCGCTGATGGAGGAAATTGCGGAGAAGCTGCGGTATTGATGAATCCATCTGAATAAACTGATTAATTAGGAGGCAGCCGAATGCCCTGATCCGGCTGCCTTGTTTTATCTCTTCAGCGGCACAATAGCCAGTGTGTAGCCCATCGGTATCAGTAACTTGAGCAACGTGTCAATCTGCGGCGTACAATGCAAAGATTCCATTCTTGCAATAGCAGGCTGTTTTATTCCACTGATCCTCGACAGGTCTCGTTGTGAATACTTTTCCGCCTCCCGAATCTCGGCCATTTTTATGATTAGTTCTTTTTCAATGTTTATTATTTCTCTTTCTTCGAAACTGACTCGTTCATTGTCTTCCAGGTATTCAGAAAAACTTCTTACTCTTTTCATTTGCTATTCCTCTCTATCCATTCGTTTCTCTCATGTTTTGCCCGTTCTATCTCACGCCTTGGCGTTTTATCCGTTTTTTTAATATAGTAGTGAAGCAGAATTATTGTATTATCCTTCCAATAAAAGAAAAAAATACGGTTATCCAGTGGCCTCAGCTCCCATATGTCCTCATCTATATGCTTCACATACGGTTTCCCCAGCAATGTCCCTCTATCCTGCAAAGCCGCCAGATAGGAAAGAATTTTTCTCCTTCTGACAGCAACACCTTTGTTGTTTTCCGATCTTCTTTTTAACTCATCCAGATAATCGACTATTTCTGAAACACCTCTATTATTTTCATAGAATAACAGTTCAAACATTAATTCTCCTTATAAGATAATATATTTGTTATCATCCGTCTACACAGGTTTCCAAAGAGTATCTTGAAAAACCACAAAGCTCCTGAACAAACCGAAAAGCATTCCCGCAGAACACGGAAAAGACGGCCAGATCTGCCGTGCGGAAATAATATCATGGATGACAAGTCGTTTCAACGCGAGTTTATCTCTGTGAGTTTTTATCTCCCTCAATCAGTTATGCCAAGTGTTATAATAGTATGCAGTATTTCATACAGGCGCTTATGAAAGAAGGTCATCCCATGGCAAAAGATAACACAGCACCGACAGCATCCCGCGACCAGGTCATCGTCCGGACCAGCATTATCGGCATCCTCGCAAATGTCCTGCTGGCGGCGTTCAAGACCTTCGTCGGTCTGGCCTCCCATTCCATTGCGATTGTGCTGGATGCCGTCAACAATATATCCGATGCCGGATCCTCCGTCATCACGATCATCGGCACGAAGCTCGCCGGCAGGAAAGCAGACCGCAAGCACCCGTTCGGTCATGGACGCGTGGAGTACTTAAGTGCCATGATCATCGCGATCCTGGTCCTTTACGCCGGCATCACGTCTCTGACGGAATCGATCAAAAAGATCATAAATCCGGAGACACCTGACTACAGCGGCGTCACGCTCCTGATCGTGGCGGCCGGCGTCATCGTGAAAATTTTCCTTGGAAAATATGTGAAGAGCATCGGCGAAAAGGTCGAATCGGAATCTCTCGTCAACTCCGGCGAAGATGCGCGGCTCGACGCTGTGATCTCCACTTCCACACTCTTCGCCGCCATTATCTACCTGACGACGCACATCTCGCTGGAGGCGATCCTCGGCGCCGTGATCTCTGTCATGATCATCAAGTCCGGCATCGAAATGCTCCGCTCCACCCTTTCCGAGATCCTCGGCGAGAGACCGGATGCAGAGCTTGTTAAAAACATCAAGGCAACCGTCTGCAGCTTCCCGCCAGTCAGCGGCGCCTATGACCTGATCCTTCACAACTACGGCCCCGGCGCATTCAATGGTTCCGTGCACATTGAGGTCCCGGACACCTGCACCGCAGACCAGCTCGACCTCCTGATCCGGCAGATCACGGAGGCCGTCTACCGGCGCCACGGCGTTGCCCTGACCGGCGTCGGCATCTATTCCGTCAACACGAAGGATCCCAAAGCCATCCGGATGCGGGAAGATATCTACCGCATGGTCCTTGCGCACCCGCATGTGCTGCAGGCACATGCCTTCTATGTAGATGAAGCAGAAAAGACGATCCGCCTTGACGTGGTGTTCAGCTTTTCCGCGCCCGACCGACAGGCGCTTCAGAAAGAGATCTATAACGAAATCCATGCAGCCTACCCGGACTATACTGTCTCTGTTCTCGCCGACACAGATTTCTCGGAGAGCTGAAGCAATCCGCAAAAAGGGGTTTTATAAGTTAGCGTCTGACAATCTCCATCGGAGTCTGGCGATGTGTAAACTGCGCCCAAAACAGACCTCAGGAGTCTACGGAAGGAGAAATTGCATAAGCATAATATAGTTAAATACACTATTAGTGTATAAAATACTGCGCCTATAGTGGCGACTCGATCTGTAAAATAATCTTCAGAAATAAGGGGAGTTTGCTTATGAGTGGAGAATCCTTCGGGTCGAGAGTCAAAGATCTGCGCCGCAGGCGTCATCTGTCCCAGCAGCAGGTTGCGGATGCTGTCGGCGTTTCCGTCACTCTGATAAGTGCTTATGAAAACGGCAATCGTTCTCCCAGCATCGGAAATCTGATCCTTCTTGCTGATCTTTTCTGTACTTCCACGGATTACCTGCTCTGCAGGACGGAATTTGACCCGAAAAAAGATGATCTGTATATTTCCCTGAAGGACCTGTCCTCGACGCAGGCCCGGATCATTCAGGATATGGTGCTCGAATACTCAACACGCTGACCGGCTGTCTCTCCCCATCAGTTCAACGACCTGTTCCCTGCCTGTAAGCGCCTCTCCGGCGCCTGTTTTTGTTGTACAGATCGCGCCGCATGCGCAGGCGAAGTAAAGCGCGTCTTCGACCTTCGCGCCGCGCAGGATCTCCGTGATCAGGCCAGCCAGAAAGTTGTCGCCTGCGCCGGTCGCGTCCACGGCGTTTACACGGTATGCCGGAATCCGTATCTCCCGAGTGCCGCTCCGGAAATAGCATCCCTTCCCGCCCAATTTAATGACAACATTTTTGACGCCGCAGCGAAGAAGCACTTCCGCAGCCTCCTCCGGCGTCTGTTTCCCGGTGAAGTGATACGCTTCCGTCTCGTTCGGCGTGATAAAATCGACACTTTGCAGGTAAGGCGCGATATCGTCCAGCGTCAGCGGCCGGAAATTCGGGAGCTTCGTATCCGCAAAGATGAGACTCCCCTCCTGATGCAGGATCTGCAGAACATCCCGCACAACGGCAGGGTCATTGAAGGGTGCGCGGAACAGCGAGCCGATCACAGTCGCCTTCGCGCCCTTCAGACACTCCGGCGCATGTTCCGGGTGAAAGTTATAGCGGTGCGCCGAATTTGTGACGGACTTCCGCTCCCCCTCTTCGTCGACAAATATCGTGGTGACCGGCGTCGGAATATCCTTTGTCCTGAGGACCCGGGAAGTATCCACGCCGCCCTCCGTCAGCGTCTTCAGGATCAGGTCGCCCGCCGCGTCTTCTCCCAGACGGCAGCAGATCCCGGCCTGTGCGCCGAGCTTTGCCGCTGCGATCGAAACGTTGACCGCCTCCCCGCCCGCAAACAGCTCACCGCTCTTTGCGACAAAGCCTGCTGCCGAGACAGGCTCCCGGTCGAATCCGCGGATGACGCTGTCGATCAGCGCCGTCCCGATACAGAGAATCTGACATTTTTTCAAGAGAGTTTCCTCAGGTATAGGAAAACGAGATCCCGTCGTCGCCCTCCTTCCGCCGTCCCCTTCTCTTGGCGGAGTAGAGCGCCCGGTCAGCAGTCTCAAGGTAATCCCAGAACTTGTTTTCTTCTTTCGGCACGCCAAAGCAGATGCCCTGGGAAATGGTGACCTCCCCGGAGCCCTCCGAGTTTTCAAACCGGATCTTCAGCGAGGCGATCGCATGGGACAGCTCCTGTGCCCTCTGCAAAATCATATCCTCGTCCATATTCTCGTAGACGAGAATGAACTCGTCGCCGCCGTATCGCGCACAGAAGATGTCCGGATCCTCAGCGACGCGGTCAAGCTCCTGCGCGATGCGCTTCAGACATTCGTCTCCCTTCTTATGGCCATAGGTGTCATTGTACTGCTTGAAGAAATCGATGTCGAGCATAGCGACGCCGAGCGCGCGCTGATCTCGGAACGCTTTTTCATAAGCAAGCGCCAGCTCCCGGTTCATGGCATGGCGGTTCGGAATCCCCGTCAGTGCGTCCGTGAATGCCTGCTCCTGCAGGATCTTGTTTTCTTTTACGATCCGCTCCTGCTTCTCCTGAATCTGTGTAATCATCCGGACGAGATCAATGGAAAAGCCGTGGAGCTTTCTCTGGTCCATGCGCTGGCTCTTCATCAGTTCGTGCTGCCTGCGCAGCTGCCGGACCACCATGCGCGTATTCCCTGCGGCCTCGAAATAGGACACGAGAATCTCGCTGAACATCAGGGAGACATGGGTGATGTCGCTGTTTTCGATCTTACCGGCGATCGCCCTGATGACGCGCCCTGCCATTTTTATGTTCTTTTTCTCGATCAGGTATCTCAGGAATGTGAAGAGATCGTCCAGGCAGTCGTAAAGCGCCGACTCGTTGTCGATGGCGGAAAGAAGATCGCCAAGCAGCTCGTCAGCTTCCTTGTCCCATCCTTTTGCGAGCGCGATCCGCACCCTGATGAAGGCGAGCGGGAGGCTTAAATCTCCCTCCTCTGTGCCATCGTAGCGGTACATGAGGTCCTGGATCACACCGAGTGTTTTGACCACCTCGTCGATCTCGTTCATGGCGAGGGAGATCATACCGTCCTGGAAGTGCATGTTGATAAGATTCCGGTAGTATTTCCCGTCCTCCGGGTGCTGCGCGATGATCTTCAGGCCTTTCCGGATATGCGTACGCGCAAGCTTATAGCGGCCCAGCTCGTTGAACATCTGGCCGAGATTTGCGTTTAATATGCCCGGGATCAGCGAATCCGGCACCTCCTCGCTGATCTTCAGGCCGGTCATAAAGTAGTTGTAGGCCACGTCATAGCTGCCGAAATTGATGGCGTCAATTGCGACGAAATTGTAAGCCCTGGCGAGGAGCTCCTTCTCGTCACTCTGCATCAGCATCTCAATGGCGCCGGCAATATACTTTTTGAACTTTTCGTAGTTGTGGTTTCTATAGTAATACAGATCGGCAAAGTGGTAGCAGACAAATCCGTAAAGACTGGTGTCACCGGTCTTTTTCGCATATTTCTTCAGCCGATTCAGCGGCGCGGCCGCACCCCGCGACTGCTGCTTCCACGCCTGTAATACAAGGTCAATATCGCGGCACACAGCTTCATCTGTATAGCGATGCTTCATTTCCATCGTTTCATCCCCTGCTCCGTGACATGATCAGAATTATGTGTTCTTTTAATTTTAGCAAAACAGGTATGATAAAGAAAGCGCCGCCCCTTAGTCGGGGCATGCTAGTTTTTCAAGCATCCAACAGGAATAACATATACACCGTCTTCACGCTTATAACCATATTCTGTCGCAGTAATGACAAGCTTGAGATCCGGCAATCGTAACGGAACCTGTTTTTCTTTTTTATTGTATTTGGCAATGAGCCTTTCTATCTCACACAGATGCTCGGCCCCCATATCGATTTCTTTGTTTCCAAGTTTGAATTCTATCAGAGCATATCGACCATCCTTAAGATGAAGCACTGCATCTGCTTCTAACCCATAGCGGTCATGATAATATGAAACCTCTCCGTTCATTCCGGAGGAATAAATCCTTAGATCTCTGATGCATAATGATTCAAAAAGGAATCCCAAAGTCTTAAAGTCTGTATTGAAGTAATCAGGCGATAACCCAAGTGCTGCTACTGCTATAGATGGATCTGCAAGATTTCTTTTGTTCCCGGACCTGATTGCTTCCTTTGAACGTATTGCGGGACACCAGGCAGGAAGCTCATCTATTATGTATAAATCTTCAAGGTCATGGAAATAATCATAGAAAGTAGGCTTTGATATTTCCGTTGTTGATGAAGTGTCTGAGAAAATGGTTTTTGTCTCTGCCAAAGTGCATATATTTCCAGAATAAGATCTTAGCAAACGTTCTGCCCATAACGGATTTCTTTTAACATGGCTGATATTGGAAACATCTGTATGACAAGTCTGATAAAAGAGATCCGACGCGATAGAAAGCGCCGCCTCTCTGTTTTTGATATCAATACTTTGCGGCCATCCGCCACGACAGATAGCATAGATTAGGTCGTCAATCGTTAGTTTAGATTCTTCCCATTCGATATCCTTTCCATCAAATAGATCCATAAGAGAAACAGTACCGGAAGACTCACCGCTCTCGTATAGACTCATAGGAAACATGCGAAGTGTTGAAATCCTAAGCGTTCCGGTATGCGCTGTTTCAACTTTTTGAGAAGATGAGCCGGTGAGAATGTACTGACCTTTTAATCCGCTGTCATCTACAGCTTTACGTATTGCCCCCCAAATCTTCGGTGCATCCTGCCATTCATCGAACAGTCTTGGCTTATCTCCGATCAAAAGCTTTGAAGGCATGTTTTCGGCAACAGATAATAGCCTTTCTCTTGCATCTTCATCCTGAAATTCTATATAACTATTTGTTTTACATATATGCGCTATGATATTTAACAGATCTGCTAACAATCATAGTTTTACTGGCAGTATCTTTTCAAAGAAAAAAAGACTCCTTATCACGATTCATTTCGTGATTAGGAGTCTTTTTATGCCAATCCGCCAACTGAGGCTGCGCAGCAGTTTTCCTGCTGTCAACTCACGCAGAGGCTGCGCAGCAGCCTCTTACATCAAGGCGCCAGCCTTGATGTTACGGTCTGGGCTTTCCGCAGTTCCCGCAGAATTTGCCGGTGTTGCCTTCCGCGCCGCACTCCGGGCACTTCCAAGCCACAGGCGCTGCCGGTCTGGGCTTTCCGCAATTCCCGCAGAATTTGCCGGTGTTGCCTTCCGCGCCGCACTCCGGGCACTTCCAAGCTTCCGGTGCCGCCGGCTTTGCCTGGCCGCAGCTGCCGCAGAAGTTGCCGGTATTGCCTTCCGCGCCGCACTTCGGGCACTTCCATGCGCCTGCCGCGGATGCCGGCTGCATCTGCGGAGCACCCTGCGCGGACTGGCCCTGGTTTGCCGCCGCAGCTCCATAGAGTCCCGCAAGATTTGCGCCGCCGCCCGCCATGCTCGCCATGTTCATGCCGGCGAATGCCATCATCGGACCCGCACTCTCGTTGGCAGCCGCAGACTGCATTGCCTGAGCGGTCGCGCCCGCGAGCTGTGCCGCCGCCATGCCGGGATCCCGCATGGTCGCATTCATCTGCAGCTCCTTGATCCTCTTTTCGTCCTCTTCGTTCGCCTTGACGGAACTGACGCCGAAGGCAGTGATCACGATGCCGTACTTCTTGCCCCAGGTCTCCGTGAGCACCTCGTTCAGAGCCTTTGCGATGTCATCGGTGTGACCCGGAAGCGCGCTGTAGCGGATTCCCATGTCGGAGATCTTCGCAAATGCCGGCTGCAGGGCCGTGAGAAGCTCGCTCTTTAACTGGGAATCCAGCTGCTCTCTCTTATAGGTATCCGTCACATTACCCGCGATGTTCTTGTAGAACAGGATCGGATCCTCCAGCTTGTAGGCGTATTCGCCGAAGCACTTGATGGAGATATCCGTATCGAGTCCGATGTTCCTGTCGACGACGCGGAACGGAACCGGATTTGCGGTGCCGTACTTGTTTCCGACGATGTCCTTGATATTGAAATAGTAGACGCGCTGGTCCCTGCCGGTGTCGCCGCCAAAGCCCACACGTCTGCCGAACACCTTAAAGCTCTCGAGAATCCCCTGTCCCAGTCCGCCGTAGAAGATCGACGGCTCCTTGGAAGTATCATATGTGAACTCGCCCGGCTGTGCGCATACCTCTGCGATCGCGCCCTGGTCGACGATGATCATGCACTGACCCTCATTGACCGCGATCACCGAGCCGTTGGTGATGATGTTGTCGCTCCCCTTGGAGTTGGTGCTGCGGCCGCCTCTGCTGTGCTGGCCCTTGACCATGAGCGTATCCGCATCCATGGAATCACAGTAGAAATACTCCCGCCACTGGTCGGCAAGCACGCCGCTGGCAGATCCCACTACCGAAGCTATCAGTCCCATAATGTAATCCTCCCTTTATTGTAAAAGCTGAAACGGTTGATATGGCTCTCTTTATATTTCTATTTTACTCTTCTTTTTCCGGCGCTGCCACGGCGTCTTTCCTGTCCGCAAACTTTTTGATTGCGTCTTTTGCCTTCTCTTTGACGGATGCGCTGTCCTTGACGTTCGGCTCCAGCCACTGGATAACCGATTCATCATGCTTGGACTCAAAGGAATGCACATAGAAAAATCTTCGGATCGCAAAGATTACCGCGATCGACACGATGGAGACAAAGTCCTGATACGGCGTTGTCTCATAAATCACCATATGTCTCGCAATCGCGAACAGAACGACCTCCAGCACAGAGCTGGGCGTGTGCTTGATCAGCATCTTGATAAACTCGATGCCGATGACCAGTGTGAAGACCTGCTCCAGGAATACATGGAAATTCTCGGCGCTGTTGCGGCCGAACGGCATGTCTGCAAAATTGCGGAGCAGCGGGATGAAGCATACGATAAGGGCAATCGTGATGGTGATGGACAAAACGATCTCCAGCAGATCCAGTGCATGCTCAAAGCGCATGACAAACCGGAAGATCTTTTCTTTCTGTTTCTGGAGCTTCAGCATAATACCTCCTTGTCTTCACTGCTGCCCGGCTGCAGCCGCTGAGCCAAAGCGGGTGCCGGTCCTGATGCGGTATTTCAAAAACGCCGCAATATTATCTTACAATAACGAAAAAGTCTTGAAAAGAAAAAACGATGTGTTCCGCGGATGCCGGGATCAGTTCTGTCCCCCGTTCTCCGGGACAAAGCCTCTCTCTAAACCCGTCCCGCGCAGACGGATCCGGGCGGGGAACGGTGAGGAAGGAAAGGCTTCGTAGCTTGTGCCCTTCCCGTCCGCATGATAAAAAGTAATGCCGTCGATCTCATAAGGCGTGCATGATACGTCAGGATAATCCTTCTGCTCTGTCAGATACGTCGCGCCGTCCTGCCTCCACATCCCGACAAGTTCCCTGCCGAAGGAGACACCCTTCCAGAGAAAGAAGGCAAGCATGAACAACGCGAATACGCGTGCGAAAACGCGTGCTTTCCTTCCGGATAGCCTGCCGGCCAGATGTTCCCACAAAAGGGCCGCAAACAGCGCAGCCGTCAGATAGACATAGACACAGCCGTAGCGCATGAGAGGCGCAGAGGCGAACCAGAAGATCAGGCCGCCGACTGTCGATGCGCAGACGACTGCAAGGCCGGAACCCTCGATGCTTCTCCCGACTGCTCTTTTCCCGGCCAGCGCCGCAATGCCCGGCACGGCTGCGGCGTCCAGGATCAGAAGAATGCGGTGCAGAGGAGACTGTGACATAAACCAGCCGGGCACCCAGTACGACAGCGGCGCATGATACTGATAGACATCCGTGTAGCCGCGCCCCCAGACGGCGATCTCCATCTGGTCACTGCGTGCGTAGCCCGCATCGATCTTCCACGGCAGGTCGAACAGGTCGATCGCCGGATATGGATACAAAAGATAGCCCGTCAGAATGACGTTCCGGGCAAGGAACGGCAGCGCGATCAGGATCGCGCACAGGACAAAAACGATGATCGGGCGCGCGGTCTTCCTGCGCACATAAAGACAGACCGGAAAGACAGCCAGCAGAATAAACGGCGCCGCGGAGAGCTTCATGGTGATATTCCAGACCGCGGCCATGGAGAGCAGCGCATACGGAAAGGGATCCTCTTCGCCGTTTTCCAGAAGCCCCAGAAAGCGGATCACAATATAGAAGCCGATGCAGACCATGAAGTAGTCGGACGCCGGAGAGATCATCTCATCATAGATCGTGAGCAGATAGTAAATGCCGGCGAGCCGGACAAAATCGGAAATGCCGGGGGAAGTCCCTGTCTCGCGGTCCCTTAAGACAAGTGCCGGAAACAGTCGCAGCACCCTCATGCACTCCAGCATGACCAGCAGCGCAAGATATCCGCCGACGCAGTGATAAGACTGTCCGAAAACATACGGGAAGGAAAAGAGCGCAGTGAGGGGGAAGGCCGCACTGTTATAGCCAAGTCGGTTGTGCAGGAGCGCAAGGCCCGGAACAGCTCCGGCCTCTTCCGCCCAGCGGATGCTCTGCGCGTGATACAGAATCGTGTCTGTGTGCATATAGCCGCGGGATGTCCCGTACGCGTAAAGCAGAACAAGAACCGCGATGCCGCACATTCGGAGAAACCGCAGGACGTCCGCGCCGGCTGCGGAAGATTTTTTTTCGGGAGATGACGATCTCCAGTCCGGTCCGACGCGAAAGCCGATAAAGGCCTCCGCGATCTGCGGAAAACAGGCGATGCCGCTAAGGACGCACAGCGCCATCAGCCCCAGGTTGGCAGCTGCGCCGACGGCGCCCAGAAGACTCCATGCCTGCGCATAGACCGTAGTAAACACGAGGCCTGCCATACTCGCAGCACCGGGAGAAAGAAGCGGCGCCGGATTGCCGCGACGGACGCCGCACGCAAAACGGCGCAGCAGATTCACTGCGCCGGTTCCGGTCAAATAGGTCGTGAGGAATATATAACACCAGATCTGCAGGATTCTGATCACGGCGTGATCCCCATTTTTTCACGGAGGACCCGCTTGCCTTCCTCCAGCTGCGTATCGGTCTGGTCCTCGTCCCACGCGTCAAGGTCGAGCTCTGAGACAATATCCGGCGTGATGCCGATCTTGTCGATGTTCCTGCCGTTCCTCGTAAAGTAGTTGGCAATCGTCAGCTTCACGGCCGTGCCGTCTGCAAACGGGAACACGGTCTGAACGACGCCCTTGCCGTAGGTCTGCGTGCCGACGAGCGTTCCGATCCCCGCATCCTGCACGGCACCGGAGAGGATCTCCGAGGCGCTCGCGCTGTATTCGTTGACCAGCACGACGAGAGGATAATCAAAATCCGAGCCGCTGCAGGGATACTCTGTCCGGCGTCCCTGCTTATCTTCCATGTAAAAGACCAGGCCCTCCGGCAGAAGCAGGTTTCCGATCTCCGTGACCGTCGTGACATTTCCGCCGAGGTTATTGCGAAGATCCAGGATCAGCGCCTTCATCCCCTGTGCCTTCAAATCGTCCAGGCCGGCGCTGAACTGATCGGTGGAGACCGTGTCGAAGGACATCAGCTCCAGGTATCCGATCCCGTCCTCCAGCATCTCCGTAAAAACAGTCTGGGAATCGATCTTGCCGCGGGTGACGTCCAGCTCCACATAGTCGCGGTCGCTCTCCCTGAAAAGCGTAAGATGCACGACCGTTCCCTCTTCTCCCTTGATGCGTCGCACCACGTCATCCAGGGAAAGCCCGATGACATTCTCCCCGTCCACCTCGCTGATCAGGTCATTCTTTAAAACGCCCGCCTTCTCGGCCGGAGAATCCTTCATCACCCCGACGATCACGGCATAGCCCGCATCGTTCTGCGACACATAGCAGCCGATTCCATAATAGGCGCCGTTGATATCCTCGTTCATCTTAATATATTCTCTGTCATTGAAGTACTCTGAATAGGGGTCATTTAAGGAACTGATCAGTCCCTTGTACATGCCGTCTTCCTTTTGTTGCGTCGTGACCTCGTCCGAATAGTAATAATTCTGGTCGATAAAGCTCTCCAGCAGACGGAGCTTACTCTCCGATCCCTCGTTGACGGCGCTCCCCTGTTCGCCGGAAAGCTGCGGCACGGCATAGGGCAAAAGAGCGGTGCCCCCGAAGTATACCGCCATCGCCGCGCAAAGCAATACGCCGCAGAGGATGCCGGCAAAGAGACCGCCCGCGAAATAACGGCCGCGTCCGGGGCGGGACGCGGGCTTCTCCGGTTGCGGATTCCCTGAAATGTAATTTGTATCCTGCGTGTTGTTGTCCATGCTCATTTTTTCTTTCTTAAAGCAGACGCCCGCTTCGCGGGCTGCACATCCATTCGCATTCCGCTTCGCTCCATGCTCATGGATGTGCTCGTCCAATCCTCGCCGGAATTTGCCCGCCTGCAAGCAGTCGGCAAATTCCATCGCGAATTGTCCTCTGCTTTAACCCAGGTAGTTCCACGGGCTCACGTACGCGCCGTTTAATCGGACGGAGAAGTGAAGGTGGGGGCCTGTGGCGTTGCCGGTTGCGCCGACGGATGCGATGCGGTCGCCTGCATTGACGTTTGCGCCGGTGGAAACGCTGAACGAGGAGCAGTGCATATAGATCGTATACAAATTATCTCCATGGTCGATCATCACATAGTTTCCCATGGACGCGTTGTAGGATGCCGCAACGACGGTCCCCGCATAAGCTGCGACGATCGCAGCGCCATAGGCGCCGCCGATATCAATGCCGCTGTGGAATCTTGTTCCGCCGAAGATCGGGTGGACGCGGTTTCCGTAATCCGAAGTGATAACCGTCGTGGACGGACACGGCCAGGTGAACATGCCGCCGTCATACCGGCGCATATTCTCGGCTGCAAGTCTCGCCTTGTCCTCACTGATCGCGCGCTCCAGCGCGGAGATCTCCGCGTCGCGCTGTGCCAGGCTGTTCTCGTACGCGCGGATCAGGTCCTGCTTGCTGCTGATGTCGGCATTAAGTCCCAGGATCTCCGCCATTTTTTCCGTGATCAGTTTTTCGAGATTCTTCTCCTCTTCCTCCAGTGCTTCCTTTGTCTCTTCAAGCGTGCGCTGTTCCTCCTCCAGCGCCTCCTTGGTCAGTGCGATCAGTTCCTTCTGCTGGATGTACTCCTCCAGCATGTTCCTGTCATATTCGGACAGCTTCTCGATATAGTGCGCCTTGTTCAGGTTTTCTCCGAAGGTCCCGTTGCCGAACAGGACTTCCAGCGTGATGCGGTCTCCCTTTTCGTACATGAAGCGGACGCGCTGCTTCATGGCTTCGTACTGCGCATCCTGGACTGCCTGTGCCTCGGCGAGCTCCTGTGTCGTGACCTCGATCTCCTCTTCTTTGAGGGCGATATCATTTCTCAGTTTTTCAATGTTGCCCTGGATCAGCGTCAGGTTCGCGTCGAGCTGCGTGACGTAATTATTCAGATCTTCCTTCTGGTGCTCAAGGTCGGACTTGATGCGGTTCAGGTCGCTGATGCTGGCCTGAATACTCTCGCGTTCCTTTTTCTGCTCCGCGACCTGCGCCTCGCGCTCCTTGATGCGCTGCTCGGTCGCCTCGTCGGCCCGGACGCTCAAGGCCGGCACCGCCGCCGCCATGAGAGAGGACACGAAAAACAGTGTGCCGAGTACGGCACACCGTATTCTCATCCGTTTTGATTTGCGTGTTTCTCTATCTGATGTAATCCGCAGGACCATATTCCGTCATTGCTCTCCCGGATCTGAAAACTTTCCGAACATTCCCTTTCGTGTCTCTTATACGCGCAGATGCTTGCGCACAGAGAACATACTTCCGAGGAAGCCGATGCCGACGCCCATAATAAGGCAGATCGGGACCAGTGTGGCAAATACTGTCTTATCAGGCAGGAATGTCACGAGACCGGAAAGACTCGGGAAATGCGCCGCGATATACTCCAGCACCTTGTTGTACAGAACATAGGTCAGCCCGAGCGGAATCGCGGATCCGACGAGGCCGATCAGAAGTCCTTCGATCACGAACGGAGCGCGGACAAAGAAGTCCGTCGCACCGACATATTTCATAATGGTGATCTCCTCCCTGCGCACGGCAATACCGACCGAGATCGTATTGCTGATCAGGAAGAGGGATACCGCAAAAAGCAGCACGATCAGGCCGACGGAAATGTACGCGATCAGGCGGTTCGCACCGGTCAGCGTATCGGCGGTCATGGCGGAATAATTGACCTCCCGGACCTCCTCCATCTCCTCGACAAAATCAACGAGCTCCGCCTGGTGTGCCACATCTGCGAGATAGATCTCCAGGTTTGCGGAATCCTCCAGCGGATTCTCCGTGAAGCCCTCCGCGTATTCGCCCAGGTAGTCTCCCTTGAAGGAATCCCACGCCTCCTCGGCGGAGATATAGACGACCTCGGAAACCTCCGGCCGTTCCTCGATCTCGACCTTTCGCTGCAGCATGATCTCCTCGGACGTGCCGGGTTCAAAGAAGACCGTGATGGAAACTCCCTCCTCGATCGTCGCCACGATGTGCCGGAAGTTCAGCAGGATCGAATAAAACACGCCGAACATAAAGAGACATGTCGTGATCGTTGCGATCGAAGCAAGCGCAAACCAGCGGTTGCGCAGAAGATTGCGGAATCCCTGTCCGAGCGCATAGAAAAACGTGCTAATCCTCAACTTCGTATCCTCCCATATCCACGTCACTCAATATGGAACCCATCTTCATCGTGATGACGCGCTTGTTCATGCGATCCACGATCTCCTGGTTGTGTGTGACGACAATGACCGTTGTTCCGCCTTCGTTGACCTTCTCCAAAAGCTGCATGATTTCCCATGACTTCTCCGGATCCAGATTGCCCGTCGGCTCGTCCGCAAGCAGAATCAGAGGCCGGTTGACCAGTGCCCTCGCAAGCGCCACTCTCTGCTGCTCTCCGCCGGAGAGCTGCGATGTCTTCATCTTGTACTTGTCCGCAAGACCGACCATCGCAAGTACCTCTGATACATTGCGGCGGATATTCGCTGCCGGCTCCAGCACGATGCGCTGCGCAAACGCAACGTTCTCATAGACATTGCGGTCCTTCAGCAGCCGGAAGTCCTGGAAGACGATTCCGAGATTCCTGCGGAACTTCGGGATCCTGCCGCGGCGGATCGTCCCGAGGTCGTAGCCGAGCACGTTGACGTCACCCTCCGTCGCCGTCAGTTCCCGCAGCAGAAGCTTGATCAGGGTGGATTTGCCGGAACCTGTCTCTCCGACGATAAAAACGAATTCCCCCTGCTTGATATCCAGCGATACCCCGTTCAGCGCAGACACGCCCTGCTCATATGTCTTATAGACATTCTGGAGCGTGATCACGTTTCCCTCAGGGATTGCCATTACTGTCTTTTTTCTCATGCTTGTTCCTCGCAGGCGCGGCAGAATATGCGCCGCTCCTTAATACTGGTACTGCTCCATGTACTTCATATATTTTACGACCATCAGCGCGATCTTGAAAGTGATGGCATCCTCGAATACTCTGAGGTCCAGTCCCGTGCTCTTCTGGAGCTTGTCCAGCCTGTACACCAGCGTATTGCGGTGAATGAAGAGCTGGCGGGATGTCTCCGAGACGTTGAGGCTGTTCTCAAAGAACTTGTTGATCGTCGTGAGCGTCTCCTCGTCGAACTCCTCGGGGCCCCTGCCCTTGAAGATCTCGCGGATGAACATCTTGCACAGCGGAATGGGCAGCTGATAAATGAGCCTGCCGATGCCGAGCTCGCCGTACGCGATGACGCTCCGTTCGCTGAAAAAGATCTTGCTGACATCCAGCGCCATCTTGGCTTCCTTATAAGAGCGGCTGACCTCACGGATCTCGCCGACGACGCTTCCATAGGCAATGCGGATGTCTTCGTACCCCTTCTCAGCCAGCTGGGCCTTCAGGCTCTCCGCGGATTTTTCGATCTCGCCCGTGCGGTCGCCGCCGCCGATGTCCCGCACGATGACGACATTGTTCTCGTCGACCGCAGTGACAAAGTCGGGGCTCTGTTTCCCGATGAGCTCCTGCACTGTCTCCAGCGCGTTCCTGTCCCTGTCCTGCTTTGTCTCGACGATCACGACGACACGCTGCGCGTCCGCCGGAATGCGGAGCTTTTTCGCGCGTCCGTAGATATCCACGAGAAGGAGGTTGTCCAGAAGGAGATTCTTCATGAAGGAATCCCGGTCATAACGCTCCTTGAACGCGACGAGCAGTCCGCTGATCTGGAACACGGCCAGGCGTCCCACCAGGAGCGCGTTGTCCGTATCACCGCGCAGGATCACAATGTACTCCAGCTGGTCGCCGTCCATGACCTTGAAGAAATGACACCCCGCTGCGGACTGTGAGTCCGCCTGGGAAGCGACGAACGCCGGGATCAGCTCGCCGGCCTCGGAAAAGAGCGGCGCCGTCGAGACAACTTCCTTCCCCTCAGCGTCCATGACTGCCAGATCCAGATGCGAGATCTCCCGGATCCCCTCAATGGTGTTTAACAAAATCTGATTTGAGATCATTGCTGCTCCGTTTCGTACCCATTACCTTAGTGCGGATTATCGTCACGGAATAGTTTAATGCATTGCATTCAAAAAATCTACAAAATAAAGTTTATTTTTTGTGAATTATTACAAGTAAAGCTGGCGCCAGGCGATAAAAGTAACAGAAATTAGAAGTCCCAATACAGTAAAAATGCCAAGAAGCCTGCCCTGTGCAAAAGTGCTTTCCTCGCGGACGGCAGGGTGCTCCTCCAGGATTCCGATGCGGTGGATGCACAGCGCCGCGATCACGCACCCGGCCGCCACGACGCAGATTCCGATCACAGTGCCCGCACTGGCGCCGAACAAAAGCATGGCGTCCGCCGCCGCGCCCTCTCCCGCCGTCTGCATCTCGAGCATGCGGGCGACCTCGGAAAGCTCCCCCGTCTCCGCCTTGATCGCCTCGTCCGGGACCATATACATGAGCAGCACTTCAAAGGAATTGAACGCCATATGCGCCGCAAGTGCAGGGACCAGGCTCCCGCTCGCGCGGACCAGCAGCGCCAGAAAGACCCCGACCAGCGTCGCATACGCCGCCTGGTTCAGATTCAGATGAATCAGGCCGAAGATCAGTGCGGACAGGACAATCGCCCCGATGGGATGTCCGCTCCTTCTAAGACACCCGTAGATATACCCGCGGCAGATGAATTCCTCACATACGGGGCCGATGACCCCCACAAGCAGAAGCATCGTCCACAGGGGATAAACCGTTGTATCCGGCAGAAGCGCCGCAGCGGCATTCTCCGTGAACAGCATCGTGACCGCATTGACGAGCGCGACCGCCGGAAAGACGCCTGCAAGCATGACGAGAGTCAAAAGAACTGTCCTTACCCTTACCCTTCGCACGGGAAACATCTCCGGGATCGAAGCCGGCGTCAGCATGGCAAACGAAAGCGCCGGCAGAACAAGCAGTCCCTCACTGATCAGAGTCGAAGGGATGATATCGTAGATCCATGGAAAATAAAGCCCCACATTGCCCATGAGGAACACGGCCGCGACCTGAACCGCGGCGACAGTGAAAAACAATTTTCCCGCTCTCTGCGGCGTCACGCCCCTATCTCTCCATCGGATTTCGCGAGCAGCACGATCCTCTCCTTTTCGATGCGGATCCTTCCCTCCTTCAATAGTCGTCCGACAGCCCGCTTGAACTCGTTTTTGCTCATCTGCATCCTGCTGCGCAGGAAATCCGGGTCCGCCTTGTCCGTAAACGGCAGTACGCCGTCATTTTCGTTAAGTGCGGCAAGGATCCTCTCCGCATCCGCATCGATCTGCAGATACGCTTCCTGTCGGATGCTCAGATTGAGTTTTCCGTCCGGACGCACCCCGGTCACCCTCGCGGATACTGTTTCCCCGATCTCCAGCTTCCGCACCGCTTCCTTTTTCGGGATCAGGGCGGAATATCTGTCATCCACGGCGACAAACACGCCGAAGTTGCCGCTCGTCTCGTATATGCGCCCCCGCACCATATCGCCGGTGTGATAAGGGCTGTCCGTATCCAGGTACGGATAGACATTCATCGTTGCACACAGGCGTGAGGACTTGTCCAGATAGACTGCGACGAGCACTTCGTTTCCGGGCTTTACGCCCGTTCCTCTCTGCTCGTGGAACGGCAAAAAGAGGTCCTTGTCCAGTCCCCAGTCGAGGAAGGCTCCGATCTTTCCCGTCTGCTTTACGGTGAGAAGTCCCACTTCGTGCAGACACAGCCGCGGCGTCTTTGCCGTCGCAATCGGGCGATCCTCCGAGTCCTTATATACAAAAACGCGCAGCTCATCTCCCGCTTTTGCGCCCTGCGGAAGCTGCGAAGCAGGCAGAAGGATCTCCTCCCCGCCCGGTTCCCCGAGAAACGCGCCGAAGGATACAAGCCTTGCGATCGTGAGTGTCTGCCATTTTCCGAGTTCGATCATACCTGCCCTTCTTCCTTCACCGAGTAAGCCGGCTCCGGCCCGCCGGCCGCAACGTGGTAGAACATCTTCGCGACTGCGTAGGCATTACCGTCCGCCGCATTCAGAGCAACGACACTGCACTGCCCTTCCTCCCGCGCCGCCTCTGCGGCAACGTCGTACCGAACCGGCGTGATCACGTCGCCCAGATGCGCCTGCCGGCGGTACTCTATGAGGAGCCGGTCCACCCTGGAGCCCAGCGGCAGCTCCGTGACTGCGAAACGCACATACTGTCCGTTATTGACATGATAATTTGAATCGAGGTGATGCTCCTGCACCGTAAAGGGCGGGAAGCTCACGCTCTGCGCATCCTTCGGAATCGGGATCTTGCGCGGCTCATACTCCATCGGGAACGGCGGATTCAGGCTGTACTTTTCCGTCATGATCTGCGGGACGCGGAGCGGTCGCATTGTCTTCATGTCCATCAGCGTCCAGACGGAGGCAGCATCCGCGAGCCGCTCGCCGTCAGCCGTTTCCATCATGAAATTTCTCAATCCCATGAAGCCCTTCAGCTCATAGGGGGAGGTTCCGATGCGGACGTGCTCCGCAAGCGCCGGGCGTCTCCTGATCTCGATCTGCCAGAAGACGACGATCCATGCCATGTCGTTTGCAGTAAGGTAATCCAGTCCGATTCCAAGGTCTTCCGATTGGAAGGTAGAACAATCCTGAAAATAATCAATCAGCGATTCCGTTGTCAAAAACATATCCGGACCCACTTCAGAGTAGCGGATCCGGCTGTCAAACGTGTACATATTACCCCTTTCGGCCTGCTGCTGGTTCTGGATCAGCTTCTTTCGCGGCCTGAATATCTCTCTACAAAAGCATCGACGGGGATCGGCTCGGAAAAATAATATCCCTGGAACATATCGCACCCCATCTCTGTCAGGAAGCTGATCTGAGAGCTTGCCTCCACGCCTTCGCAGATCACCTTCATGCCGAGCTTTTTCGACATGTCGATGACGCTCTCCAGGATGATCTTGCTACGCAGCTTATTCTCCGTCTCGCGCAGGAATTCCATATCGATCTTCAGGACGTCGCAGTCAACGTCCTTGAGCATATTCAGGGAGGAATAACCGCTCCCGAAATCATCGATCGCAACAACATATCCCTTGCGCTTTAAATTCGTCGTCAGCTCAAAATACTTTTCGGGATTGGACATCAGCGCCGTCTCCGTGATTTCCAGATGGAGCTTCTCCCTGCTGATGTCATACAGCTCCACGAGATCGTCGAATGTTCGCTCAATATCAATATAGAAGGAATCCCGCGGCGAGATATTCACCGAGATCGAGATGTCCTCCATCGGCGTGCCCTTCCAGCTGCGCAGAATCCGGGCCGCTTCCTCCCAGACAAAAAGATCCAGCCTGTAGATCAGGCCTCTGCTCTCCAGCACGTGAATGAAATCCTTGGGATACTGCATCGCATTGTCCCGGCCCCGGATCCAGCGGGAAAGCGCTTCCGCCCCGATCAGCTTCCCGTCTGCGGTGACGAGCGGCTGAAGGAAGATACGGAACTGGCGCTGCTGCAATGCGTGATCAAAATCACTGATGACTTCCTTTTCAAAAAGGATCTTCTCCATCAGGTCGTCGGAGTAGTAGGTGATCAGTGCGGAGGACTCGTCGCGGGAGGCATTGATTGCCATATTCGCGCGGTCACACAT
>CACZQP010000073.1 GCA_902783385.1 uncultured Lachnospiraceae bacterium | reverse complement strand
GCCAAATACTTCAAAAAGCCGCTCGGCATCCTGAAGGAGGGCGCGGCCGCGGACGTGATCGTAATGGATTATCATCCGTTCACGCCGTTCTCTGACGAAAACATCGACGGACACATGATCTTCGGCATGATGGGAAAGAACTGCCGGACAACGATCATCAACGGAAAGGTGCTCTACAAAGACAGGGAGTTTGTGGACATCGACGAGGAGAGACTGAACGCGTTTGCGCTTGCGGAGAGCAAAAAGCTCTGGGGCGCGCTGAACCGAAGGACATATTAAAGAACGGTACAAGAAAGGGCGCGGGAAGTGCCGGCGCCGGGAGGAGAGATTATGAGTGATATCATGCGGCCGATACCGTTTGCACAGCTCCTAGACTGGACCATCACCGAATACAGAGACAAAGGCTCCATCTTCGGCGTGCGGAAGCTCCTGCCCTATACGCAGGGCAAGAGCCTTCCGATCTTTGAAGAAAAGCTTGAGGCGCCGTTCGGACCGGCGGCGGGACCGAACACGCAGCTTGCGCAGAACATCATCGCCGCCTATGTCGCCGGCGCGCGCTTTTTCGAGCTCAAGACCGTGCAGGTCATGGACGGGAGAGAGCTGGCAGCCTGCGTGAACAAGCCCTGCATCCTGGCGGCCGACGAGGGGTATAACTGCGAGTGGTCGACGGAACTGACGGTGCAGGAGGCGTTTGAGGAATATGTAAAGGCTTGGGTCGTCTGCAGGATCCTGGCGAAGGAGCTCTCCCTCGGCGATCCGGACGGCTTTGTCTTTAACATGTCCGTGGGGTATGACCTCGCGGGGATCAAGACGCCGAAGATCGACGCCTTTATCGAGGGAATGAAGGATGCCTCCGACACGGATATCTGGAAGGAATGCATCGAGGATGCCGCGGCGGCCTGTCCGCTGTTTGCACATGTCGATGAGGCTTATATCCGCGCAATCCCGCCGGTCATCTCCCGGTCGATCACGGAATCCACCCTGCACGGCTGTCCGCCGGACGAGATCGAGCGCATCGCGACCTACCTGATGAAGGAGAAAGGGCTTCACACCTTCATCAAGTGCAATCCGACGCTCCTTGGCTATGAATTTGCCCGCGGGCGCCTCGACGCGCTCGGCTTTGATTATGTGTCCTTCGACGAGCATCATTTTGTCGAGGATCTGCAGTGGGAGGACGCGGAGCCGATGTTTCGCCGCCTGATCGAACTGGGCAGGGAAAAGGACCTGACGTTCGGCGTGAAGCTCACCAATACCTTCCCCGCGGAAGTGAAAGCGGGAGAGCTCCCTGCGGAGGAGATGTATATGTCCGGCCGCGCGCTTTATCCGCTGACGATCGCGCTGTCGAAGAGGATCGCGGAAGCATTCGGCGGGAAGCTGCGCATCTCATACTCCGGCGGCGCGGATATTCACAACACCGGCGCGCTGTTTCGGGCAGGCATCTGGCCGGTCACCATGGCGACCAATATCTTAAAGCCGGGCGGCTACGAGAGACTTGCGCAGATCGGGAAGGCGCTCTGTTCGATGGAGTACAGACCATTTGAGACGATCGATGTACAGGCTGTCATCCGCATGGAAGAGGCGGTCCTTGAAGATCCGCTTTATAAAAAGCCGGTGAAGCCCCTGCCGGAGCGGCATATGAAGAAGTCGCTCCCGCTGTTTGACTGCTTTACTTCCCCGTGCCGGGACGGCTGCCCCATCGGGCAGGATATCCCGGGCTATCTGGAAAAGATGGCGCAGGGCGCTCCGGCTCAGGCACTCGAGATCATACTGGACAAGAATCCGCTGCCGTTCATCACCGGCACGATCTGTCCGCATCACTGCGCGGACAAGTGCATGCGCAGCTATTATGAAGCACCCCTGCAGATCCGCCGCACGAAGCTGGAGGCCGCGGAGAGCGCCTGCGGGGCGGTCCTTCCCTCGCTGAAGGCAAAGGATAAAGTCCCCGGGAAGCAGGTCGCCGTTGTCGGGGCGGGTCCCGCCGGTCTTGCGGCAGCTTTTCTCCTTTCGCGCGCCGGGATCGGGGTCACGGTATTTGAAAAGAGACGGGAGATAGGCGGCGTCGTGCGGCATGCGATTCCGTCATTCCGCATACCGGATGCCGCGATCGACCGCGACATCGAGATCTGCAGCGCCTTTGGGGCCCGCTTCGTGACGGGAAAGGAAATAACGGATGTCCGCGCGCTTTTTAATGAGGGCTTTACGGATGTGATCCTCGCGGCGGGTGCATGGCGGGCCGCGGATGCGGGAATGAAATACGGCGGTGCCAGGGATGCGCTGGAATTCCTTGCGGCCGCGAAGCAGGCGGAAAAGACAGGGGACTATTCGGCGCTTGATACAGGGAGCGACGTCGTCGTCATCGGCGGCGGAAACACGGCCATGGACACGGCGCGCGCAGCGATGAGGATCCCGGGTGTCAAGCACGTGCGTCTCGTGTACCGCAGGACGAAGCGCTATATGCCTGCGGACGAGGAGGAGCTTGATCTGGCACTCCGGGACGGCGTGGAGTTCCTGGAGCTCCTTGCGCCGGTCGGCGCAAGGGACGGCGTGCTCACCTGCGACGTGATGCGGCTTGGCGCACCGGATGCGTCAGGGCGGAGAAGCCCCGAAAAGACGGGCGAAACGCGAAAGATTCCCGCGACCTGTGTCATCACCGCGACAGGTGAACAGATCGACGGCGCGCTCTTTGCGGCGATCGGTGCGGGAACGGATGAGAAGAACAGACCTGTCGTGACCGCGGACATGCGTACGGAGATTCCGCATGTCTATGCGGCGGGCGATATGCGGCGCGGCCCGGCTACAGTTGTGGAGGCGATCGCGGATGCGACGGCGGCTGCGAACGCGATCCTGAGGGAAGCGATGGGAGATGCCGCATCCGTCACATCCCTTACGCCGGAAGTCAACGTCCGGGACGACGCGGCTGCCTGCTGCAGGGAAAAGGGCAATATCGCCGCAGACCCCTGTGCGATGCCGGATGAGAGGTGCCTGGGGTGCCCCTCGGTCTGTGAGGTCTGTGCGGATGTATGTCCGAACCGGGCAAATGTCGCGATCCGCGTGCCGGGCGGGAGGATGCCGCAGATCCTGCATATGGACGGAATGTGCAACGAGTGCGGAAACTGCGCCGTATTCTGTCCGTATGACGGCAGGCCCTACCGCGATAAATTCACGCTCTTCTGGTCCCGGGAGGACTTTGATGACAGCGAAAACGAAGGATTCTTCGTGCTGTCCGATGACCGGATACTTGTCCGTCTTGACGGGGAGGTCTTCGAGATCGGACTTGGGGATGCGGACCGCAGGATCCCTCCGGAGGCGGCGGCACTCATTCGCGCGGTGTGCAGTGAATATGCGTATCTTCTGCCGCCCGGAGCAGGTGAGGCCAAGATGCACTAAGCGCCTGCCGGAACAGACTTTACGGGAAGAGTGATGGGAAACGAACAGAACCTGAATAACACGGCGGAGGTCTTCTCCTTTACGGTAAATGGTGTCCTGCGGCAGACGGCGGAGGAAAAATCGCTCCTGCGCTACCTGCGCGACGACCTGAAGCTGAAATCCGTCAAGGACGGCTGCAGCGAGGGTGTCTGCGGAACATGCACGGTCATCGCGGACGGAAGGGCGGTGCGCTCCTGCATACTCACGACGAAGCGTGCGGCGGGGATGCACATCACGACCTGCGAGGGCCTGACCGAAGAGGAAAAGAACACTTATGTGTACGCCTTCGGCATCATGGGAGCCGTGCAGTGCGGATTTTGTACGCCCGGCATGGTCATGGCGGCCAAGGCGCTGCTCGATGTCAATAAGAATCCGACAGATGACGAGATCAAACAGGCGATCCGGGGAAATCTGTGCCGCTGCACCGGCTACAAGAAGATCATTGATGCCGTGTGGATGGCGGCGGCGCTCATGCGGGGAGAAGTTCCCGTCATCCCGGAGGACGAGTCGGGAGAGAGCGGTTTTGATGTGGGCCGCGCCGTGTTCCGGCGGGATGTGCGGGAGAAGGTCCTGGGATACGGCAAGTACGTGGATGACGTGGAGATGGAGGGCATGGTACACGCATCTGCCGTCCGCTCGGCATACCCGCGGGCCCGCATCCTGAAGATCGATACAAAAGAGGCTGAGGAGACGGAAGGCGTCCTCGCGGTCCTCACGGCAGGGGACGTGCCGATGAACCGCGTTGGACATATCCAGCAGGACTGGGATGTGATGATCGCGGAGGGCGATGTCACACGCTGCGTCGGAGACGCCCTGTGCCTCGTCGTTGCAGAGACGCGTGAGATCCTGGAGGAGGCGAAAAAGCGCGTCCATATTGAGTATGAGCCGCTCACACCAGTGCGGAACGTGGAGGAGTCGATGGCGGAGGGCGCACCGCTCATCCACGCGGAAGGGAATCTGTGTCAGGCGAGGCACGTGACGCGCGGCGATGCGAAGGGGGCGCTGGAGAGGTCGGCGCATGTGGTGACGAAGACCTTCGAGACGCCGTTTACGGAGCACGCATTCATGGAGCCGGAGTGTGCGGTGGCCTTCCCGTACAGGGACGGCGTAAAGGTCCTCTCCTCGGACCAGGGCGTCTATGACACCCGCAAGGAGATCGCCTACATGCTGCAGTGGCCGCCGGAGGATATCGTGGTGGAGAATTGTCTCGTCGGCGGAGGGTTCGGCGGGAAAGAGGACGTCTCGGCACAGCACCTTGCAGCGCTCGCGGCGCTGAAGGTGGGGCGGCCGGTCAAGGTGAAGTTCTCCCGGCAGGAGTCGATCAATTTTCATCCGAAGCGTCACGCGATGAAGGGAACATTCACGCTGGGCTGCGATGAAAACGGGATCTTCACGGCGCTCGACTGCGACATCTACTTTGACACCGGTGCCTATGCGTCGCTCTGCGGACCTGTGCTGGAGAGAGCCTGCACGCATTCTGTGGGGCCGTACTGCTACCAGAACACGGACATCCGCGGCTACGGCTATTACACCAACAACCCGCCGGCGGGCGCTTTTCGCGGCTTCGGCGTGTGCCAGAGCCAGTTTGCGCTGGAGATGTGCATCAATCTTCTGGCGGAGGAGACGGGGCTTTCGCCCTGGGAGATCCGGTACCGAAACGCGATCGAGCCGGGCAGAGTCCTGCCGAACGGCCAGATCGCCGATTCTTCGACAGCACTTAAAGAGACGCTGGAGGCGGTGAAGGAGGTCTATGAGGCGAACGCCGGCCGCGCCGGCATCGCGTGCGCCATGAAGAACTCGGGTGTCGGCGTCGGCCTTCCGGATGTCGGCCGCGCGGAGATCCGCGTGGAGAACGGAAAGGCGGTCCTATACACTGCGGCATCGGATATCGGGCAGGGGTGTGAGACGGTCTTCCTGCAGATCCTGTGCACGCAGACAGGGCTCAAGAGAAGGCAGGTGGAAATGGGGATCTCCAACACGGAAAATGCCCCTAATTCCGGCACGACGTCCGGCTCGCGCCAGAGCCTGATCACGGGAGAGGCGGTGCGCCGCGCGGCAGCTTTTCTGCGCGCAGCCATGGACGCGACGCCCGGCGGACTGTATTCTCTTGAGGGGAAGGAATACTACGCGGAGTTTTTTGAGCCGACGGACCAGCTCGGCGCGCCGAAGGAGAATCCGAAAAGTCATATCGCGTACGGCTTCGCGACGACGGTGGTCGTACTGAACGACGACGGGAGCATCCGGGATATCTACGCCGCGCATGATTCCGGCAAGGTGGTGAATCCCGTGTCCATCCAGGGCCAGATCGAGGGAGGGACACTCATGAGCATGGGCTATGCGCTGACGGAGGATTTCCCGCTGGATGACTGTGTGCCGCAGGCAAAGCTTGGGACCCTGGGCCTTTTCCGCGCGGACAGGATACCGAGAATTCACGCGATCTACATCGAGAAGGACACACCGCTCCCTTATGCATACGGGGCAAAGGGCATCGGCGAGATCGCGTCGATCCCGGCGGCGCCGGCGATTGCGGGCGCATATTATGCGCTCGATCAAAGGTTCCGCACAAAGCTTCCGCTGGAGGATACGTTTTACAGGCCGGCGAAGAAGTGACGCAGGATGCCGGATAGGATAAGATAAACATGCCGGAGTGCTACCAGGAAGGAGACTGAAGAAAAAATGGAGAAAATGAAATGGATCGACAACCATGTGCCGAAGAGCGACGACCGGTACCTCTCGCTCATGTCACATGAGAATATTTCAAACACCCGGGAGTTCCACAAGAGCTTTCCGCAGTACTGGGTGACGCCGCTCGCCAATCTGAAAGGCATGGCGGAATACCTGGGCATTGCGGGCCTTTTTGTGAAGGACGAGAGCTTCCGCTTCAACCTGAATTCGTTCAAGGCGCTGGGCGGGACCTTTGCGATCGCCAACTATATTGCGGAAAAGATGGGCAAGGACATCACGGAGATGACCTATGACTACCTCACCAGCGAGAAGTTCCGAAAGGAATTCGGGCAGGCGACGTTCATTACCGCGACGGACGGAAACCACGGGCGCGGCGTCGCCTGGGCAGCGAACCGCCTCGGACAGAAGTGCATCGTCCACATGCCCCGCGGCTCGAGCCACATGCGCTATGACAACATCGCCCGCGAGGGCGCGCGTGTGACGATCGAGGACGCGAACTACGACGAGTGCGTGCGGATCGCCGCAAAGGAGGCGGAGACGATCGAGAACAGCGTCGTCGTCCAGGACACCGCATGGGAGGGCTACACCAAGATCCCGAACTGGATCATGCAGGGCTATGCGACAATGGCGCTGGAGGCGTCCGACCAGTTCCGCGAGGTGGCGATGAACCGGCCGACGCACATCTTCGTACAGGCTGGCGTCGGCAGCATGGCTTCTGCGGTCGTCGCCTATTTCGCAAACGTATACAAAGAAGATCCGCCGACCTTTGTCGTGATGGAGCCGACCGAGGCAGCCTGCATGTTTAAGAGCGCGACCATCGCAGACGGAGAGCCGCACAGCTGCACCGGCGACATGCATTCCATCATGGCGGGGCTGTGCTGCGGAGAGCCGAATCTCGTCTCCTGGGACATCCTGAAAAACCACGCGAGCGCATTTATCTCCTGCCCGGAGTGGGTGACAGCAAAGGGCATGCGCATGCTCGCGACGCCGGTGAAGGGAGACCCGGTCGTGATCTCCGGCGAATCCGGCGCGGTCGGCATGGGCGTCGTGGCGTCCATTCTGAAGGATGAGAGCTACAAAGACCTGCGCGAACACATCGGACTCGACCGCTTCAGCCAGGTGCTGCTGTTCTCCACGGAGGGCAACACGGACCGGGATCAGTTCCGCAGGATCGTATGGGACGGGGAGTATCCGTCGATCTGAATCGCAGAGCCGGCGCTCTGCAGCAAAGCCGCTGGCGCGGCTTCCGAAGTGGTTAACGCAACTGCTTCAGAAAAATGAAAGAGTAACGCAACTGCTTCAGACAGTAAGGAGGTTTGATATGGCACTGGATTATGCAAGGATCAAAGAGGCGGCGGAGGGCCACAGGGAGGATCTGACAAGGTGCCTCAGGGCGATGATCGCCTGCCCGAGCGAGAGCTGCGAGGAAAAAGAGGTCGCGCACTGCATTCAGGCGGAGATGGAAAAGCTCGGCTTTGACAAGGTGGAGATCGACGGGCTCGGCAATGTGATCGGCTGGATGGGCGAGGGCGAGAAGATTATCGCGATCGACGGACACATCGACACCGTCGGCATCGGAAACCGCGACAACTGGGAAAACGATCCCTATAAGGGGTACGAGACGGACGAGATCATCTACGGACGCGGCGGCTCCGACCAGGAGGGCGGTGTTGCGAGCGCGGTTTACGCGGCAAAGATGATGAAGGATATGGGGCTTATCCCGGAGGGCTACCGCATCATGGTCGTCGGAAGCGTCCAGGAAGAGGACTGCGACGGCATGTGCTGGCAGTATATCGTCAATAAGGACGGTATCCGTCCGGAGTTTGTCATCTCCACGGAACCGACGGACGGCGGCATCTATCGCGGTCACCGCGGCCGCATGGAGATCCGCGTCGACGTGCACGGCATTTCCTGCCACGGTTCGGCGCCGGAGCGTGGGGACAACGCGATCTACAAGATGGCGGACATCATTCAGAACGTGCGGGCCCTGAACGAGAACGACTGCGAGGACGCCACGGAGATCAAGGGTCTCGTGAAGATGCTGGATCCGAAATTCAATCCCGACCACTATGAGGACGCGAGATTCCTGGGCCGCGGCACCTGCACGATTTCACAGATCTATTTCACGTCGCCCAGCCGCTGTGCGGTCGCAGATTCCTGCGCGATCTCCATCGACCGCCGCATGACCGCGGGCGAGACCTGGGAGAGCTGCCTGGACGAGATCCGCGCGCTTCCCGCCGTGAAGAAATACGGCGATGACGTGAAGGTCTCCATGTACATGTATGACCGTCCGTCATGGACCGGCGAGGTGTACGAGACGGAGTGCTATTTCCCGACCTGGATCAACAAGGAGAGCGCGGCACATGTCAAGGCGCTGGTTGAAGCGCACAAGGCGCTGTTCGGAGAAGAGCGCATCGGCGCGCCGTCCTCCATGAGCACCAGAGAGGGGAGGCCTCTCACCGACAAGTGGACCTTCTCGACCAACTGCGTCTCCATTCAGGGCCGCTACGGCATCCCTTGCGTCGGCTTCGGGCCCGGCGCGGAATCCCAGGCGCACGCGCCGAACGAAATCACCTGGAAAGATGACCTGGTCACCTGTGCGGCGCTCTATACGGCCGCGATCGCGCTGTATCCGACGATGGAAAAGACGGAGGACGTCACCCAGTTCCGCGCGGAGGCTTCCGAAATCTGAAAACGAAAATACTAGCATCTTACGGCACCGTGCGTGCGCGCCGCTTCGCACCGTGCCGGTATCCGCAGGCGGCGCAGAAATGTGGGGAATATGAGCAATTTACATGGTTTTACGGAGCGGCTTAAAAAACTGGATTTTCACAATATGTATGAGGGCGACTTCTTTCTGACATGGGAGAAGACGGATGACGAGATCGCCGCGGTCTTTACGGTCGCGGATGC
>CACZQP010000072.1 GCA_902783385.1 uncultured Lachnospiraceae bacterium | reverse complement strand
CGCCGCGGATCGCCTCCTCGACCGCCTGCGGGAGCGTACGTCCGCCCTTTAACTGTGACCGCTCCGTGACCGCATATAGAAGAAGCTGTGATCTGTCAAATCTCATATGGTTCCTTCTTACAAAAAAGGCAGCCGCAGGGGCTGCCTTAAAATGCGATAAACACTCTCCCTACGTTGGCATGATCCAAATCAGGTCAGAGGGTCAGCGGCGACCAAGCCGCTATCTCAGCCGGTTGACGACCGGCTCCCCTGTATTACTTCGATTATGAAATTACAAAAGGATTCTAGCACCGGGCGCGGCAGGATTCAAGAGTCCGCCGCGCCCGAAGCTGTCTTTTTTATTTCATGAAGGTATCGTTGATCATCTGTTCCAGATATTCCTGATACTGTGCCTGGACCTCTGCGGGAACCAGGTCGCTGATCTTGCCTGCGGAGAGTGCGCCGTTCTGGAGCGTGCCGTAGATGACCTCGCCGCCGAAGGTGCCGTCCATGACCGCCTGCATGCTCAGTCCGACCAGCGAGGAGTTGTCCGTCACCTGGCTGGTGATGATGCACTCGTTCTGGCCCAGAATATCTGCGGGCTGTGCAATGTCATAGATCTTCACGGATCCTGCTGCCGCGTTGGCTTCATCGATCGCCTGGCGCGCGCCGGAGTCTACCGCGGAGGCATCGCCGAAGAACACGTCCGCGCCCTGGTCGATCATGGCCTTCGCGAACTCGATGCCCTTGTCACTTGCGGAGAAGGAATTGGAATAAACGATATCCAGCGTCTTTGCGCTCTTGCCGGCCTTCTCTGCAACATAGGCTGCTGCTTCCGCATAGCCCTGGTATTTTGCCTTGGTCGTATCAAGCTCCATGCCGCCGATGAAGGCGATCGTGCCGGACTCGGTCATCAGGCCCGCCATGGCGCCGGCGATCCAGCCGATCTGGTTGGCATCCGGCAGAAGGGATGTGACGTTTCCGTTCACGGCCTTCTCGGGCGTGTTCGCGCCGCCGTTGAGCAGTGCGAAGGCGATCTCCGGATACTCCTCGGCCGCCTGCAGCACCGCGTCGGTATACTGGTTGCCCGGCGCATAGATGAGATCATAGCCCAGGTCGCAGTAAGAGACGATGGTATCATAATAGGCCGACTGATCGATCATATCCGAATAAGCCGTCTCCCAGCCGTTTGCCGCCGCAGCGTCGACCATTGCGTTGTAGCAGGCCGCGCCCCAGCCGCCGTCCGAAATGCTGGAGTCGCAGATCATGGCCACCTTGTAGTCTTTGCTCTCCGCTTCGGGAGCAGCAGGCGCCTCCGACGCCGCCGGCGCACTTTCCGCCGGAGCTGCAGCCGGAGCCGCTGCCGGAGCCGCAGCTCCCGCACAGGCGGTCAGGGATACTGTCATCATCAGAGCCAGTGCCAGTGAAACAATCCTTTTCATTTGAATCCTCCTTCTTGAAATATATAACAACTAGTTTTTTAACCGACAGTTAACGTTCTTCCCTGCGATAAGGCTTGCCGCAGCTCTTGGGGCCCGCCTTCTTCATCCCGATCAGCGCCAGGACCAGGACGGTCGCCACATAGGGGATCATCTGGAAGAACTGATAGGGAAGACCGAAGGACATGACCTGCAGGCGGATCTGCAGGGCGTCGCAGAAGCCGAAAAACAGGCAGGCAAGAAGCACACCTCCGGCGCTCCAGCGCCCGAAGATCACCGCCGCGAGCGCGATGAATCCGCGCCCCGCAACGTTGCCGTCAACGTAAGTGGTGGTATAGCAGGTCGTGAGGTACGCGCCGCCCATGCCCGCGAGCGCGCCGCAGATGATACTCGCGAGATACTTGGTCCGGATGACGTCGATCCCGAGTGTGGCTGCCGCCTTGGGATACTCGCCCACCGCCTTGTAATTCAGTCCACTCTTCGTTCTGTTGAAATAGATTGCGGTAAACACCACAAGCGCATATGCCAGGTAGACCATAAACGTCTGGTCCAGCAGGAGCCTTGCAAAGAAATTCGAGGGGGTGATGCCCACGGAGGAAGACAGCGTGTTCATCAGCTTCACCTGCACCAGCTCGGAGCCGCTCCCGAAATAGACCCGGTAGACGAACGCCGCCAGGGCCGGCGCAAAAATATTGATCGCCATGCCGTACACGATCTGTTCCGCGCACAGGGAAATCGTGGCATAGGCAAAGATCATGTTGACGAGGATACCTGCCAGCAGGCCGGCAAGGACGCCCAGCATCGGGCTTCCCGTCAGGAGACTGACCATAAAGCCCGCGAGGGACCCGATGGTGGCAAGACCCTCCAGTCCGATATTCGTCAGGCCCGCCCGCTGGGAATAGAGTTCGGCAAGCGATATGAAGATCAGCGGCGTCGCCATGCGGACGCTGGCCAGCAGCAGATTCGTGACAAAATTCATATCCATATCTCACGCCTCCTTTCCCGCGGAAAAAATCCGTTCCAGAGCCGCCTTGAATTCCGGGAGCTTTACCATGGCGAGTCCCGCCACCGTAAACACGATGACCAGGGCCTGGATGATCTCCGAGACGCTGGTGGGGACGCCTGTCGCGGCCTGCATGGTGGTAGAACCCACGCGGAGCGCCGCAAAGAAGATCGCCACCAGGATCGCCGCGAGCGGATGGAGCTGCGCGATGAGCGCCATCGCCACACCGTCAAATCCGTAGCCGGCGCCGAAGCCGTTGATCAGACGAAACTGCGTGCCGAGGAGCTCCGCGCTTCCGCCGACGCCTGCGATGACACCGGAGATGATAAAGCTGAACAGGATGTACCGCTTTACGGCAAAGCCGTTAAACTGCGATGCGGTCATATTAAGCCCGACCGCACGTAGCTGAAATCCCATAGATGTATAGAACAGGAAGTAGTAGACCAGGATACCGATCACCACGGCGATCACAAAGGCGCTCGTACAGCGAAGGCCGAAGAGGCGCGACAGCTTGCTCTCATCCGGCACCGACATGGTCTGCGGCACGCTTCCCTCCCGGAGCCAGTTCGTGTAGATCACGCCCATGAAAAGCGTCGCGACGTAATTGAGCATGATGGAAATGATCATCTCGTTCTGGCCGCGGTAGATCTTGAGAAGCCCAGGTATGGCAGCCCAGAAGCCGCCCGCGATGCCGCCGCACAGGATGCAGAGGATGATGGCCGGCAGACCGACGATCCCGCTCTGCGTCGCGATATAGCAGCAGACAACGGAGCCGATCAGGAACTGCCCCTCCCCGCCCAGGTTAAATACGCCGCAGCGATAGGCAAAGCAGGCGCAGAGACTGGTAAAGATCAGGGGCGTCGCGCGCGACAGCGTTGTTCCCACATTGCGGGTATTGCCGAAGGCGCCCTTCCACAGGGCCCCGAGGGCTGTCGCGGGATTCGCGCCCAAAGCCGCCATGATGATGCAGCCCACCAGGAAGGCGAGCAGCACGGAGATGAAAGGAACCAGGATGCTGAAAAATCTGTTTTTATTCATAGCTGCCCCCTCACTTGCCCGCCATCGCCAGGGAGATCTGGTCGATGGGAGGATTGGAACCGGGGTATTCGCCCATTATTTTTCCCTCGAATATAACAATGATGCGGTCGCTCATCTCCAGGATCTCGTCAAAATCCGCCGAGATCAGGAGCACACCGCAGCCCGCATCGCGCGCGGAGATCATGGTGTCGTGGACAAAGCGCGTCGCTCCGATGTCGAGACCTCTGGTCGGATGGACCGCCACCAGAAGATCCGGATGGTTTTCCAGCTCCCTCGCAAGAATGACCTTCTGCTGGTTTCCGCCGGAGAGATTGCGGGATTCCTGTGCGACGGAGGTGCAGCGGATATCGTACTTCTGCTGCATCTGCTCCGCATAGGTTCGCATCGCTTTTCTTTTCAGGTGCCAGCCCCCGGCGTCCGAAAATCTCGGATCGCCAGTCTCCTTCAGAAGAATGTTCTCCATCACGGACATGTTGCCGATCAGCCCCATCTTGTTGCGGTCTTCCGGGATATGGGAGACGTTTTCCAGAATAAAGCCGTTCGGAGAAAACGTGGCGACGCGGCTCCCCTTCATGTCCACGCTCCCGCCCTCAGGTGCGATCACGCCGGTCACCAGCTGGGCCAACTGGCTCTGTCCGTTTCCGTCCACCCCGGCAATGCCGAGGATCTCGCCGCGGCCCACCTCCAGGGTGACTCCGTTTAAACCATTGTGCTTGCTTTTCTTCTGGTAATCCACGTCGTGCAGCGATACGACCGCGGCTCCGGGTTTGGTGACCTTGGCGTAATGAGACGGAGCAAGCTCCCGGCCGATCATCAAACCAGCCAGCTCCTCTCCCGTAGTCTCGCCGCGCTCTACGGTCCGCACCGTCTCCCCGGCCCGAAGGATCGTGATCCTGTCGGAGATCTGCATCACTTCCCGCATCTTATGACTGATGAAGATGATGCTCTTGCCCTCTCCGACGAGCTTTTTCATGATCCGGAACAGGCCCTCTACCTCAATGTCCGTCAGCGCCGCTGTGGGCTCATCCAGCACCAGAAGCTCTGCGCCGCGATAAAGGGCTTTGAGGATCTCCACGCGCTGCTGTGCGCCGACTGCGATCTCCGTGATCGGCTTGTCCAGCTCCACGTCGAGGTTGTATCTCTCCGAGAGCTCCAAAATCTCCTTTCGCCTTGCGTTCCTGTCGATGAAAATGCCTTTGGTGTTCCGGTCCCCCAGGATGATGTTTTCAAATACCGTCATGGCCTCCACCAGCATGAAGTGCTGATGGACCATGCCGATGCCCAGCTTTACAGCCGTGGCGGGCGAATCGATCGCGACAGGCTTTCCGTGAAGAAAGATCTGTCCCCCGCTGGGCTGGTAAAGCCCGAAAAGGATATTCATCAGCGTGCTCTTCCCGGCGCCGTTTTCTCCCAGCAGGGTATGCACTTCGCCTTTCAGGACACTCAGATTGATATCCCGGTTCGCATAGAACTCACCGAAGCGCTTCGTAATGTGTTCCATGCGCAGGATCTCTTCCATCGTTCTCCCTCTTCTTTCTGTAATGCAAAGTGAATATTAATTAGAATACATATTTATTAAACCACATTACCGCGACCCGCGCACATAGGGTTTTCCGAGCGACTCCGGTCTGCTGCTCCTGCCCGCCGCGCCCAGCATCGCGAGCAGCGTCATCGCGTAAGGCAGGATCGCGAGCAGGTAGGGCGACACGGAGACGCCGATCGTCTGCAGGCGGATCTGCAGTGCATTGGCAAGACCGAACAGAAGCGCCGCCGCAAACATTCCAAGCGGCATATGCCGGCCCAGGATGACCGCCGCAAGCGCGATATAGCCGCGGCCGGAGATCATGTTTTCCGTAAAGACGCCCAGCTGCACGAGCACCAGGTACGCGCCGCCGATCCCGCCGAGCACGCCGTTTACAAGCAGCGCCGTCCACTGGAAGAGGTGGACGGGGATGCCGGCGGACTCCGCCGCGTGCGGCGCCTCTCCCACTGCGATGTGGGAAAGCCCGAGGTCGGTCCTTTTATAGAAGATCGTAAACAGGATCAGCAGGATATACAGCAGATAGCACAGGATGTCCTTTTCGAAAAAGGCCGCACCGATCAGCGGGATCTTCGAAAGCCCCGGGATCGCATAGGTCTCAAAGGTCTCGACCTGCTGATAGCTCTGTCCCTGGCTCATCAGCTTGAACAGGAAGCTCGTCAGTCCCAGCGCGAACATGTTGATCGCAAGTCCGCTCACCGTCTGGTCCTGCGCCAGGACGATGCAGATCACGCCGTGCAGCACCGACATCAGGACACCGCCGGCGATCCCGCACAGGAGCCCCACCGCGAGGGAGCCGCTGTACCAGGCGCCTGCAAAGGAAAAGAACGCGCCGTCCAGCATCACGCCCTCCATGCCGATATTGATGACACCCGCCTTCTCCGCGATCGTCTCGCCAAGACCCGCGTAGATCAGCGGCACAGCCAGCCGCACTGCTGCCGCGAGGAATGCCGTAAAGAATGAGAGAGTGAACAGCTGGCTCATTTTGCCTCCTTTTTCCGCTTCAGGAATCCGTATGTCTCAAGATGCAGAAGCTTCCTGCCGAGGATCAGCAGGACGACCGCGCCGATCAGGATATTGACGATGGCGTTCGGCACGCCGAGCTGCCGCTGCATGGAGCCGGTTCCCACCTGGACTGTCGCATAGATCAGCGCCGCAATGAGCGCGCCGAGCGGATGGTTCCCTGCGATCAGCGCGATCAGGACGGCCGTGTAGCCGCAGCTTGCGGAGATCCCTTCCAGAAGCTTCTTCTGGATCGCGATGACCTCGATCACGCCCGCGATGCCCGCAAGACCGCCGCTGAGGAACGCGCACCGGATGATATTCTTCGCAACTGAGATACCTCCGACCTGCGCTGCGCGCTGGTTAAAACCGACCGCCTTGAGTTCATAGCCGATCGTCGTGCGCGACATCAGAAACCACATGATAAGCGCAGCGATGATCGCGATCAGGATGCCGGCATGAAACCTGGTTGATGTGATGATCGGCAAAAGCTGCGACGCGGGGTCGATCTTTGCCGACTGCGGCACATTTCCCTCCGGGTCCTTTAAGAATGTGCGGACCGCATAGCCGAGAAAGTTGATCACGATGTAGTTGAGCATGATCGTCACGATGATCTCGGAGATATTGAACGTCGACTTTAACAGCGCGGCGATCAGCGCAAGCAGTCCGCCTGCAAGAAAACCGCAGACCAGGGCAAGCAGGATATTGACCGGTCCCTGCAGCGGAAGCGAAAGGCTCACTGCCGTCCCGACGAGCGCTCCCAGATAGAACTGTCCTTCCGCGCCGATGTTAAAAAACCCTGCCTGAAACGCGACCGCGCATCCGACGCCGGTCAGGATCAGGGGGCAGGCCTTGACGAAGATCTCCGCCACGCTCTGCCTGTTGCGGAAGATTCCCTGGATAAACAGCTGCATCGCCTCCGCGGGTGAAGCCCCGCAGGCGAGAACCAGCACCGCAGCGATGAGGAGCGTGAGTGCTGCGATGAGGATAATGTCCTTTACTCTCTGCATCGTTTCCGCCGTCCTCATCATACGCTCTCCTTAGTGACACCGCCCATCAGAAGACCGATTCTCCGGATGTCCAGCTCATTCCTGTCGAGTATGTCCATGATCCTTCCGTCGTACAGCACTGCGACTCTGTCGCTGATCGCAAAGATTTCCTCCAAGTCCGCCGATATCAGGAGCACAGCACCGCCGCTCTCCTTCTTGCGGACCAGTCTCTCGCGGACAAATTCCGTCGCGCCGATATCGAGTCCCCTGGTCGGCTGGGCGGCGACAACAAGTCTCGATCTGTCCGAGAGTTCCCGCGCGATGATCAGCTTCTGCTGGTTTCCGCCGGAGAGCAGACGCACCTTTGTCTCCGCGCCCTGCGTGCCGCTCGCGCGGACTTCAAACTCCTTCATCTTGTCCTTCGCGTTCTCCTTTACGGCGCCGCGACGGATGAGCAGACCGTCCGCATAGGGAGGCGACGCGTAGTCGCGGAGCATCAGATTATCCGAAATATTCATATCGGGAATGAGAGAATCACTCTGCCGGTCATCGGAAATATAGGAGATGCCGCTCTCGTAACGCTCACGCACAGAGGCGTGCCCGATCTCCTTCCCGTCAAGCAAAAGCTCGCCGGAGGTCGCCTGCTTTAAGCCGGTGATGACCTCCGCCAGCTCCTTCTGGCCATTGCCCTCAACGCCCGCAACGCCGAGGATTTCGCCGGCGTGCACGCACAGGGAAATATCCCGCAGCGCGTGCGTGTGCTTTCCGGCCCGTCTCGTAATCGCCTTCAGTTCAAGGACCGGCTGCCTGTTTTCATCGCGTTTGTCCGCAGACTCTCCTGCCGCCGGCGCGCCCTCTTTCTCTCCGAATTCCGTATACGTCAGTCCGTGAAGGTCCCTTCCGATCATGTCGTGCGCCAGCTGATCGGCATTTGTCTCCGCAGTCAGATGCTCCGCGACCTTTTTTCCGTCGCGCAGGACCGTGACGCGGTCGCTGATCTCCAGGATCTCGCTCATCCGGTGCGTGATAATGATGATCGCGTATCCCTCGTTCTTCAGATCCTTCAGCATGCGGAAAAACTGCGATGTCTCCTGCGGTGTGAGAACGCCTGTCGGCTCGTCCAGGATCAGGAGCTCAATCTCACGGTAAAGCGTCTTTAAGATCTCGACGCGCTGCCGCTCCCCGACGGAGAGATCCGCGATCCGGGCGTCGGGATGCACCTCCAGCCCGTACCTTTCCGAAAGCGTAAGAAGCTTTTGCCTCTCCTTTTTCCGGTCGAGAAAAAAGCGGTTCCCGGAGTAATTCAGGATCATGTTGTCGAGAACGGTCAGATTCCGCACCAGGGAAAAATGCTGCTGCACCATACCGATCCCGGCCTCGATCGCCTCTCTGGGCGATGCGAATTCCGCCGGCTTTCCCTTCCACAGGATCTCGCCGCTGTCTGCCTGATACAGGCCAAACAGGATGTTCATCAGCGTGGTCTTTCCCGCGCCGTTCTCGCCGAGCAGCGCGTGAATCTCTCCCTTGTCTGCGGAAAAGGACACGTTCTCGTTGGCGTATACGCCCGAAAACGACTTGCAGATATCCCTCATTTCCAAAAGCGGCATGTGGTTCTCCTCAAGAATGCTTCAGGCCGCACAGGGACATGGGCGTATGCCGATGTCCTGTACGGCCCGCGGATTCAGGTAAATTCAGGGATTCATTCCGGTCATCAGTTGCGGATCGTGTAATCTCTCACGACCTCAAATTCGCCGGATTTGATCTTCTCCATCAGTTCCTCTGCGGCCGCCTTCACATCGTCCGGGATGTTCTTCGTGAAGCAAAGGTCGACAGCGCCGTCCGCAAAGCCGAGGTTATATACTTCACCCTTGAAGGTGCCATCGCTGATGCTGCCGAGCGCAATGTCGAGAACGACATCCAGGTTGTAGAGCGCGGAATCGACCATATGATCCGGTGCAAAGGAGCTCTGGTCATACGAGTCGCCCTGGCAGAGGATGTCCGCCGCGACCGCCGCGCTGATCGCGCCGTTGCCGCATGCATTCGCACAGTGCTTGATCACGTCGACGCCGTCGTCGATCATCGCTTCCGCCGCTTCCTGCGCCAGCTGCGTATCTACGAAGGAGTTCGTCCATGCCGTCTCCACTACGATATCCGGGTTCGTCGCCTTCGCGCCGTCCTCGAATCCGTTAATGATCTTGACCAGGGAATCGCCCTGGAGGGGACCGATGCCGCCGACCTTGCCGGTCTTGGTCATCATGGCGGCGATCACACCCTCGACATAGGCGGTCTGTTCGCACGCCATAACATAGGAGGCGACATTATCTGCCGCAGCATCCGCCTCGGTGCAGACAAAGAGCACATCCGGATAGGTCGCCGCGACTTCCAGCGCGGGATCGCCGAACTCATAGCCGTGGCCGATGATGACGTCGTATCCCGCCGCCGCGTAGTCCGCAAATGCGGACGCGATATCCGCAGGCGTCAGATTCTCGGAGTAGTCAAGGGACATGCCGTACTTTTCGCAGGCCTTGACAGCCCCTTCGTATGCGGTCTGGTTCCAGCCCTGGTCGTTCGCCGCGCCGGACATGCAGAGCGCGACCTTGTACTCCTTCGCCTCCGCGGGGGCCGCTTCCGCTGCCGCCTCGGATGCGGCGGGCGCCTGTGCGGGAGCCGCGGGGGCGGCCGGTGCGGCCGCGCAGGCTGCAAGCGAGAGCGCCATGACAGATGCCGTTACTGCTGAGAGAATCTTTTTCATTGGATTTTCCTTTCTTTTACAGTTGATTGGGTTATCGCTTCTTAAAGATTGTGGAACGCGTCGCAGGGTTCCCGGAGGACCTTCGTGCAGACAGCTTCGCCCTCTTTTGCAAGCTGCCGCTCGTCGACGCCCTTCAGCTCGCCGTCCGCGAAGACGACCTGCCCGTTGATCATGGTCATATCCACATAACCGGTCACGCCTGTGCGCGCAATCAGGTTCTTCGGATCATGCAGCGTCCCTGTGAACTCCAGCTTCGAGACATCGATCATGAACAGGTCCGCACCTTTTCCCGGTTCAAGACTCCCAAGATCATCTCTGCCGAGCGTCTTCGCACCGCCTGCAGTCGCGATCTTCAACATATCATAGGGAGAAATGCTTCCGCCGCGCTCCTTGCTGTAGTAAGACTGCTGCATCCACGCGAGACGCATCGCGTCGAGGAGCGAGGAGCCATCGTTGGTGGCGGAGCCATCGCACCCGAGGCTTAAGGTCACGCCCGCATCCAGCATCTGCTGCATCGGCAGAATCGGGAAACCGCCCAGGATCGCGGGTGTCGGGCAGTGAGATACGCCGCTTTCCGCATCGCCCAGGACCTTGTATTCCTCCGGTGTCAGCTCCCAGCCATGTGCGATCCAGACATCCGGACCGATGAAGCCGAGCTCCGCGCAGTAATCGAGCGTCCGCTTTCCCCAGCGCTCCACCATGATCTCGTTTTCGCCCTCGCCGAGGTGCGTGTGCATGCGCACTTTCTTCTCCCGGCAGAACTTTACCGTCTCCGCAAAGGTCTCCCTGTAGCAGTTCATCGGCTGGCAGGGAGAGGGAACGATCTGCGACATGGAGAAGGGCTTCGGATCATGATACAGAGAGATCAGTCTGTCACAGTCCGCAAGGAACTCGTCCGTCGTCTCCACCATGTTGTCCGGCATGGAGCTTCCCTCCGTGCGGGGGAGCGTATTTGCGCCGCGTCCCGCGTGGTAACGGATCCCGAGCAGCTTTGCCGCCTCCATCTGGCGGTCCACCGGGCGCTTGCCGGTTTTGTCCGTGTAGCAGTACTGATGATCGAAGGCTGTCGTGCAGCCGTGCTTGATCAGGTCCGCCATTGCCGTCAGCGAGGAATAAAAGATCACGTCGTCATTGATCATCTGAAAGATCTGGTAGATCCTGCTGATCCATTCCGGCACCGTCATGTTCGGATAGTCGATCGTTCTTAAATTTCTTACAAAAGTCTGGAAAAAATGATGATGGGTATTGATAAGACCGGGGTAGATAAAACAGCCTGAGGCATCGATGACCTCGTCTGCGGGATCAGCCAGCTTCGGGCCGATCTTTGCGATCTGCGGACCCTTGATCAGCAGATCAGCGTTCTTGTATACTGTGTCATTTGCATCGCAGGACACAATGGCGGCGGCGTTACGGATCAGGATCGTCTTTTCCATACAAGGCACTCCTTTTCTGTTCGTTTATGTTACTATTTAAACATTTTTCTTTTCTCCCGAATATCGTCAGTTTGACGTTCTCCCGGCATAATTTTCGTCATTTTTCGTAAGTCTGACGAAACGACTCTGGCTCTGCCGGAAAGCGCGGCGATGTCAAAACCGCATATGATGTGATAAGGTGATTATGATATCTTTGACAGAAAACACGCCTTACCCGAATGGAGATCAAGTATGAAAACGGAATTTCTGCTCGTCATACCTGCGGTAATCAGCATGATCTATGGAATTCTTGTGCTGCGGACCGGCTCCGGCACAGGCTTTTTCCTCGTCTGGTTTGCTCTCGGCGCTGGGTTTCTTTTTCTGTCGTACGCCCTGCATGCGCATCTCCTGCAGCGCCTTCCCCTGCCGGCCAGGGCTGCGCTTTGTACCGCACTCTTCGTCTGCCTTGCGCTCTTTGCCGCCATTGAGGGGATGATCCTTAGGCATTTTTCGGATGTTCCGGAAAAGAACCTGGACTATCTGATCGTTCTTGGCGCACAGGTGCGGGAGACGGGCCCCAGCGTCGTCCTGCGCTACCGGCTGGATGCGGCATATGACTATCTGAGTGAAAACCCGGATACCCTCTGCATCGTTTCCGGCGGACAGGGATATAATGAACCCTTCCCGGAGTCAGAGGGCATGAAGCGGTATCTTGTATGGCGCGGGATCGCAGGGGACCGGATCCTCATGGAAAGCGCTTCCATGAACACCCGCGAGAACATGCTTTTCAGCATGGCGCTCTTTGACCCCGCAGCTGACCGCGTCGGGATCGTGACCAACGATTTCCATGTCTTCCGCGCCCTGATGCTCGCAGAAAAAGCGGGAATCACGCATGTCTGCGCAATTCCCGCCGATTCCTCTCCCATCTTCCTGCCCAACAATCTTCTGCGGGAATTTCTGGGTGTCCTGAAGGATCTGGCCGTACCCTTCGTTATCCGGCAAAACGGATGACCTGTTCTTTCGCGTCGACGACCGCTTCCACTCCGAACGGAATGATGCACCGGGGCATCGCGTGTCCGATATTCAGATTAAAGACGATCGGCAGGTCAGGTCTTTGGATGACATCGGTCAGGAGCTGTTGGTACTCCGCCGCGTAGGCCTCGTCCATCGGCTTTCCGGCGAGCACGCCGGAGACCGCATCAAACACGCCGGTCTGTTTAAAATACTCAAGCGCCCGCCGGTATTTGTCCGGCGAAGGCTTTTCTTCGCTGGATTCCAGAAGGAGGATCCGTCCCTTCCAGTCCTCCCTGTCCGGGAACAGATGGTATTTTTTACATAAATCCGGCATATCCGCATAGCGGTCGGCATTGAAGAAATCATAGAGGGTATCGATGCAGCCGCCGAGTATTTTTCCCGAAAACACGGGCGATCCCTGCAGCAGTTCAAACCCGTGATCCGGGCGGGAAACCAGTGGCTTACCGACCTCATCGGGACCAAAGTCTGTCCGCTCTTCATACCAGACATCGCTGGGCGTTATTTCCCGGATGGTTCCGGAAGCGATCAGCTCCTCGAAGTATTTCCGTGTATACGGGAGAATCTCCGGGCCCAGCTCGCAGATATCCGAAAGAAATGACTGCCCGTAGAAGGTGTTCAGGCCGACCTTGTGAAGCATCAGGTGATTGACCGTCGTATCCGAAAAACCGAGAAAGATCTTGTCCGTTCCCTTCACGGCATCCGCAAGCTCATGATGATCGAACAGGTACGGCAGAAGGCGGTAGGTGTCATCCCCGCCGATCGCGCACAGGATCATGTCGATCTTGGGATCACGAAACGCCTCCAGCAGGTCCCCGGCCCGCTTTTCCGGATGTGCCTTGATGTAATCCAGTCCCATACGCGCATGCGGCAAAAACCTGACATCCAGCCCGTATTCCTTAAGCCGCTTAAGGCCCAGCTCCACTTCGTGACTGACGAAGTCTTCCCCGATGATTCCGCTGGAAAGACTGACGATTCCGACAGTATGGATCATAATCGCACTCCTTCCCCTTTCTTCTCAATGTCTCCTTGTATTGTAACATCAAAAGAACGTGTTATACTCTCACGGGAGGAAATGCGACATGAAATCATACCTGAAGATCCTGCTGAGCAGGTGGTGACCGCGGGCGCCCAGTACGAAGGCGGCAGCATCCGGCCGCTTATCGAAAACCGGCTGGCCGCGGAGCTTACCCGGGACCGCGTCTATGAACTGCTCACATACCTGAACTGAGGGACCGCGCTCAGGTCGACCCCGCCGCCAGGCGCTCCACGCGGGTCTTTACGTTCCGCTCCAGCGCCCTGAAGAAGAACTGATAATCGTAAATGTGATAGGAGCCTTCCGGAAGGCCGGGAATGAGCGCTGGATAATCGGCGGTGCTCACCCCGGTTACCTTCAGGATACCGCGCTCCTCATCGATATAACACCCGCAGAGCTCCGCCTCTTCCCGCAGGATCTCCCCGCTGTAATCCGTAAAGCAGGCGCCCGGATTTTCACTCCGGTCTGCGGGTGTTGCATCCGTTTTCCAGTTCAGCGGATTGATGGTGTGCGCCTTCGTACCGGCCGGCGTGATAAAGGTCTCCGCAAGTTCCGGCGCTTCGCAGTCGAAGCTATCACAACGCCCGTATCATCCTCTCCTGCTGCCGGCCTGATCTGCGGGCACCCGGCGACCATCTCCTGCGTACACGGCCATCCGATGGCGTAGACCGCCACGAGCCGGGAATACAGCTTCTCGTCGCCGAAGTATTCCTCGAGCAGGCGATAGCACAGATCCGCACCCTGAGAGAATCCGGCAAGAACGATCGGTCTGCCGTTGTTTTCATGCTGCAGGTACCAGGAGAAGGCGGCGGAAATGTCTTCATAGGCGATCTCCAGGTACGGCTCCCGCTCCGCGGGGTCCATCGAATAGATCTTCATGGCGGCCTGACGGTAATACGGCGCAAACAGCCGCGTGCTTTCCTCGTAGATGCCGCGCTCCATGTTCAGCGCGCCAAGGAACGCCTCTTTGGTCTGTGCATCGTCCATGGACATATTGTATTCATCCCTCATATCCACGGTCGGGCAGATCAGGAACAGATCGGCTTTTTTGTCATCGCCCAGTGCAAAATATGCCCAGTTCTCCTCTTTTCCATAGTCGGGCAAAGTACTCCGCCCGCGCAGGTCCACTGCGACGGCGATCCCAATGACCGCGATCGCGGCCAGGATCAGTGCAATCGTAAGCTTACGACGCTTCATGCTGCTTTTCTCCTTTTTTGTCATATGCAGGGCCGGATCGCAGAGGCGGCGAATAGCTCCGCTGCCGCCGCGAGCGCGCGGTCATCCGTGTGAAAGCGGCAGCGATGAAGCTCCTCGACCCCGGGGTCATCCTCCGCGCTGCTGCCCACCCAGTAAAAAAACGACGGCACATAGGAGCGGTACAGGGCAAAATCCTCACTTGCAAGCGAAGGGGAAGCATCCGCGAGGACGCAGTCCGTCAGTTTTGCGCACTCTTTTGCCAGGCGGGTCATCTCCGCGGTGTTGCAGACCGCAGGGACACGATCCTCCCACAGGATTTCGGACCGGCATTCATAGGCCTGCGCCGTTTTCTCTGTGATGACTTCTGTCCTGTCGATTGTACGATCGAGCGCCTCGTCCGACAGGGAGCGGATCGTCCCCCGCATCGCGACCTGGTCCACCACAAGATTGTCGGGGCTTCCGCCGCTCAACATGTTGATCGACAGCACCACGGCATCCCTGGGATCCGTATTCCGGCTCACCACAGTCTGGAGAGACTGCACGATGGCCGCAGCGCACACGATCGGATCGATGTTGAGATGCGGCATGGAGCCGTGCCCGCCCGCGCCGAGGATCCGGATCTCGAAGTTTCGCTTGGCGGCCATCAGCGCGCCTTCCCGGCAGACGACCTGTCCGCTTTTCACTGAGGGCCAGTTGTGAAGGCCGAAGCAATAATCCGGATGGATCCGGTCAAACAGTCCCGCGCGGATCAGCGTCGAAGCTCCCGTCGTCACCTCTTCCGCCGGCTGGAAGACAAGGTCGACACAGCCCGGCAGTTCCCCCTGACTTTTTGCCCTGTCAAGGATCAGGGCCGCGCCCAGGAGGGCTGCGGTATGGAAATCATGTCCGCAGGCATGCATGACGCCCGGCGTCAGCGATTTCCAGGGATCTTCCGTCTCCTCCGTCTGCGGCAGGGCATCTATATCCGCCCTGAGCATAATCTCCGGCCCGTCCCCGCTTCCTTCGATCCTGGCGACGACCCCCGTCTCCACGGGAAGCGGCAGGATCCGGCAGGACGGAATGCTTTCCAGAAAAGCTTTGATCTTTCCGGTCGTCCTCACCTCCCGGTAGGACAGCTCCGGGTGCATATGCATATTCCTCTTGAAGTCGAGGATTCTCTGATATTCCGTTTCCGATAATCTGTACTGTGCCATATTCCGCATCTCCTTAGGAACAGTATAGTGCCGCCGGCAGGGCGAACTCAACAGCCCGCGTGAGTTTGAGGAGACCATCCTGCCCGGAAAACTATCTGGACGTGACCTGCAGCGAAGAGGACGCCGAGACTGCCGCATCGCGACGGCCCACTACTTAATTGAGAGCGCCGAAGGCTTCGGGCGACGCTTTTCTTACATGATGAATACGCTGGAGGTCAGGCATGCTTTCTCATATACTCCACCGTCTTGTGAAGGGTGTCCGTCTGGTAGATCTCGTCCAGATGCCCCGCAAAATCAAGGCGGTATTTTTTCTGCAGATCGGAGAGCCGCTCCCTTAGCAGTTTTTCCCTGTCGCCCTTTGCATCCTCCAGCAGGTCGAAGATCGTCATCTGCTGGTTCTCATTCTTCGTCAGGTTATAGATCCCCACGCCGATGAGGCGCACCGGTCTCTTCTCCACATTGTCCAGCAGATCCGCCGCCTCCCGGTAAATATCCGCGGCATCGTCGCAAAACTCTTTTCTCCGGGAGCGTGTGATCCCCTTCATATCTGAATAGGTGAGCTTTAACGTCACGCCATTGCCGCGCAGGTCATATTTCTTTGCCCGTTTCTCCACGCACACGGACAGGAGCACCAGGATATCCTTTAAAAGAGCATAATCCGTCACATCCTCCTGGAACGTGACTTCGCGGCCGATAGACTTCGCATCCTCCGGGCGGTACGGGGTGACCTTTCTGTCATCGATCCCGAACGCAAGGTCTGTGATCCATCGCCCCTGCTTCCCAAGGAGGCGGATCACTATCTCCCGCTTTTCCTGTATGTCCCGGACCGTCCGGATGCCGGCGGCATAGAGCTTTTCCGCAGTCATCTGTCCGACCGTGTAAAGCACGCGGACATCCCGGTCTATGATCAGGTCAACATAGTCCTTTGCGGTAGGGATCTCGAAATACCCGTCCGGTTTCTTCTCCTCGCTCGCAGTCTTCGCGGCCGTCTTCGAGTACGCGACACCCACGGAACATGTAAGTCCCAGCTCCTCCCTGGTCCGCCGCTTAATGGTCCTTGCGATCCTGCCGGCTCCCGCAAAATCCTCCGCCTGCTGTGTCACGTCGAGATAGGCCTCATCATAAGCGATCGCTTCCGATGCGGTGGCATACGTATCCCAGATCTCGTGGAGCCTGCGCGAGACCTCCTTGTACTTATTCATGTCCGGATGCATGTAGATGCCGCCCGGACAGAGACTGTAAGCCTCCTTGATATTCATCCCGGAACGGACGCCGTATTTCCTGGCCTCATAGCTGCATGTCGCCACAACGCCCCGCTCGTTCGGCATCGATCCGATGATCAGGGGCTTCCCGGCCAGCGCCGGGTGATCACGCACCTCAACAGATGCGTAAAACGCGTCCATATCCACATGAATGATGATCTGCATTATTATTCTGTCACGATCTCGCCGGTCCAGGAATTGATGCCGCCAAACTCAAAGACATTCGTAAAACCCATGGCGGCCAGCTTTTTCGATGCCTGCTTCGACCGGTTCCCGCTCCTGCAGTAGACCAGGATGACCTGGTCATAATCCTGCAGCGCCTCCGGTGCCTCATTTCCGATCGATTCATTCGGAATCAGGATCGCGCCGGGAATATGCCCTGCGTCGTATTCATCCCGGCGCCGCACATCCACGATGACGTGACCGTCGTCCCGCGCCATCATTTCTTTTGCCTCTTCCTGCGTGATATGTTTATATGCAGACCCTGTTCCGCTGCTGCCGGTTTTCCCGGCAGCTGCGCATCCGCATACGACAAACAGAGCAATCAGTATGATCGGTAAAATGTACTTCATCCGTCAGTCCGCCTCCTCTGTCCTTGCTGCCTTCGCCAGAACCTCCTGCCCGATCTTCATGATTTCGTCGTCAAGTACGGCAAAGATGATGTGCAGGTCCGCAGCGGGATCCTTTTCCATAAAGTCCGTACATGCGGCAATCGCGGTCTCCCATGCCTCCTTTTTCGGGTAGCCGAATATTCCCGCAGATATCAAAGGAAAACCGATCGACCGGCAGCCGCTTTCCGCCGCGAGCTTCAGCGACTGCGTATAGGCACTGTAGAGTTTTTCCTGCTCGTTGTGGTTTCCGCCGCCCCAGACCGGGCCGACTGCATGGATGATATACTTT
>CACZQP010000071.1 GCA_902783385.1 uncultured Lachnospiraceae bacterium | reverse complement strand
GTCGCCTGTTCGATGTCATTGGATGCGCCGGTCGTCACGGAGCCGAACACCAGCTCCTCCGCCGCGCGCCCGCCGGTAAAGGTGGCGATCTTGTTTTCAAGCTCCTCGCGGTTCATCAGATAGTGATCTCCCTCGTCGACCTGAAGAGTGTAGCCGAGAGCGCCGGACGTGCGCGGGATGATCGTGATTTTCTGTACGGGAGCGGAGTTTGTCTGCTTTGCGGCGACCAGCGCGTGACCGATCTCATGGTAGGCTACGATCTTCTTTTCCTCGTCCGTGAGAATCGCATTCTTTTTCTGGTAGCCTGCGATGACGACCTCGATGCTCTCCTCAAGATCTGCCTGTGTCGCGAATTTCCTTCCGTCCCGCACGGCCCTGAGCGCCGCTTCGTTGACGATGTTTGCGAGCTCTGCGCCGGAGGCGCCTGACGCCATGCGCGCCACACGGAGGAAGTCTACATCCTCCGCGACACGGATCTTTTTCGCGTGGACCTTCAGGATCGCCTCTCGACCTTTGAGATCCGGGAGATCGACCGGAACTCTCCGGTCAAACCGACCGGGTCTCGTGAGCGCGGGGTCGAGCGATTCGGGGCGGTTCGTCGCGGCCAGGATGATTACGCCGTTGCTTCCGTCAAAACCGTCCATCTCCGTAAGGAGCTGGTTCAGGGTCTGCTCGCGCTCGTCATTTCCGCCGATATGGCTGCCGCCGCTCCGCTTCTGGCCGATCGCGTCGATCTCGTCGATGAAGACGATGCAGGGCGCTTTTTCCTTTGCCTGTCGGAACAGATCCCGGACCTTGGAGGCGCCCATGCCGACGAACATCTCTACAAATTCAGAGCCGGACATGGAGAAGAAGGGCACGTTGGCCTCACCGGCCACTGCCTTGGCCAGCATGGTCTTGCCGGTGCCGGGAGGTCCGACGAGCAGTACGCCCTTTGGCATGGAGGCGCCGATCTCGCGGTACTTTTCCGGATTGTGCAGATAATCCACGATCTCCTGCAGGTTTTCTTCCGCCTCGTCCACACCCTCGACATCGCTGAAGCGGATGCCCTCCGTGGATTTGACGTAGACTTTCGCGTTGGATTTTCCAAGATTGAACATCATGGAGCCCGCGCCGCCGCCTGCCTTGTCCATCATTTTCCGGGACAGGAACTGGCCGAGCAGGATAAAGAGCGCAATCGGAAGGAACCATGAGAGAAGAAGGCTTAAGAAAGGCGACGTCTCCTCAACGATCACGCTGGAAAACTCTGCGCCGGCATCGTGGAGTCTTTCCACCAGACCGGGGTCGTCCATGAGGCCGGTCCGGCAGATCTGTGTTTCGTCCTTATTTGTGAACAGGATCTGGTTGTTCTGGATCTGAACCTTGCCGATTTCGCCGTTTTCCGTCATCGTCATGAAGGTGCCGTAGTCCACATCCTTTACGGCGGCCCGCATCAGCCGCGGCGCGATCATGGAATTGAACATGATCATGATCATCATTACGACTGCATAATAGAACAGCAGTGGTTTTTTGGGGCTTTTCACTTCTTTCATTGCGTTTTACCTCGCTGTACGGATTTCTGGCGTCTGTACTTCCAGTGTAGTTTTTCCGGGATGCAAGTCAATACACAACTTTCCGGACCTGTGCCGCCTGACCGGGCCGGCGGGCTTACCGGAGGCGATGTTCCGGCGATGGGTTACGCGCGGAAGGGAAATGCTGTAAAATGGTCCAATATGAGTGCGTATAACGAGAATGCGCCGCAGCACAGACGCTCGCAGCGCAGCGCTCCGGTGCATATACCGGTAAACAGAAAAACGGACAGTGCCCGCAGGAACAGGGCCCGGCAGGTGCATGCGGCACCCGGGAATACTGCGCGTATGGAAAGGTCCGCAGACAGAAGGATACTTTCCGAAAGGCAGCTGCAAAGCAGGCGGATCAGACTGCGGAGGAAGAGACAGCGAGCCGCCTATGTGCGTCTTGCACTTTTCGGTGCGGGGATCTTTCTGTGCTTCATGCTGCTTTTTGTCGCCGTGCGCGGGATTCTGCGCGCTGTTCGAAGGGACGACGCGGGCGTAATGGCGAGCGCCGAGGCGGCGCAGGTCCAGACTGTGGAAGAGCTGACGGCGCAGGAGCTGGCCTTTGCCGCGCCGCAGGAAGAAGAGGAAGAAGAGCAGGCGGGACTCTCCGAAGAGGTCGCCATGTTCTTTGACGGCTATGAGGCAAAGCGCACGGAAAGGACCGTGTATCTGGCCGTGGAGGAAGTGCAGAGTCAATACGGTGTCCTTGTGGATGTGGAGACGGGCGAAGTGATGGCGGGCCGCGAAGACGGAACGATCATTAACCCCGCGTCCATGACGAAGATTCTGACGCTCCTGGTGGCGGTGGAAGAGCTGGAAAAACAGGAGGGCCGTCCGCTTTCCGAAGAAGTCCTCTCCCGGACGACGACAGTTACGCAGGAAATCTGTGATTTCACCTACAGCCATGACTGTTCACAGGCGGGCTTTATGCCGGACGAGGAAGTGTCGATCCGGGATCTGCTCTATGGTACGATCCTGCCGTCGGGCGGGGATGCGGCGATGACGCTTGCTGCTTATGCGGCGGGCTCGGAGGAGGCCTTTGTCGCACGCATGAACGAGAAGCTCGCGGCGCTCGGCCTGTCCTCCACAGCGCACTTTACGAACAGCGTGGGGTTGTACGACCCGGACCATCACTGCACGGTGACGGATATGGCCATGATTCTGAAGGCGGCGCTGGAGAACGACCTGTGCAGGCAGGTGCTGTCGGAGCATCGATATGTGACTTCGAAAACGGCGGCACATCCGGACGGGATCGATATCTCGAACTGGTTCCTGCGAAGGATCGAGGACAAGGACAACCACGGCGAGGTGATGAGCGCCAAGACGGGCTACGTCGCAGAGGCCGGCTGCTGTGCGGCCAGTTACCAGATCGCAGACGACGGACATCATCACATTTGTGTAACGGCAAACGCCTGGAGCGCCTGGCGCGCGATCTACGACCACGTCGCGATTTATCAGACCTATACGGGAAAAGAGGCCGGCGTCCGTATTCGGGACGCGGAATATGAGTCCAATCTCGAGTCGGGCGACGTGACCTGACACGGCATTTAAATATATTTCCGGCCGGTTTTGGGAATCATAAATAATGGAAAGATAAAGCGGAGCAGGTATATATGTCGAAGCGCGCCTCAAAAACGGCGGCACGCATGACATGTCTGCTTCCGCATCGTCCGTCCGCCGGCGCTGCGCCGCTTATTACGGACACGTCCGGCAAACTTGGGCGCCGCGTTGGCCCTGCACTCCCGGCAGCATATGAAGCGCCCTCAGACAGCGCCTCCCGTGTCCGCGCTATGCTCGCGCCTTCCCGGGCGTCCGCCGCAAGTCGCAGCCATGTCCAGCGTGCCGGCTTCAGATACACCTCCGGCAGCACACATATGTCGAAGCGCGCCTCAAAAAACGCCGGTACTTATGCCGCGTATTTTGCGGCATTACGTACCGTTGCGTTTTTTGCGGAGCGAGAGCGTCGCGCGGAGTACATATGTGTGCTGCCGGAGGAGAGGGTGCGTTTTTTTGCGGAGCGGGAGCGCCGCACTCGTTCTATTGTGATTCCGTGAAAGCGTTCCGGTTCAGCTCACTGCTCGCGGAAGGTGATGTTGCCCTCGTCGTCCATCGTCTTGATGATTGCGAGAGAGGTCAGGTCATAGCCCGCCTCGCGGAGCGTCTTGCCGCCCGGCTGGAAGCCCTTCTCGATCGCAATGCCGATGCCTGCGACCTGGGCGCCCGCCTGGGCACAGATATCCAGAAGACCCAGCATGGCCTTGCCGACAGCGAGGAAGTCGTCGATCAGCAGGACCTTGTCATCCTTTGTCAGGAACTTTTTCGACAGGGTCACAGTGTAGTCCTTGCCGTAGGTGTAGGAGTGTACGACAGAGGAATACAGGTCGCCGTCGAGGTTTTTGCTCTTGGCTTTCTTTGCGAAGACGACCGGGACATGGAAATAGTTTGCCGTGAGGCAGGCGATCGCGATGCCGGATGCTTCAACAGTCAGGATGCGGGTGATGCCGCAGTCCTTGTACTTCTCATAAAAGGTTTTTCCGATCTCATTGAGCAGATCCACATCCAGCTGATGGTTCAGGAAGCTGTCGACTTTCAGGATCTCCCCGGGGCGTACCTGGCCGTCCTTTAAAATGCGTTCTTCAAGAAATTTCATGAATTCCTACCTCACCTTTCCGGAAACTGATCGGTTTGTGGCCGCATATCTTAGACCAATAGTGTAATCTATCCGCCCGCGGAAATAAATAGACGAATCGCAATAAAAATAAGGGAAAAATCCGTAAATCTTATTCAATCGGCTGCAGAAAGCCCGCGCCTTCGGGATGCGGCCAGGCGGAGCGCGACCCAGATCAGCGCCGCGAGGGAGAGGATCTGCGCGGCGCGCCAATGGAGCGGCTCGCGGAAGGAGGCGGTCACGGTCCCGTCAAATCCAGCAGGCAAAAGGACTGCCAGCCGGTGGTCGTCTGCCTCACTGACATTCAGGGATGTTCCGGATGCATCGACGGCAGTCATATATCGGTATGCCCAGAGCGGAAACAGGGCATAGACCTCCCGGTCCGAATCATTGGTGAGACGGGCACTCACCGAGAGCCCCCTGCGGGTCACCTGGTCCGCATGTCCGGCACCGGGATCCGAGATCGCAACGGACGTCGCGGTGTACGGAAGGGACAGGGAGGCATCGGGAATCATGAATTCATCGCCGTTGCCGGAGGGGAGGGAAGCCGCGTCGTACATTGCGATCGTTCGGCCGTTCTCCGCGACGTTGTTCAGGAAAAGCCAGCTCTGCGCACAGCAGATGAGGCACAGAATGACAAGCGCCGCCTGCATTTCACTTTCCCCGCGGCTCTCCTTTACGGCGCACAGCACAAGCACGAAAAGAAGCGCAAGGACAGCGAGCGCGGGATTCAGGAAATGCCACGGGAACTGGATGTTGAAAATGATCCGGTAGAGGAAGGGCAGGTTTTCCCGGATGGCATAGTACGGGAATGCCTTAGTGCTGATAAAGAGCAGCAGAACGGCCGCGACGGAAAGAAAGCGGATTTCCTTCCGGAATACTCCGGCCTGTCCGCGAAGAAGCAGGAACAGAGCGAGCATAAGGACGCAGAACGAGACAATCCCCGCGCCTGCCCAGCCGCCCGAGATGTGCTCGGGGTCCGCAGCGTTGATGAACAGTTCCACGACGTCAGTCGCGTTGTTCCAGAGTGGATATCCCTCGCCCGTTCCCTTCATCGGCTGGTGCAGGAGATAGTCGAGCACCGGCACCATGAAATGAAGATTGAGGGCGATCGTCAGGACGAGCGCCTTCAGGAGCGGGAAGAAGACGGGCTTTGTAAAAGTCTTTCTGCAGAGGACGATGCACAGGAGCGGGATCAGGAGCGCCAAAAGGAGCGTCGAGAGCACGTGCATGCTCATGACGCCGGTGATGCCGAGCGCGAGCGTGATCCACGCGCGGGAGCTGCCGGCTGCGGTGCGCTCGGCTCCCGGAGCGGATTCGGCAGCCGGCGAGGCGCCTTTCCCGGACTGTGCGGAAGCTGCGGAGGCGGATGCGGAATCCGTGCGGTAGATCTCCCACAGGCCGAGTGCGACGAGCGGCAGGAAGGTGTATGCTCCGTATTCCCCGACGGTTGCGCCGGTATAGATCGAGTGCAGGCGGAAGCCGGCAAGCGTGTAGAAGACAGCGCCGGCCATGCCGATCCTCTTATCGCGTGAAATCCGCGCGAATGTAAAGAAGGATATGCAGGCGGTCAGGACGGTGACCATCACCTGGTAAAACTCATAGGCGGTCGAAATGGGGTAGCCCAGCGCGACGAGCGCGGCGGACGGCAGCAGGAACAGGTCGGGGTAACCGATCCCGGCTGCGTACCCGTAGCCGTTTGCCCAGCCGGGATGCATCCTGAGGGAGAGAGGGTGGAAAACCAGCCCCTCCGCGAGGTAGGCGATACGGCTTAAGTGATACATGATGTCGTCGCCGAAGTAGATGTCACGCTTCAGCAGCGGATAGCAGGCAAGCAAGATGATGCCGGCAAGCCCCGTGAGCACAAAGGCGTGCTTTTTAAGGAGCGGGGCCGCTTTTTCCGGGTACAGGAGACCGGCGGCCGCCGCGAGGTTGAGCAGGGTGACAAAGAACAGGAGCTTTGTCAGGTGATACACCATGGTCCGGCGCCGCAAATACGTGGCGGTGACGCCGCGCACGAGGACATAGCTGTCGCGCGGGGCGGTCAGGGACACACCTGTTGCGATCCGGATGTCGCAGGGGGCATTCACATAGCCGCGGTAGGTGGTGCTGTGCGAGGTGCCGCGGATGGGGGCGCCCGCCTCCAGAACGAGTCTTGCACCCTTTACCCCATCGCCGCCGGCGGCAGCAATGGCGGAGTAGCACTCCGTGGTATAGATCCCGCCGTTCGAATCGTAGTCCACTGTGATGCCGTAGATGCCGGCCGGCACGTGGAATGCGGGAGTTACAATGGTCTTTTCCCCATCGTAGCTCAGATCCACATAGGAGCCCTTTTCATAGACGCCTGCACCTCTGTCGATCGCCAGGTCGTCTGCGGAAAAGGAAACGCTGTACTCGATATTGCGCAAGAGAAACGTATGGGCAAGAAGGGCACACTCCAGTGCCAGGATGATCAGGAAAAGTATTCTGCGCTTCGCTGCGGACATAGGCTCGTATCCTCCCTGAAAAATCTTATAACAAAAAGATTTGCTTGTCATCAGCGCGCCGTTCCAATATCATATTTTATATGAAATCATCAAGATGGCAGAGTATACGGTTTAAGATCACGGTCCTCTTCCTTATTTTCGGACTGGCCCTGATCACGATGGTCTATATCATTACCTTCAGCATGATCACGCGTATGGAAGAGACGCTGATCGCAAGCCGGCTTCATGCAGACATTAAGTATATAGAGGACCTGATCGGCGACGGGGAATGGAACGTAAAGGGCGGTGCCATTTATCTCGGCGACACGCTGGTCGGAGACGGCACGCACGAAAAGGCCAACCTTGCGCCTTTTCTTGAGCATGAGGAAAAGACCGGCACTTTTTCCTATGTATTCATCAAATGCGGGGATGAAGGGCTGGGCCATGTCGAGGACACGCCGACGACCAAAGGCTACTGGGAAGGTCACTATCTGCGTGTGGCGGGTTCCACGCGTGATCCGAACGGCGACTCCATCGTCGGGACTTACATGGACGTCCAGGTGGCGGACATCCTGGATGCAGAGGACACCTACGGGGGTGAGGCCAACGTGGCGGGCGGCATGATCTACTGCCGGTACAACACGCTAAAGGATGCCGACGGGAATGTCGTCGGCGCAATCGTCGTCGGCCGCAATATCTCGGAGCTCCGGGCACAGGTCAGAGAAGTGATGCGGATCATGATTGCATCCATCATCGCGTTGGTTGTGGCTGCGATCGCGGTGCTTCTTTTCTTCATCAACCGCTGGACCGGATCGATCGGCGAGATGACCGCATACCTTAAGGAGATCGAGGAAGGCAAGATCCCGGATACGGCTCTGGAAACAAAATCCAAAGATGAGCTCGCGACGCTGGTCACGGGGATCAACCGCATGACGGACTCGCTCCGCGAAAATGAGATGCTCCGTGTGAAGTCGGAGACGGACCAGCTGACCGGCCTGATGAACCGGTTCGGACTCAACCGCTGCGCGGAAGAAGCGTTTGAGCGCTGCTACAGGGAGCAGAAGCCGATTGCAATCGGTATCATGGATATCGACTTCTTTAAGCCCTACAACGACCACTACGGCCATATCGCCGGAGACAAATGCATCATCCGGATCGCGGAGATCCTGAAGGAGATGGAGAAGCAAAGCGGCGTGAAGTGCGCCCGGTTCGGCGGCGACGAGTTTATTCTTGTCTGCGAAGGCCGGAGCGAGAAAGAGGTTGAGATGCTCGCCGGGGAACTCAGGGAGCGCGTACAGGCTGCGGATATGCCCCACGAGTTCTCGGATGTCGCGGAGAAGGTCACGCTCTCCCAGGGCTACAGCGTGGGAGTCCCGACGCCGCACCAGAAGCTCAGCAACTACGTCCATGTGGCGGACGGCGCGCTGTATGAAGCAAAAGAGTCCGGGAAAAACAGCTTCCGGATCGAGCAGATCAGCAAGGAATACAGACCGTCCGACGACCTGCATGAAGGGCAGGTCTCACAGGAATTCGATTCGCTGTAGGACGGCGGATCGGAATATGACTCTTAAAATAAGGCGCCTTCTTCAGACGAGAAGGCGCCTGTTGTTTTCCACGACCTGCCTGCTGTGGGAGAAGATCACACGGATCATATCCTGTGCGGCGGGCGAGAGGTAGGTACCCTTGCGGTAGCAAAGGGAGAGAGGAAGCATCAGATCCTCCGACCGCATGTCAAAGAAAATCAGATTCGGATAGCGCTTTGCGTCGACAAGCCCCGTTTCAACCAAAAAGCAAAAGCCCATGCCGGCGGCGACGAGCTTTAAGACTGTCGTGTTGTTGGTGGCGCTGATGCGGTTGGATACGGGGATTCTGTTTTTTTCCAGATAGTTTTCGACCAGTCGCCCGACGGAGAGCGACCGGCTCAGTGTGATGAGCCTGCGGCCCGCCAGATCCTTCAGGGGGAGGGGCTCTCCGGCGTCGCGCGCCCAGATGAACTGCTGTGCCGCCTTGTCACGACGGTTCATGACGAGAAGGATGCGCTCATAGACGATCGTCTCGAGGACCAGATCGTCATAGACAGATCCCGGTACGGTATTCATGACCGCAAAATCCACATCGCCTGCGCGCACGAGGGGGGCAAGCTCGTTCACGGGATATTCATGGAGAAAGACCTGTGCCTGCGGATGGAGCCCTAAAAATTCCGGGAGGATGTCCGGCAGCAGGATGGAACCGCGCCAGGAACCGAAGCCGATGTTGACATTGAGAGCACTCTGCGTGTGCAGCCCCGACAGATCGGCCTCAAATTTCCGGTAAAGGAAGTCGCTGCTCTCCAGGTAATTCCGGTAGAGCTCGCCGGCGGGAGTGAGCGAAAGCGGCGTTTTTGAGCGGTCAAAAAGCTTTGCGCCGAGCGACTCCTCCAGCTTTGCGATATGCTGGGAGAGAGAAGGCTGCGAGATATACAGCTTCTGTGCGGCGTGCGAGATGTTTCCCTCGCGCGCGACGGTCAGGAAGTATTCCGGGTTCCGGTTTGTGATCATGACTGCCTCCTGTAAATGAATTCATTTATCATAGCATAATGTATATATGGTGTGAAGGGAGTACGGGAGCGGGAGAAGAGCTCCGGATCCGGGTAAAAATGCGAAAAATGACGTCGTATTGCGCCGGATGCGGCCCGTGATGCAGAAAGAAAGCACTTTCTGACTATAGGCAAACGCCTATGGCACCATATGGCAGGAAGTCTTTTACAGGGCGATGCATAAGATGATAGCATACAGCTAACACAGGAAATCTCCAAGCTTATAAAAGACAGGAGGAACAGAGGTGGCAAAGATACTGATTACGGAAAAGGTACAGGAGATCGGTCCGAAGATGCTGACTGACGCAGGTCACGAAATCGTCTATGCGGATCGCGACATGGATGTGATAAAGCGGGAAATCGTAGATGCGGATGCGGTTTTTGTCCGGATCATCGATCTGACGCCGGAGCTGCTGTCTACGGCAAAGAACCTGAAGATGGTCAGCAAGCACGGCGTCGGCCTCGACAACATCCCGGTCGAGTGGTGCAAGGAGCACGGCATTGTCGTCACGATGACGCCGAATGCGAACAGCCAGTCCGTTGCGGAGCATGCATTTGCGCTGATGATGACGCTGGCAAAGAACGTGATTCCGGTCTCGAACGCATATAAGGAGATCGGCTTTGCGGCAAAGAACAGCAAGGAAGGGGTCGAGGTTACCGGAAAGACCGTAGGGATCGTCGGTCTGGGCAACATCGGAAAGCGCTTCGCGAAGATGTGCTATGGCGGATTTGATATGAAGGTCCTTGCTTATGATCCGTACGTGAAGGAGGCGCCGGAGGGCGTCACTCTGGTGGAGGATCTTGACAGCATGCTGCGCGAGGCGGACATCGTTTCGCTCCATGCGATGCTGACGGATGAGACCAGGAAGATGATGAACGCGGAGCGGATCGGGCAGATGAAGCCGACCGCAATCCTGATTAACTGCGCACGCGGCCCGATCGTGGACGAGCCTGCCCTGATCGACGCGCTGGAAAACGGCAGACTGGCGGCAGCAGGCCTCGACGTCACGGACCCCGAGCCGGTCGATCCCGAGAGCAAGCTCTTTAAGATGAAGAACGTGATCGTCACACCGCACTATGCGCCGACGACGCTGGAATCCGCGATGCGAGTTTCCGAAATCGGCTGCAGCAACATTCTTGCGTGCCTCGACGGCGGCGAGTACAACGGACGCATCTGCTGAGCGCGGATAACATAAGCGCTGCGGATCTGTACAATGCATCCGCGGGACGACTCGCGTCTCTGTGCTCGCTCGTTGCGTTACATAAAGCGGCAAAGTACGCCGCTATAAGTAACGACGGCTCGCAAAGCCCGCGAATCGCATGGCACAGATCCGCGGACAATTTGATACAGCAGCACGGCAGAAAGACACCGATGCGTGCAAGCACTCGCATCGTCAGGAAAAAAATAATAACTCAAGGGAATAATGAAGGAGGCAACGTTATGAGACTGGCTACTATCAAGTTAGGGAATGAGGAGATCTCCGGCATCGTCGCAAAGGGCGGCATCCTGCCGCTGCGCGCGCTGAACGCCGCGAAGGGAACGGCCTGGAAGGAGCAGCTGTTCGACCTGATCGAGGCGCAGGAGCTTAAAGATCTCACAAAGTGGTACAACGAGGGCGGCAAGGAAGAGGTCGAGACGATCTCCGGCATGGTTCCGTATGACGAAGTCGTCTATGCGCCGCTTTACAGGAACCCCCGCAGGATCTTCGGCATCGGCCTGAACTACGCGGACCATGCGGGCGATATCGGAAACGCAAGACCCGAGGGCTTCCCGGGGAGCTTTTTCAAGATGGCGGACACGCTGATCGGTCCCGAGGACGAGATTCATCTGCCGGCGCTGAAAGAGGCGCAGAAGACGACTGCAGAGGCGGAGCTCGGCGTCATCATGGGCAAGGAGTGCCGCGACGTCTCCGAGGAGAACTGGCTGGATGCGGTCGCCGGCTACACGACGATCCTCGACATGACGGAGGAGTCCATCCTGAAGGGCAACGATTTCCTCAAGGGCAATCCGCGGTACCTCTGCATCGTCAAGAATTTCCCGACCTTCTTCTCCTTCGGTCCGCACTTCGTCACTCCCGATGAGGTACCGGATGTCCTCCAGCTGGAGGTCCAGAGCGTTCACAACGGAGAGGTCTATGCAAAGAATATCGTGGCGAACATGATGCACCAGCCGCCGCGTCTTGTCTCTCTCCACAGCAGCATCATGGGCTGGTATCCGGGAGATGTCCTCTCAACCGGCACGCCCCGTGCGTTCGGCCTTGCGGACGGCGATGTCGCGGAGTGCCGCATTTTCGGCCCCGACGGCTTCTCCATGGAGCCGCTTAAGAACCCCGTTGTCGACCTGAAGAAGCACCCGGAAGCCTGAGACGGCGCCATCTGACTGCAGCTCACCTACATTTGGAAAGGAGTACATCATGGATCTCGGATTAAAAGGAAAAGTTATCGTTTGCCTCTCTTCGGCAGCGGGCATCGGCAAAGGCATTGCAATGGAACTGGCCAGAGAGGGCGCAAAGGTCATCATCAGCACGGCGGAGCCGTACAGGGCTGACCTGGAGGCCGCGCAGGCCGATATCGAAAAAGAGACAGGAAACAAGCCGGAGATGCGCTTCTGCGACATCAAGGACGGCCAGGGGATCGAGAACATGATCCGCAAGGTCGCGAAGGAATTCGGCGGCATCTACGGCCTGGTCAACCTGTGCCCGGGCCCGAAGGCGGGAACCTTTGAGCAGATGACAGAAGAGGACTGGGAGGACGGCTACGAGAAGTGCCTTCACAGCTACATCCACGCGATCCGCGCGGCACTGCCCTACATGAAGGAGGCGGGCGAAGGCAGGATCCTCAACAGCACATCCTCCTCCATCAAGGCGGCGCTGGACAACCTGATCATCTCCAACACGTTCCGCATGGGCGTCGTCGGCATGTCCAAGTCCATGGCGCGCGAGTTCGCCCCTTACGGCGTCCTCGTCAACACGATGGGCCCCGGCCGCATCTACACGGAGCGCATCAAGTACCTCAACACTATCCGCGCCGAGAAGATGGGCATCTCCGAGGAGGAGTACACGAAGCAGGACAGCGCGGGCTTCCCGCAGAAGCGCTATCAGACCGTCGAGGAGTTCGGCCGCATGGCGGCGTTCCTGTTGAGCCCCGCCAACGGCAGCATGAGCGGCCAGGCGATCGTCTGCGACGGCGCGATGACGACGGCGTATTAATGGATCTGCGCATCTGATCCGGCGGAGCATTCCGCCGCTGATAAGAAAACGGAACGGCTAAATAAAGAAGTGAGCCCCGGCCCGCACACCGAAAAGGTGGATACAGGCCGGGGCTTTTCTGTATTTCGCAGACACAGGATGGACAGGCCGGCATCTGCCAAAAGGGCATTTTGCATAAAATTGAAATAAAATACTTATGCAGTTTGTCTAAAATGAATAATCCAATAGTCAGCAGAAATAACACGTAATAAAATATACTTACATACGAATGGTTCGTATGGAAGAGAACAAAAAGGAGGGAATTGTTTTATGAAAAAGTTTTTCGGCATTCTGCTCGCAACAGTAATTGCGGCATCCACTCTGGCCGGCTGCGCTGCACCTGCTGCGGCACCGGCGGCTCCTGCTGCGGCACCCGCAGCATCGGCTGAGGCGGCGGCACCGGAGGCTTCCGGCGATGCGTCTCTCGCTGACAAGAAGGTCGGCGTCTGCATCTATCAGTTCGCGGACAACTTCATGACGCTGTTCCGCACCGAGCTGGAGAGCTACCTGATCAGCCTCGGCTTCTCCAAGGAGAACATCACCATCACGGATGGCGCAAACGACCAGGCGACGCAGACCAACCAGATCCAGAACTTCATCACGCAGGGCGTGGATGTTCTGATCATCAATCCCGTCAACTCCTCTTCTGCGGCGACCATCACGGATATGGTCCTCGAAGCAGGCATTCCGCTGGTCTACATCAACCGCGAGCCCGATGCAGATGAAGAGAAGAGATGGGCAGACAACAACTGGGATGTGACCTATGTTGGCTGCGATGCGCGTCAGTCCGGCACGATGCAGGGCGAGATCATTGTTGACCTCGGCCTGGATGCGGTTGACTTCAACGGCAACGGCAAGGTCGATTACATCATGATCGAAGGCGATCCGGAGAACGTCGATGCGAAGTATCGCACAGAGTTCTCTATCAAGGCTCTGACGGATGCGGGTCTTGAGGTTGCGTGCCTCGACGATCAGGTCGGTATGTGGCAGCAGTCCGAAGGTGAGAGACTTGTCACCAACGCACTGGGCGCACACCCTGAGACGGAAGTCGTATTCTGCAACAACGATGCAATGGCACTCGGCGCACTGCAGGCGATCCAGGCAGCAGGCCGCAAGGTCGGCGAGGACATCTACCTGGTCGGCGTTGATGCCCTGACCGAGGCTTGCGAATTCGTTATCTCCGGCGAGATGACGGGTACCGTGTTCAACGATCATATCGCGCAGTCCCACGGCGCAGCGGATGCGGCAGTCAATTACATCACAGGTGCCGGCAACGAGCACTACATCGGCTGCGACTATGTCAAGGTCACGTCCGAGAACGCACAGGCAATCCTTGATTCCCTGAAGTAATACGGACACACACAACTTCAGACTGTGTATCTGAGCCTCATGGCTGATACAGTGCGGGTGTGAGTTTGCACCCGCACTGTTTATCAGAAAGATCCGCCGCCGGTGCAGTTACGGGCGGCACAGAACAGATGTAAGGTAGGGGGAAGTATGGCAGAGTACAAATTAGAGATGCGGGGCGTTTGCAAGGCCTTCCCCGGCGTCAAGGCGCTGGACGGCGTCGAATTAAAGCTCCGTCCCGGAACAGTCCTCGCGCTGATGGGCGAGAACGGCGCCGGAAAATCGACTCTGATGAAATGCCTGTTCGGCATCTACAAGATGGACGAGGGGGAGATCCTCCTTGACGGAGAGAGGGTCGAGATCAAGGACCCCGACGATGCCATGGCAAAGGGCATCGCCATGGTGCACCAGGAGCTGCAGCCGGTACCGGCCAGAAGCGTTGCGGAGAATATGTTCCTCGGACGCTTCCCGGTGCATAAGTACGGACCGCTCCAGGTGATCGATCACAAAACAATGAATGAGGAAACCAGGAGGTGGCTGAGCGAGCTCGGACTGGACTACGATCCGAAGGCGCTGCTCGGCACGCTCTCCATCGGTCAGATGCAGATGGTCGAGATCGCGAAGGCGGTTTCGCACGAGGCAAAGATCATCATCTTCGACGAGCCGACATCCTCTCTGTCGGACAAGGAAGTGGACTTCCTTTTCAAGGTCATGAACGACCTGCGCGACAGGGGTGTGTCGATGATTTATATCTCTCATAAGATGGACGAGATCAAGCGCATCGCCGATGATATACAGATCATGCGGGACGGCACCTACGTCGGAACATGGTCGGCCGCGGAGCTGACGACGGACGAGATCATCGCAAAGATGGTCGGTCGGGAGCTCACGAATGTCTATCCGGAACATCACCACCAGATCGGGGAGGTCATCCTGGAGGCGGAGGATATTACCTCGATCCACGAGAGGAGCTTCAGGAATGTCTCCTTCAAGCTCCGCAGGGGAGAAATCCTCGGCTTCGGCGGTCTGGTCGGTGCGCAGAGGACGGAGCTGATGGAGGGCATCTTCGGCATCCGTCACCTCGCGAAGGGAACGATCAGGATCAAAGGAAAAGAAGTAACGATCAAAAAGCCGCATGACGCGATGAATGCCGGGATAGGCATGATCACGGAGGACCGAAGAGCACGCGGCATTGTCGGGTGCCTGTCCATCAAGGACAACGTCGGCCTGAGCGTCTATAACAAATATCTCCGCTCGGGATTCGTCCTGGATCATCCGGCGATCAACAAGGTCGTGAATGAAAGCATCGATAAGCTCAGCATCAAGACGCCGAGCATGATGGAGCTGATCCAGAACCTTTCCGGCGGCAACCAGCAGAAGGTCATCGTCGCCAGATGGCTGGCAAACGATCCGGATATCCTGATCATGGACGAGCCGACGCGCGGTATCGATGTCGGCGCGAAGCACGAGATCTACGAGATCATGGAGGATCTGGCGAGCCAGGGCAAGGCGATCATCATGATCTCCTCCGAAATGCCGGAACTCCTCGGCATGGCGGACCGCGTCTGCGTCATGTGCGACGGGAAGCTCACGGGAGAAATCAGCGACAAGAGCGAAATGACCCAGGAGAAGGTCATGAGCTACGCAACCATGTTCTGAGCGCTGCAAATTCACCGAATTAGCGCTGAATGCAGCGCAGAGAGAGGTACAAGATGTCTAAGAACAAGTCAGTGAAGGATTTCTTAATCAACAACGGTGTCATCATCATCATGATCATCCTGGTGCTGTACACCGGACTTAGGTCGGACAACTTCTTTACGGCCAACAACTTCCGGAACCTGGGCGGCAACATGTCTTACCGCCTGGTCATCGCACTCGGCATCGCAGGATGCGTCATCACAGGCGGATGCGATCTGTCCGCCGGCCGCATGATCGGCTTTGCAGCCTGCATTGCAGGTACGCTTCTGCAGAAGATCGACTACTCAGGCAAGTTCTTCCCGGGCATGGAACCCTTAAATCCGTTCCTGGCCCTGATCCTTGTCATGCTGATCTGCGCGCTCTTCGGATCGATCACCGGATTCTTTATCGCCTATCTTTCGGTCCCGCCGTTCATTGCCACGCTGGCCATGATGGAGATCATCTACGGACTGGGACTTATTTACACGGGCGCAACGCCGCTGGGCGGTTATGTCACCTCCTATACGGCGTTTTCATCCGGGAAGTTCCTGACGCTTTCATGGCTGATCTGGATCGCGGTCCTCGTCGGCCTCATTACCTGGTTTATCTTTAACATGACGCGCCACGGCAAGTACATGTATGCGATCGGTGGAAATCCGCAGGCGGCGGAAGTCGCGGGCGTCCCGGTCAAGAAGACCATGGTGATCATCTACGCAAAGGCGGCAGCCATGTATGCGCTCGCGGGCTTTATGCTGGGCGCGAAGGCGGGCGGTGCATCGATCAACACCGGCCTCGGATATGAGATGGAAGCTATCGCGGCGTGCGCGCTGGGCGGCGTCTCCGTCACCGGCGGCCGCGGCCGCGTATCCTCTGCGGTCATCGGCGTTGCCGTGCTTGAACTGTTAAAGGTCGCGCTGCAGTTCCTCGGCGTCGACAACAACGCGCAGTACATCGCGATCGGCATCGTCCTGTTTATCGCGATCTCGCTGGATATCAGAAAGTACGTCGCGAAGAAATAATCAGCAGAGCTTTTTCAGGTGAATCAGGCAGCGGCACTTCTGCTCCGGGATCCGGAGCGGAAGTGCCGAAACTGTCTGGGCGCAGGACGGAAAACAGAGTAAGACAGGAGAAGAACAGGAGCGGATATGACGGAAGCGTTTGATGTTCAGAAGACACTGCATGACACCTTTGAGACCGTGTTCGGCAATGCGGCGGATGTTCGGTATTACTTCGCGCCGGGCCGCGTCAACCTGATCGGCGAACACACCGACTACAACGGCGGGCATGTCTTTCCGTGCGCCCTGACCGTCGGCACTTACGGAGCTGCAAGGCTCCGTGAGGACAAGCAGATCCGGCTCTATTCGGTAAACCGCGCCATGAACGGCATCTCATTCTCTTCTGTGGAGGATCTGCGACCGCTGACCGGCGAGCAGAGCTGGACAAATTACATCCGCGGCGTCGTGTGGTCCATGCAGAACCGGAACTATGAATTCGACACCGGCTTCGAGATGGTGATTTACGGAGATATCCCGGCAGGCGCGGGACTCTCGTCATCGGCCTCCCTGGAGGTCCTGACGGGCTATGCGCTGACGGACCTTTATCATTTCCCGACGTCCGGTCCCGAACTTGCGATCATCGGCCAGGATGCGGAGAACAACTTCTGCGGTCTCTCCTGCGGCATCATGGACCAGTTCGCCTCTGCGATGGGCGAGGAAGACCACGCGCTCTTCCTGGATACGGCGACGCTGCAGTATGAGAGCGTCCCGCTGAACCTGAAGGGGGCGAAGATCCTGATCACCAATACCAATGTGAAGCACTCGCTCGTCGACTCCGAGTACAATGAGCGGAGAAGGCAGTGCGCACAGGCGCTCGCGGATCTGCAGACCGTGACCGACATCCGCTCCCTCGGAGAGCTGACCTGCGACAGGTTCGACAAGCTTAAGGCGCTGATCCCGGATGAGACAAACCGCAGGCGCGCAAAACATGCGGTGTACGAGAACGCTCGCGCGACGGAGGCGGTCAGGGCCCTGAAGGAAGGAGATCTCGCGGCCTTCGGAAAGCTGATGAACGCATCGCATGTTTCGCTCCGCGACGATTTTGAGACCTCCTGCAGGGAGGCGGATATTCTTGCAGAGGCGGCGTGGGAGATCCCGGGCGTCTATGGCAGCCGGATCACCGGCGGCGGCTTCGGGGGCTGTACAGTCTCGATCGTCCGGGACGAGGCCACAGAGGAGTTCCGGACAAAGCTCTCCGAGCGGTATCAGAAGGAGACGGGGAAAACCTGTGACTTCTATGAGGTCCGTGCGGGAATGGGTCCTCATGTGCTGGACGGACCGGCATAGGATGTAGTACAATCTTATAGAAATTATTTTGAAAAGCACAGGAGCGTTCCCGTGCTTTTCTGATTTGAGCGCTCCGACCGCGGTGGGCGGCATGGGGCAAAGGAAGTGTTGGAGGGAATACGGATATGAAATACGATGTCGTGATCATCGGCGGTGGGCCTGGTGGAATCTATTCGGCATATGAACTTACTCAGAAGAATCCAGGCCTGAAGATTGCAATGTTCGAAGCGGGCAATACGCTGGACAAGCGGCACTGTCCGATCGACGGAGACAAGGTCAAGACGTGCATCAACTGCAAGACCTGCTCGATCATGAACGGATTTGGCGGCGCCGGTGCATTTTCAGACGGAAAATACAATATCACGAATGATTTCGGCGGAACGCTCCACGAATATATCGGCACCAAAAAGGCCATCGAGCTGATGAAGTATGTCGACGAGATCAATATGGCAAACGGCGGAGAGGGGACGCGGCTGTATTCGACGTCCGGCTCCGACATCAAGAAGCTCTGCATGCAGAACAAGCTCCGGCTTCTGGACGCCTCGGTACGGCACCTCGGAACCGACATCAACTACATCGTGCTGGAGCACCTGTACGATCTTCTGAAGGATAAGGTCGATTTCTACTTCAACACACCGGTGGAGAACATCGAGATCACGGACGAGGGTTATCGCGTTCTTTATAAAGACGGCCAGGCGGACTGCCAAAAATGTATCGTCTCCGTCGGCCGCAGCGGCAGCAAGTGGATGGAGAGCATCTGCAAATCGCTCAATATCCCGACCAAGTCCAACCGCGTCGATATCGGCGTGCGCGTGGAGCTTCCGGCTGTCATTTTTTCCGACCTGACGGACCAGCTCTATGAGAGCAAGATCGTCTACCGCACGGAAAAATTTGAGGACAGTGTCCGCACGTTCTGCATGAACCCGCACGGCATTGTCGTCAACGAGAACACCAACGGCATTGTCACCGTCAACGGACACAGCTTTGAGGATCCTGCAAGGCAGACGGAGAACACAAACTTCGCGCTTCTTGTCGCAAACCATTTCTCCGAGCCCTTCAAGGACTCCAACGGATACGGCGAGAGCATCGCGCGGCTTTCCAACATGCTGGGCGGCGGCGTCATCCTGCAGCGTTTCGGCGATTTGGTCCGCGGCCGCAGGAGCAACCACAAGAGGATCGAGCAGTGCACCGTCGTACCGACGCTGGACGCGACACCGGGCGATCTTTCCCTTGTTCTGCCGAAGCGGATCCTGGACGGCATCATCGAGATGATCTACGCGCTTGATAAGATCTGCAAGGGCACTGCGAACGATGATACGCTTCTTTATGGCGTCGAGGTCAAATTCTATAACATGGAGGTCTCTCTGGACGAGAATCTGGAGACGACGCACAAGGGTCTGTATGTGATCGGAGACGGGAGCGGCGTGACGCATTCTCTCTCGCATGCGTCGGCAAGCGGCGTATACGTCGCCAGAAAGATCCTGGAGGAAATGGGAGCATAAAAACAACAGATCGCCCGCAGGCCCTGCGGGCGATCATTTTGAGGCAGGGAGAGACCACCATGCAGGATAAAGTATATGTAACGGGACACCAGCATCCGGACACGGATTCCATCGCGTCGGCGATCGGGTACGCATTCTTCAAGCGTGCCATGGGCGTGAACGCGGTGCCGTGCCGGCTGGGTGAAATGAATGCGGAATCGAAGTATCTGCTTTCTCGTTTCGGCTTCGAGGAGCCGATGCTGCTGACGGATGCCCGCGTCAGGATGAGCGAGATCACGCTCGATCCGCCGACGCATATCTCGCCGGAGACGACGATCTTTGAGGCGCTGCAGCTGATGGAGGAGGAAAAGCACACCTACTGCGGCGTCGTGGACGAGGAGGGCAGGCTCCTTGGCATGGTCACGAAGAGCAACATCGCGGAGATCGGCCTGGGAGACACCGCGCAGTCGATCGGCATTCTCGTCGATACGCCGGTCGAGAACTTCGCGAAGGCCGTGGAAGGAACGGTGCTGTATGATGACGCGCAGACGCATTTAAACGGCAAGGTCAGCGTCATCGCGCTCGCAGGCAGCCGCGTCGAACGATACGAAATAAAAGACCGCATTGTGATCGTCGGCGATGATGCCGATGCGCAGGCGGAGATCATCCGAAAAGGCGCCGGGATGCTGATCGCGGTCTGGACGGAAAAGATCAGTGACGAGGTCCTGTCCCTTGCAAGGGAACATCACTGCCCGGTCGTCCTTTCGGGTCACGGCTGCATGAACACCGTGCGGTATCTCTTCTTTGCGCCTCCCGTAAAGCTTATTATGACGACAAAGCTCATCAAGTTTACGACGAACGAACTGGCGGAGGACGTCGGGAAAAAGATGCAGAAGAGCCGCTTCCACATCTATCCCGTTGTGGACCCGGAGAACCGGCTTGTCGGCTACGCAGCGCGCTATCACATCATGAACGCGCAGAACAAAAAGATCATCCTTGTGGATCACAACGAGTTTTCGCAGTCCGTGCGTGCGGTCGAGAAGGCGCAGGTCCTGGAGGTCATCGATCACCACAGGATCAACGACTTCTCCACAAGCCGCCCCGTCAGCTTCCGGAACGAGATCGTCGGCTCAAGCGCCACGATCGTGGCGACAATCTACCGGGAGAACCAGATTCCGATGCCGCCGAATATCGCCGGGCTCCTTCTGGGCGCGCTCCTGTCCGACACGATGGATTTCCATTCGCCGACGACGACGCCAAAGGACAAGGAGACGGCAAATATCCTCGGGGCGCTTGCGAATCTCGATATTGAGGAATTTGCGAAGGAGATGTTTGCAGTCACGTCCGCAAACGGCGACAAGACCATGTACGAGCAGCTGGGCGTCGACTTCAAGCTCTTTGATCTGCAGGGGGTCAACACGGCGATCTCGCAGATCATCGTGACGGACACGGCGCAGATCCGCAGGCAGAGTGTCGCGATCCAGCATGCGATCGATCAGTTCTGCAGGAAAAAGCGCCTTGACCTGTGCGTAGCGGCATACACCAGCATCCTGGAGAACGGCTCGATCATCTTTGCTTCCGGCGACCGCGCGGAGTGGGCATTCGAGGCCTTTCCGAACAAAAAGGGCGAGGAGCACAGCTTCCAGAAGGACATCCTGTCGCGCAAGTCGCAGATCCTGCCGCGCATCACGGAAGTCGTGAACCGGTATGCATGACACGGACAGTCTTCACTTCACGGAAATAAGAATGAGATAACAGCGCTTCGGGGATGACCTCTCCGGGCGATAGAAGCGGTATGCCGGGCGGATAAGGGCAGAGATATTCTGCCAGGATCCGGCCGGCCGCTTTTTCTTTGGGGACGGTTTCCGTCTCCGCGTGCAGGGCGTCAAAGATGGAAACGGGAGAAGGCCCGGAAAAACCGCCGGCAGGAAGCGGCGGACAGGCGCGGGCTTCGCCTGCGCGAAAAGTATCGCCGTCAAGGGTGCGCAGCGCCTGTGACAGCCTTTTTAAGGCTGCGGGATCATCCATTCCGGTTGTCATCGCGAGGACATTGTTCCCGCCGTGCATCTCCGTCTCGAATCCGAAGCGCTCCCGGAGAATCTCGGCAAGCCTTGCACCCTCCAATGAGGAGCGGATCAGGAGCTTCGAAGGGTCAAAGGCAAAGACGGCCTGCCCCTCGCCGCGGAATATGCGGATATTCCGGAGCGCGCGGGTCTCTTCGTAAAAATCCTCCAGCATACTCCGCCAGCGGGCAAAATACGACCCGCCGTTTTCCCGGAGAAACGTCGTGCAGGCATCGAGTGAGACGAGAAGCGGATAGGAGGGGGAAGAGGTCTCAAAGACGGAGAGGCTCCTTGCAACGGCATCGGGATCCGCGGCTGCGGCGGCGCCGTCAGCGCCCTGCAGGGAAGGAATATGCAAAAAAGCGGTCTGCGTCAGCGCCGGCAGCGTCTTGTGGGCGCTCTGCACGACAAGATCGGCGCCGAGGTGCAGGGCGCTTTCGGGGAAATAGTCCTTCTCGAAGAGTCCGAGGTGCGCGCCGTGCGCTTCGTCGACAAACAGCTTTGCGCCCGCGGCGCGGCACAGATCCGCGATCTTGCGGATGTCGGATACGACGCCTTCATAGGTCGGCGATGTAAGGACGAGTGCGGCTGCGTCCGGGTGTGCGGCAAACGCGGCGGCGACGGTCCCCGGGGGGATGCTCCCGGCAATTTCGAAGTCGGGAAGAACCGGCGGATCGAGAAAGACGACCTGAAGATGTAAAAGCTCCGCCGCGTGATAGACAGATTTGTGACAGTTTCGCGCACACAGGATTTTGCTCCCGAACGGAACGAGCGCGTGGAGCCCCGCGAGGATCCCGGCGGTGCTTCCGCCGACGAGATAGAAGGTGCAGGCCGCCCCATAAAGCCTCGCAGTGCGCAGCATTGCGTCCCGCAGGATTCCCTTCGCGTCATGCAGGTTATCGGTCCCGGGGAGTTCCGTGACATCCATCTCAAACGGGAGCTTTTGGAAAGCCTCCGGATACGGCAAAGCCCCGTGCTTATCGGCCGCTGCATCGCCTTCGGCGCCGGGGAGGCGCTTATGTCCCGGCATATGCAGCGGATAAAGGCCCTCGGAGAGGTATCTGTTCAATTCGTCATAAAGGGAAGTATTCATGGCATATCGCTCCGTTTCTCATTATAATATGTTATTGGGTATCCGTCTAAACGGAGAGCGACAGACAGCGCCCGGTATAAACAAACGATAATATCTGTCATGAAATAAATGAATTTGTCATAACGGGTGCGCCCCGATATAGTGAGATATGAGCCGGAGCGCATAGCCGGAAATGAGAAAACGGATGGACTTCAGGGAGAGATAAGCATGGAGATCAGATCGGATATCGAGATCGCACAGGCGTGCGAAAAGAAAAAAATTACAGAGATCGCGGCGGCGGCCGGAATCGATGAAAAGTACATTGAGCAGTACGGAAACTACAAGGCAAAGATCGACTATGCCTTCCTGAAGGACCATGCGGACAAAAAGGACGGGAAGCTGATCCTCGTCACGGCGATCACGCCGACGCCCGCGGGCGAGGGCAAGACGACGACGTCTGTCGGCCTGACGGACGGCCTTCGCAGGATCGGGAAAAACGCGATCGTCGCGCTCAGGGAGCCTTCCCTCGGTCCGGTGTTCGGCATCAAGGGCGGCGCAGCGGGCGGCGGACACGCGCAGGTCGTTCCGATGGAAGACATCAACCTGCATTTCACCGGGGACTTTCATGCAATCGGCGCGGCGAATAACCTCCTTGCCGCGATGCTGGACAATCATATTCAGCAGGGCAACGCGCTCGGGATCGATGTGAAGCAGATCACCTGGAAGCGCGCGCTCGATATGAATGACCGCCAGCTGCGGAATATTGTGGACGGCCTCGGCGGCAGGATGCAGGGCGTCCCGCGGGAGGACGGATTTGACATCACAGTCGCGTCCGAAGTCATGGCCGTGCTGTGTCTTTCGTCTGACATTATGGATCTGAAGGCGCGCCTTAGCCGGATCATCGTCGCATACACTTACGACGGGAAGCCGGTGACCGCGCACGACTTAAAGGCGGAGGGTGCCATGACGGCGCTCCTTAAAGATGCGCTCAAGCCGAACCTCGTGCAGACGCTCGAGGGGACGCCGGCGCTGATCCACGGCGGGCCGTTCGCCAATATCGCGCACGGCTGCAACTCCGTGACCGCGACAAGGATGGCCCTGAAGATCGGCGACTATGTCGTGACGGAGGCGGGCTTTGCGGCGGATCTCGGTGCGGAAAAATTTCTGGATATCAAATGCCGCATGGCGGATCTTCATCCGTCGGCGGTTGTCATGGTCGCGACGGTGCGCGCCCTGAAGTATCACGGCGGCGTCGCGAAGGCGGATCTGAACAAGGAGAATCTTGCGGCGCTGGAGAAAGGCCTGCCGAACCTCCTGCAGCATGTGGGCAATATGAAGAATGTCTTCGGGCTTCCCTGTGTCGTCGCGATCAATTCGTTCCCGACGGACACGGCTGCGGAGCTTGCGCTGGTGGAAGAAAAGTGCAGGGAGCTCGGCGTAAAGGTCGCACTCTCCGAAGTGTGGGCAAAGGGCGGCGAAGGCGGCATTGCTCTGGCGGAGGAGGTCGTCCGCCTGTGCGAGGAGAAAAATGAATTTCGTCAGTCCTATCCCCTGGATCTGACGATCGGAGAGAAGCTGGAGCAGATCTGCAAAAAGATCTACCATGCGGACGGCGTGCAGCTTACGCCGAACGCGAAGAAGCAGGCGGCGCAGCTGGAGGAGCTCGGCTTCGGAGAGCTCCCGATCTGCATGGCAAAGACGCAGTATTCCTTCTCCGACGACCCGGCGCTCCTTGGCGCGCCGAAGGGCTTTACCGTGACGGTGCGGAACCTGAAGGTCTCCGCGGGCGCGGGCTTCATCGTTGCCCTGACGGGCGATATCATGACAATGCCCGGCCTTCCGAAGGTACCGGCGGCGGAGAAGATCGACGTCGATGAGAACGGTGTGATCTCCGGATTGTTTTAAGCAACGGGGCCGACCTCGGAGAAGGAGGACAGGATGAGCTTACTGGATACGACGATCGAAGAATTCACGGCAGCAATGGCATCGCCGTCCCCGACGCCGGGCGGCGGGGGTGCATCCGCCCTGGTCGGCGCGATCGCAATCTCCCTGGGCGACATGGTGGGCGAGCTCACCGTCGGCAAGAAAGAATACCGGGACGTGGAGTACGATGTGCGGTCCCTGATGGAGCGCGCGCAGGCGCTGCGGGAGAGGTTCCTGCAGCTTGTCGATGCGGATGCGGAGGCATTTGCGCCGCTCGCGGCGGCATACCGCATTCCGAAATCCGCGCAGGACAGAGAAAAGATCATGGAAGATGCCCTGCGGGAGGCGTGCCGGCCGCCGATGGAGATCATGCGGACCTGCTGCAGCGCGCTGGAGCTGATCCGCGCTTTTTCTCTGAAGGGAACGAAGATCGCACTCTCGGACGCGGCGTGCGGCGCCGTGCTGTGTCAGTCAGCCATGCAGGCCGCATCCGTCAACGTATTCATCAACACAAAGATGATGCAGGATGAGGATTATGCGCGGGAACTGGAGGACGAAGCGGACCGGATGCTGGAGGAGTACGGACAGCTTGCGAAGCTGACCTTTGCGGAGGTGCTGGTGCAGATAAGGAAAAGCAGGTGGTAATGGCTGAAATTCTGAAGGGAAAACCGGTCGCGGATGCGATGACGGCGCAGATGATGCAGGAAGCCGAGAGGCTGAAGGCGGCGGGCATCATCCCGACGCTCTGCATCTTCCGTGTGGGAGAGCAGGAGGAGGACCTCGCCTATGAGCGCGGCGCCATGAAGCGGTGCGACAGCGTCGGCGTACGTGTCGTACAGGTGATACTGCCGCGCGACGTGTCTCAGTCGGCTTTTGACAAAAAGCTTCACGAGGTGAATGCGGATCCGGATATTCACGGGATCCTGATGTTCCGGCCGCTCCCCGCGCAGCTCAACAAGGAGAAGGCGAGACGGGACCTTGCTCCGGAAAAGGATGTGGACGGCTGCACGGATCTGTCGCTCGCCGGCGTTTTTACCGGCTCCGACATCGGTTTTGCACCGTGCACGGCGCAAGCGGTCATGGAGATCCTGCGCCATTACGATGTCGATACTACGGGCAAGCGCGTGACGGTGATCGGAAGATCCCTCGTGATCGGGCGGCCGGTCGCCATGCTTCTGATGCGGGAGAATGCGACGGTCACGATCTGCCATACAAGGTCGACGGACATCCCCGCCGCGGCAAGAGATGCCGATATCCTGATCGCGACGGCGGGCAGACTCCACCTTGTCACGGAGGAGTATACGAATCCGGAACAGGTGATCATCGACGTCGGCATCAACTGGGACGAGGCGAAGGGCGGCGTGTCCGGCGACGTGGACTTCGACCGCGTCGCACCGAAGGTGAAAGCGATTTCGCCGGTGCCCGGCGGTGTCGGCTCGGTCACGACCTGTGTGCTGGTAAAACATGTGCTCGAGGCCGCAAGGCGCGCGCAGGGAAGACAGCGCGAGGAGACAAACCGGCAAAGCTATTAGAGGGAGGCCGTGGGATGAAACGATCCACAACGCAGCTTTCAATTGACGCGATGCTCGCGGCGATGTGCGTGGTGCTGGGCTTTGTCTCCATCCGCATCGGAAACGCGATGAAGATCTCGCTGGAGGACCTGCCGGTCCTGTTTGCGGCGCTGATGTACGGCCCGGTGGACGGCATGGCAGTTGGCGCGGTCGGTATCTTTTTATACCAGTTTTTCAGCTATGGGATCACGGCGACGACGCCGCTCTGGGTCCTGCCGTTTATTGTCTGCGGGCTGGCGGCCGGGATCATCGCAAAGCGCTCCGGCTTTAACAACACGCCGCGGCAGGTGGTGGTGATCTTCATCGCTATGGAGCTGCTGATCATGGTGTTCAACACCTTTGCCATCTATACGGACGCAAAAATCTATCATTATTACACGCCCGCACTGATCTACGGCGCACTTATCCCGCGGATCCTCATCGCGATTCTCAAGGGTGCGGTGATCGGCACGGTCGCATCTCCCCTTCTCCGGAGAATGTCGAAATTTACGGGGAACGGCCGAGGCGGAAGCGTCGGAGACAGGAAAACATGACGGTACAGGAAGCAATCGAATATATCAACCGGCATACCTGGAGCCAGTGGAAGCTGGGGCTCGGACGGACGGAGGAACTGCTGCGAAGGCTCGGAGATCCGCAGAAGCGCCTCCGCTTTATTCATGTGGCGGGAAGCAACGGCAAGGGATCGACCTGCGCCATGCTGGAGCGGATCCTGCGCGCCGCGGGTTACCGGACGGGGCTTTATCCGTCCCCATATATCGAGGATTTCCGTGAACGGATCCAGGTGAATGGAGAATATATCACAGAGGAGGCGCTCTGCCGCATCACCGCGCAGGTCGCGGCGCAGGCGGATGCCATGGAGGATCACCCCAGCCAGTTTGAGCTTATCACGGCGATCGGGATGGTATATTTCGCGGAAGAGAGGTGCGATTTTGTCGTGCTGGAAGTCGGCCTGGGCGGGACCTTTGATTCCACGAACGTGATCGACGCGCCGGAAGTGGCGGTCATCACGAACCTCGGGCTGGAGCACACGGAGTATCTCGGGAATACGCTCCCGGAGATTGCCGCAGCAAAGGGCGGCATCATCAAGCACGGGAGCGATGTCGTCTGCTACGAGAGCGACGAGGAGGCCCTGCGGGTCATCCGGGGCATTTGTGAAGAGAAGAAATGCCGGCTGCACATTGCGCGTCACGCAGAGATCACGCCGTTCCAAAAAGACCTCTCCGGACAGCGCTTTTCGGTGCGGGGAAACACATACCGGCTCTCCCTTCTCGGGGAGTACCAGCTGCGCAACGCATCGACCGTGCTGACGGTGATCGACGTGCTGCGGGAGCGGGGCTTTGCGGTTCCGCAGGAAGCCGTGGAGGAGGGGCTGGCCGACGTGCAGTGGCCGGCGCGGTTCGAAGTCCTCTGCAGGGAGCCGCTCCTTATTCTGGACGGCGGGCACAACCCCCAGTGCGCGGAGGCGCTTGCGGAGTCCTTAAATGCGTACCTTCCCGGGCAGCAGGTCACGTTTCTGATCGGGATCCTTGCGGACAAGGATGTGGAGAAGATCTTGGATACTCTTGCGCCCTGCGGCGCGAGATATGTCTGCGTGACGCCAGATTCGCCGCGTGCGATGCCGGGAGAGGAACTGGCAAAGCGACTGCGGGAGCGGGGAGCGCAGGCAGAGGCGGTCACAGACATGCAGGAGGCGCTTCGGCGCGCGCTCGCGGAAGGCGCCCCGGTCGTCGCCTTCGGTTCGCTGTATCTGGCTGGCGATGTGCGCAGGAATTTCCGCGTGCCCTGCAAGGAAGCGCAGCGCAGGGTTGCGCTCGCACGCCGCCGGGTGCTCACCGATGCGCTGCGGGCCGAAAAGAACCATATCATATGCGAACGACTGAAAAGTATGCCGGCGCTGCAGGAGGCGGGAACGATCTTTTCCTACGCTGCAGCGTGGGATGAGGCGGATCTGTCGGAATTCCACGAATGGGCAAGGAGGCAGGGAAAGCGCATCGCGTTTCCGGTCGCCCCGGCGGGCGGCGTGATGCACGCTGCGGTACCGCACGGGCCGGATACATGGGAAAAGGGCCCATACGGCATACAGTCTCCCGTAAAAGATAAATCCGATATAGTTACACCGGAAGAGATCGACGTGATCCTGGTTCCATGCGTTGCTTTTGACAGGGACGGCGGAAGGCTCGGGCACGGCGGGGGATATTATGACCGGTATCTGGCGGAATATGGAGCCGCCCATACGACCGAGAGAAGTTTGGACACGCTGCATCAGGGTATGTCTGCGGCTGCCGGAGCGTGTGCGCCGACGACAATTCTCATCGCCTTTGCGGAGCAGGAGCTGCCGCAGGTAGTCTGCGAAGACAATGATATTCGAATCAAGGACATCGTGACGGCTTAAGGGTGGCAAAACACAGATAATGAGCCGGCAGTCAGATGGTGATGTTGTTCTCCCGGATGAATTTGTACAGTGTGTTACGGGAGATGCCAAGCTTAAGCGCTGCCTTGGAAATATTTCCTTGCGTAGCCATAAGGGCGCTCTGCACCTCTTCCGAGGTGAGATGTCTCCTGCCGGGGGTCCTTCGCCGCAAGGTGTCCTGCTCCTCGGTGGGGCGTGGAGTATTGGAGGGCTGCAGGATTGCGATGTCGTCCGCCCTGACGATCGTATCGCCGCGGATTGTCATGTTGATCAATGATCGTTCGATCACATTTTCCAGTTCACGGATATTGCCGGGCCAGTCATAGCGACAGAGCTCGTCCATTGCATCCTGCGAGAACACGGCACCGGCATGATAGCTGCCGGGACGCTTTAAGGTATATTCGACAAGCAGTGGGATATCGTCTTTGCGCTCCCTAAGCGGCGGGATATCTATTTTGATAACATTGATGCGATAAAAGAGATCATCGCGAAACATTCCTTTTTTAACAAGTGAAAACAGATCTGCATTGCTGGCGGCGATGATCTTCAGATCAAGCCGCTTGCTGTTTGTGCCGCCCACGCGAGTGACGCGCTTATCCTGTAAAACCCGGAGGACCTTTGCCTGCATATCGAGCGGCAGAGAATTGATCTCATCCATAAAGATGGTGCCTCCGTTGGCAAGTTCAAATTTGCCGGGTTGTCCTTTTTTGCCGGCACCTGTAAAGGCGCCGCCCTCATAACCGAACAACTCGCTTTCAAAAAGCGAGGCTGGGATGGAGGCACAGTTGATGCTGACAAAAGGTCCATTGCGATAGGCGCTTGCGTTGTGGATCGCCTGAGCGAAAACCTCTTTCCCGGTGCCGCTTTCTCCTTCTATCAAGGTGTTGGCTGAGATGGTGGCTGTCTGCCGTGCAATTTCCACCGCACGTCGGAACAGGCGATTCTCGCCCACAATACTTTCCAGTGTGAAGATTGCGTTCCAGCCGCTGCGGCTTTCCACGGCGCCCTGGATGTCCGGAAGAAAATTTAGAACTGCCACAGCGCCGCGGTAATCGTTTGAGGCGGAGTAGATAGGATGCAGCATGATGGAACAGCGTTTCGGCTGTCCTCCAACAGTGAGCAGCGCCTCGCGGGCAACGGAAAAATTCCTTTCCTCGAGCATGCGGGTAACCGGATTATCCTCTCCGAGGACATCCCGGATACTTCTGCCCTGCGCGGAGCCGCCAGACGGATAGAGCTGGACATCCAGTGTTTTATTGGACTGACGGATGCTGCCGTCCGGCAGCAAATGCATAACGCCGCTCGCGAGCTCATTGACGACGACCTGGTTGAAGGCGTTTGCGTCGAGCAGGTCACGTCGGATTTGAATTTGCTGAAGATTGTACTCTACGCCCTTTGCGAGCGCGAGGAGCGTTACCATGGTGAAATCACCATCCTCGACAGCGCCGACGCGTTCCGCCAGGTTTACGATTGCGAGAATCTCGCCGTTGTTCCCGCAGATGGGAACAGCCGTGCAGATCCTGGTATCAAGTCCTGCGCCAAAATGCTCCTGGCCGACCAGACGGTACGGCTTGCGATCCTTCATGACAAAGACCATGGAGGTTGTGCCGGCGTAGTTTTCGCCCCGGTAAAGTCCCGGCTTCATATAGGGGTTGTGAACCTTGCGTATGTGTTCTGAGTCGCCGAAGATATGCAGGAGTACCAGCTCGTTATCATACAGCTCAATGGATACGCGGCCGCTTCCTGATTCCCGGACGAGTGTTTCGAAAAGAAGAGTCGAGGCGTTAACGACATCGCGCATGCGCGCAAAGCGTCTGCGAAATTCATCGGGAGAATCGTATTTTGGGGTGATGCCCCGCGGATTCAGGCCATAGGAGAGACTCCTTTTCCAGGAGTCCAGAACAGCTGGAGGAATGATGTCCGGGGATGGCTCAATGCCGTGATCAAAAAAGTCTTCCCAGGCTTTCTTTTTCCTCTGAAGGAGATCCTCGGTGGGTCTTGCGGCAGTCCTGATCGGCGCGGAATCAGTCATGGCGTACGCCTCCCGGTCGTTTGTTCAGTAAGTGTTCATCAGGGACAAATTGAACAACTGTGACATTTTGAACAGTTCAAATTCATTATATTCCGTAAACAGCCAAATGTAAAATGCCGTGCGGGGACAATATGAATGCTAAAAATGAGGAGTTTTATAAAAAAAGTGTAACCGAAGACGAACTTTGGCACGGGATTTGCTTATAGATTCTATGTATGATATCGGGCTGCAGTAAGCGGAAGATCAGAACTGCGCATTACAGAGGAAAGGAGAGGCATCATTAAAAAGTTCCTGGTGTTAGGTGCCGGCGCCGTCGGAGGCTGCCTTGGCGGATATCTCGCCTATAAGGGCGAAAACGTGACGTTCATTGCGCGCGGAAAGCATCTGGATGCAATCCGCGAAAATGGACTGCGCATCATTGATTCTCCCTTCGGAGACATCTGCATTAAAGATGCGAAGGCAATGACCTGTGCGGAGTATCAGGACAAGGCTGACGTGATCTTTGTATGTGTGAAGGACTATTCGCTTGGAGATCTTTATCCGTTTATTGAGCGCGCCGCACATGAGAATACCTTTATTCTTCCTGTCCTCAACGGCCTGGACGTCGGAGAGCACATCGCGGAGCATGTTCACACGGGAATCGTGCTGGGCGGCGCGATCTATATTTCGGCTTTTATCAGGGAGCCGGGTGTGATCGCCAACATCGCCGGGAACACCGGCGGTCTTCTGATGGGCGAACTGAGCGGCGGATGCATGCACAGCGCTGAGCTGGAGAATCTCGCGGAGACGATCCGCAACGCGGGTGTAAAGGTAGAGATCAGCGACAATATCGGGCAGGATATCTTCCGCAAGTTTATGTGCGTTTCTGCAATCAGTGCGACAAACTGCTTTTTCAATACGCCGATGGGGGAAATCAGGCATCCCGGCCCGCAGCGCGCACTGATAGCGTGCTGCATTCGAGAGCTGCTCAATATCGCGGATATGAAAGGTTATGTCTACGAGGAGGATCAGACTGCCGATATTATGAGCAGGGTGGACAACATGGAATACGGAGCCACCACCTCCATGCAAAGGGACTGGGCAGCCGGAAGGGAATGCGAGATCGATGCGCAGATCTACGAGCCGGTGCGGATCGGCGAAAAAATGGGGCTTTATATGCCGGCTTACCGCCTCGTATCGGAAAAGCTGGGGTTTAAAGGATAACACAGGATTCATAAAAGAGGGGAATGGTTTAAATGAAGAAGCTGTTGCGTTTTTTTGATGCACACATTGAAAGAATGGGAATGAGCATCTTTTGCGTCATACTGTTCTTTGTGGTTCTGGCCGGCATTATCACCCGTGTCGCCAATCGGCCGCTGTTCTGGACAGAGGAGGCAGCGAGACTGTGTTACATCTGGATGGTCTTCCTGGGACTGTCGTTCGGCACAAAGTACGATAAACACATCCGCATCACGATCCTGACCGAGAAACTCGGCGAAAAGATCGATTGCGCCTTCGCAATCTTCTGGGATATCGTGACCATCGTGCTGTTCGTCTGGGTCAGTATCTACGCGATCATTTATATCGATTATGTTTCCGTGACCAACACCTTTGCACTGGGATTGAACCAGGGTCTGTGCTCTTCGGTAGTGGCGATCGCTTCGATCCTGAATGTAGTCCGGAATTTCCAGAAGATGGTCCAGGTGCATATTCCGGCATTTAAAGCGGCCGGAATCGGCAGAAAGGAGGCATGATCATGGGACTGAGCTTTGCATTTTGGGTCTATCTGATCATTTTCGTTGTTTTTCTTGCTTTCGGCGCGCCAATATACGTGGCGTTGCTGACTAGCGGGCTGGCTTACGCCTGGCTGCACGGCGGCATCAACAACATGGCGATCATCGCCAAAATGTACGGATCGCTGAATAACTTCGTGCTGTTGGCGATCCCGATGTTCATGGCGGCGGGGATCGTCATGAACAACGGCGGAATCACGGACAGGATCTTTAATTTCTGCCGCGCCGCGCTGGGGCATCTTCCGGGCGGCCTTGCCTACGTGAACATCCTTGCATCCTTCATCTTCTCCGGCATGTCCGGCTCGGCGCTTGCAGACGTCGGGGGTCTTGGCAATATCGAGATTAAAGCGATGCGGGATGAGGGATACGACGAAGCGACGATCTTCGGTATCACTGCTGCGTCTGCCACCATGGGCCCGATCGTTCCTCCGTCCATACCGATGGTCATTTACGGATCCATCGCAAGCGTTTCCGTCGGGACGCTCTTCATCGCGGGTATCGGACCTGGTGTTGTCATTGGCATAATCCTGGGGATCGGTGTGTATCTGGTCGCAAAGAGAAAGCATTATCAGGTGCATCAGAAAGCGACCATGAAGGAGCTTCTCACCTGTACCAGAAGAAGCTTCTGGGCACTGCTCCTTCCCGTCATCATTCTCGGCGGAATCATGTCAGGCTATTTCACGCCCACAGAGGCATCCTGCGTGGCGGTTACATATGCGCTGTTCATCTGTCTCTTTGTTTACAGGAATATGAAGCCCATCAATGTCTGGGAGACGATCGACAACACGGTTGCAGGCATCGTCCCGGCGCTGTCGATTGTGTCCGCAGCGACGCTGTTCGGCTGGGTACTGCAGTTTGAGCACCTGGGCGATAAGCTTGTTGCAGGCATCACGGCAATCACGATGAACAAGTACCTGATCCTGCTTCTGATCAATATCATTTATCTGTTTATGGGAATGGTCCTCGATTCCACAGCGGCGATGCTCCTGATGGTTCCGATCCTGCAGCCGCTGGCAATACAGGTCGGCATTCATCCGATTCAGCTGGGTGTTATCACAGTCCTCAACATGATGATCGGTCTGATGACGCCGCCGTATGGCTCCTCACTGTTCATGCTGGCGGGCAGTACCAATACCGACTTCAAGAAGGTCGTATCCTATGTGGTCCCCTGGCTGATCCCCATGTTCATTGCACTTGCGGTTGTTACATATGTCCCCGGAGTAACACTGACACTGCCGAAGCTGGTCGGCATGCTCTAAGGGTATATGTGCGATAGAAAACTCATAAGCATATTGGAGGGAAATTATGAGAAAAATGATCACGAAAATTGAAGCACTTGTAGTGGCAGGAGCTATGGCGATGTCTCTTGCGGCATGCGCGACAGCCCCCGCTCCGGCAGCAGCACCTGCACCGGCTGCACCTGCAGCCGAAGCGCCCGCAGCCGAGGCACCTGCAGCTGAGGCACCTGCAGCTGAGCCCGCGGCAGACCTTGTGATTGTCGCAGAGCCTGCGGCGTCCATCGTCTATCGTGACGGAGATCCGGCTGGTGATCCGGATGTGGCAATTACTTCCACAGACAAGATTGTATGGACCGTTGCTGCAAACAGCCCTGCAGACAACCCGCAGTCGGTCGCTCTCAAGAACATGGCCGATGAGATCGCGGAGAAGACCGGCGGTAACTTTACACTGGATATCCACTGGAACCAGGAGCTTGGTTCTGAGATGGATGCGCTGGAACTGGTCAGAAACAACACCGCACAGCTTATGACCAGCAACATTTCTTCCATTTCCGCTTATGTTCCGGAGTTCGGCGTTTTCTCGCTCCCTTATCTGTTCAAGACTCCTGAGGAGATCCTGAATTATCTTGCGAGCAGCGATAAGGCGAAAGAGCTTCACGCTGCATTGGAAGAAAAGGGCCTCCTGATCCTCGGCGCAAACTACTATGGTTCCCGCTGCCTTTCCACCAAGGGTGTTGATCTCTGCAAGAGCCCCGATGAGTTCAAGGCAAAGGGCATCAAGATCAGATGTATGGAGCCCCAGGTCTGGAAAGACATCATCGGCGCGATGGGCTGCACACCTGTTCCGATCGCATTCAGCGAACTGTACACCGCACTGCAGACCGGTGTCGTACAGGGCCAGGACAACCCGCTTGCAAACACGGTTTCCCAGAAGCTCTATGAGCAGCTTGATAAGTTCTACAAGACGGATCACAGCTACCTGATTTCTTCCTTCTACACGAACCCCACCGCATGGGACGCGCTTCCGGATGACTACAAGACACTCATGGCAGGCCAGATGAAGAAGCACATGGGCGAGGAAGACTACGGTGTACTTTACGCACAGTATGAAGCGGACGGCATCGGCGTTCTGGAAGCCAACGGCGTTGAGGTCATCGAGCAGAGCGACATCGACATGGATTCCTTCTACAAGGCAATGGAAGACATGATCAATGAGAAGTATATCAACGATGAAGTCTTCGGACCCATCATTGAGGATATCAAGGCAAATTCATAATATGTTCTGATCCCGGATAATAACTGGGGGAAGGGGCTGTCGCGGTGTGCGGCAGCCCCTCAGACTGAAACAGACACAGGGGGTAACAATGCAGACGAAAGCAGCATATTTAATGGGTACGCAGGATATCAGGATCGGGGACTGCGATGTCGCTCCCTGCGGAAAAGATGATGTAGTTGTCCAGATGAAGCATGTCGGCATCTGCGGATCGGACATGCACTTTTACGAATTCGGGAGAATCGGCAGACGCGTTGTGACGGAGCCGTTTATCCTTGGGCATGAATGCGCGGGTATCATCTCGGAAGTTGGAGAAAATGTCACGCATCTTAAGCCTGGGGACAAGGTGGTGATGGAGCCCGGCATCCCCTGCGGGAAGTGTGAGTTCTGCAGGAGCGGCCGCTATAATATCTGTCCGGATGTAAAGTTCATTTCTTCACCGCCGGACCAGGGGGCGATGCGTCAGCTGATGACGTATCCGGCGGCGTGGACATATCGACTGCCTGATAGTATCACAACATTGGAAGGCGCTATGATCGAGCCGTTTGCGGTTGGGCTGCATGCGGCATCGCGCGGCGAAGCGGGGCCCGGCAAGACTGCCGCGATCCTCGGGACCGGAACGATCGGCCTGATGACACTTCTCGCATGCCGTGCAGACGGGATCGACAAGGTGTATGTATCGGATATTTTTGAGAACAGGCTGGATAAGGCAAAGCTTCTGGGAGCGGATGAAACGATCTGTGCGGCGAAGGAAGACACAACGGAACGCATCGCACAGCTGACGGATGGCAGGGGGGTCGACATCGTCTTTGAGACAGCCGGTTCTCCGAAGACGGCTGTGCAGGCGGTGACGCTGGTGAAGCGGGGAGGCGTGATTGTACAGGTCGGAAATATCACGGCAGAGACTCCGTATGTGTTTAATGAGCTCTCGCGGCTCGAAGTTGATATCCGAACCGTGTTCCGTTATCACCACATGTTCCAGAAAGCGATCGGGCTGATGGAGAACGGCACGGTGGATCTTATGAAGATCGGACCGCGGATCTTCCCGTTTGAGAAGACCGCAGAAGCATTTGCATGCAACCTTGCGGAAAAGAAGGATATCACCAAAGTAGTAGTGGAATTCTGAGGAAACGAATATGAGAATGAAGTATAACCTGGATACGAAACTCCTGTTTCAGATCGGCGATCCGCTCGACCATGCGACGGCGGCGTATATCCATAATGCAATGTATGAGCTGGCGCATGTCAATGCGATCAATCAATATGCGATCGTAAAGAAGGGTGAGCTGCCGAAATTCATCGAGTGCTGCAAATACCTTGGTGTCGTCGGTTTTGATATTGCGACGCCGCATAAGACAGATATCATACAGTATCTTGACGAATGCGATGAGTTTTCAAGAGAATTCCAAAGCGTGAACCATGTGAAAATCCGCGAAGGAAAGCTGATCGGCATCGGACTGGACGGCGCAGGAATGGCAATTTCTCTGGAACAGGCAGGCGCGAAATTTGACGGGCGCGCACTGATCCTGGGTGCGGGCGCCGTAACGGGGCCGATCGCTGCGGAGATCTGCAAAAAGGGAACAAAGGAGATGGTGATTCTAAACCGCACCGTCGCAAAAGCAGAGAGTATAGCGGAGATCCTGCGCAGACACTTTGACATCCCTGTTATATCGGATACGATGACGACGGAAAACATCCAAAAATACGCTGAAAATATGGATATCGTCGTTAACTGCACGAGCCTTGGCATCGCAAGCGGCACAGATGATTATTCCGATGAAGACCTTGCCTTCATCGAAAAGCTTCCGGCACACTGCACAGTGGCGGATGTCGTATATAATCCGGTGACAAAGCTGCAGAAGGCCGCCATGGCGCGCGGGCTTAAAGTGGTTGGCGGCATGCCGATGATGTTCAACCAGGAACGCGCATTAATGAAGTTCCACTTCGACATTGACCTTCCGGAAGGATATGAAATCGAAGGGGAAGAGGCAATGCGTACGGCCGTTACGCTGAATCATTTCTGGAGAAAGCAGCATGGATATACAAATGCAAACGACTGAACAGAAATTTGCGATCTGTGAATGGTGCATGGATGTTGAAGGCACAGAGGCGATCCTTGAGGCCGGCAGATTGGGGTTTGATGGCATTCAACTGGGCGATGCGGGCGGATCAAAAAACGGATTTCCGCTGAATGATCCGGCGGTCCAAAGGGCCTATCTGGACGCAGCGCAGAATGCCGGGGTCGAATTTCAGTCGCTGCATCTCTTTACCCTGGTGCGGCAGGGCGGGACACAGCTCCCCGCAGGTGACCCGCTGAACGACGCCGCTCTCGAGAGTATCAGAAAGGGTGCGGAGGCCTGCCGTGACATGAAAATCCCCATTCTGCAGCTCACCAGTTACGACAGCTGTACGATCCATACACATGAGGAAGCAGAGAACACGGCAGCCACCATGCAAAAAGCCTGCAAAATCGGCCGGGAGCTCGGCATCCGGATTGCGTGGGAATGCGTTGCGCCGGTAAGTGTACTGCAGTATGTACTTGATGCAGTCGGACCGGAGCTGACGCTCTGCTATGACCTCGGAAACCCGATCAAGTTTTCGACTGGCGATCCGATCGATGACCTGAAGATACTTGGCCGTAAGGCGGTGGATCATATCCATATGAAGGACATGCCGCCGGAGGGTGCCGGATCCTGGCCAATGGGCAGGGGAAGGGGACACCTGAAACAGACAGTGCAGCACTGCCTTGATATGGGTTTTTCAGGCTGGTGGATCTCGGAAAACTTTTATTGTAATGACCCGCTGAAAGACCAGGGAACCTATGAAGAATTAATTCGGTCAGACCTTTCCGTGATGAAGGAATTCGTTCTCGGCTGATATAAGGAGCAAACAGGAATAATACCGTCCGGAGAATGGTCCCTGAGACGGAATCAGAAGCGCAAAGGGAGGAGCAGAGTTATGCCGATCGTAACTACAAAGGAAATGTTCAAAAAAGCGTATGAGGGCGGCTACGCCATCGGTGCGTTTAATGTCAACAACATGGAGACCATTCAGGGCCTGATCACCGCGGCATCGGAGCTACATGCGCCGATCATCCTTCAGGCCTCTGCCATCGCAAGGGTCTATGCAGGTAATACATATCTGCGAAAGCTTGCGGAGGCAGCCGCGCACGACCACCCGGAAATCCCGATCGCACTGCACCTGGATCACGGGGCGGACTTCGAGGTCTGCCGTCAGTTTGTAGAAGAGGGCTACACTTCCGTCATGATCGACGCGTCCTCCCGCCCGTTTGAGGAGAATATCGAGGAGACCGCCAAGGTCGTCGAATACGCCCACGCCCACGGCGTTGTCGTGGAGGCGGAACTCGGATCGCTCGCAGGCATCGAGGATGAAGTGGCGAGTGAGAATTCTTCCTATACGAAGCCGGAGCAGGTTGAGGAATTTGTTTCAAAGACGGGCTGTGACTCCCTTGCGATCGCAATCGGCACTTCACACGGTGCATTCAAGTTTAAGCCCGGAACAAAGCCGCAGCTTCGTTTCGACATTCTGGAGGAAGTGGCAAAGCGTCTCCCGGGATTTCCGATCGTCCTGCACGGCGCATCCTCCGTTCCGCAGGAGTTCGTTAAGATGGTCAATGAATACGGCGGAAACGTTCCGGGAGCCATGGGCGTTCCGGAGGAGCAGCTGCGCCGCGCAGCCTCCATGGCAGTCTGCAAGATCAATATCGATTCGGACATTCGCCTCGCCATGACGGGTGAGATCCGGAAGCACCTTGCAGAGCACCCGGAGAACTTCGACTACAGGAAGTATCTCGGCGTTGCGCGCGATGCGGTCACGGATATGGTCAAACACAAGATGATTGATGTGCTTGGCTGCGACGGAAAGGCTTGAGCGCACTGCGGTAGGATTCCCGGATAGTACCGGAAAGAAAGGAACGAACGAATGAGCGAATTAAAGGGAGCCTGCATCATCGGCCAGTCCGGCGGACCGACTGCGGTCATCAACGCAAGTGCGGCCGGCGTGATCCAGACGGCGCTGAAAAGCGAGTGCATTACCCGTGTGCTGGGTGCGGCTTACGGGATCAAGGGCGTACTTGCAGATGTTCTTTACGATATGGGTCAGGAGGACCCGGAGGACATAGAGCTCCTCAAGTATACCCCGGCATCACTTCTCGGCACCTGCCGGTATAAGCTGGCGGATCCGGACGTGGATGATACAGATTACAAAAAGATCCTGGAGATCTTCCAAAAGTATGACGTCCGCTATTTCTTCTATAACGGCGGAAACGATTCGATGGACACCTGCAACAAGATCTCCAAGTATATGCAGAAGGCCGGCTACGAATGCCGCGTCATGGGCGTACCGAAGACGATCGACAACGACCTGTACGGGACAGATCACTGCCCGGGCTTTGCTTCGGCCGCAAAGTATATCGCGACGACCTTTGCGGAGGTGCGGCCGGATGCCTGCGTATATGACGCTGGCATGGTCTCGATCCTGGAGTGCATGGGGCGCAACGCCGGCTGGCTGGCCGGGTCCGCCGCACTGGCAAATCTGACTGGATATGGGCCGGACCTCATTTATCTGCCGGAAGTTGATTTCTCCATGGAGCAGTTCCTCGCAGATGTGAAAGAGGTCTATGAGAGGACCGGCAACTGTATGGTCGCGATTTCCGAGGGCATTCACTACGCAGACGGCATGCTTGTCGCGCATGACTCCGGCATTGTGGACAGCTTTGGTCACACGCTGCTCGGCGGTACCTCGGCGCTGCTTTGCTCCGAGGTAAGCAAAGCCTTCGGTTATAACACCCGCAGCATGGAGTTCTGCCTGATGCAGCGCTGCGCGCAGCATATCGCGTCGGCGACCGATATCGACGAGGCCTGGAGAGCCGGTGCATTTGCGGTGGAATCCGCAGTGGCGGGCGTGAGCGACAAAATGGTCGCATTTAAATGCTCAAGAGATAACGGCTACCAGTGCGAGCTGGTTCTTGAACCGTTGGAAATCGCTGCGAACATTGAAAAGAAGATTCCGCGCGAGTGGATCAACGAGCAGGGCAACAATGTGACGCAGGAGTTTATCGACTATGTGCTGCCACTCATCCAGGGCACGCCGGAAAGGCCGATGGAAAACGGAATGCCGAGGTTCGCACATCTGAAAAAAATCAAGGCAGGAGGTTAAAATCATGTATTGCCAATACATTAACGGACGGCTGGAGGAAGGAAAGGGACCGCTCCTTCAGGTAACAAATCCTGCGGACGGCTCACTGGTTGCAGAGTACCGCGCTGCGTCACCGGAGCAGGTCGGCGAAGCACTGGAGGCCGCGCAGGCAGCATTTGCATCGTGGTCGAAGGCTTCCTGCGACGAGAGGGCAGCCATGGTGCTGCGCATGAGAGACGGCATGCTTGCACGCCGTGACGAGCTGACGGAGGTGCTGATCAAAGAGAGCGGAAAGCCCTACGATCAGGCATTCTACGATGTCAATGCCGGTATCCAGCGATTTACCTTTATGGCGGAGGAGCTGCGCAGGATCTATGGCGTGACACTCCCGGACTACGGGTCGCATACGGGAGGCGCTTATCACTTTGTGGAAAAGCGGCCTGTCGGCGTCGTTGTCGGGCATGTGGCCTGGAATTTCCCCATGCTGAATATCTCCTGCAAGATCGCACCTACGATTGCATCCGGCTGCACCGGTGTGGTGAAGCCTTCGCGCGAGACGCCGCTGACGGCGATGATCCTCGGCGAGATCGCAGCCGATGCGGGGCTTCCGGCCGGCATCCTGAATATTGTGACGGGAACATCCCGCGATCTTGGACCGTGCCTGAACAGCAGCGCGATCCCGCGGATGATCACTCTGATCGGTTCGACAAAGTCCGGACTCGAAGTTATGCAGCAGGGCGCGACGTCGATCAAGAAATACTCCCTGGAGCTGGGAGGCAACGCGCCGGTCATTATTCTGCCGGATGCGGATATCGAGGAAGCGGCGGACCTGGCAGTGGCAAAAAAGACGACCAATGCAGGTCAGGTCTGCGTGTGCTACAACCGGTTTTATGTGCACGAATCTGTCGCGGATGCCTTTGTCGAGGCGGTGAAGAAGAATCTGCCGGATGTCGTTCTGACCACAGAAAAGAAGCCCGGCAGATACATCATGGGACCGCTGATCAAGAGGAGCGCCAGAGAGCATATACAGGAGATCATCAAAGAGGCTTGCGAGCAGGGCGCAACGCTTGTCTGCGGCGGCGAGATCCCGGAAGATATGCCCGCAGAGGGCAACTGGTTTACGCCCGCATTGCTCACCGGTGTCACGGACGATATGCGCATCTCCAGAGAAGAACTGTTTGCACCGGTCATTGCGGTGCAGACATGGAATGACCTGGACGACGTGATCCGCAGGTCAAACGACACAGACTGCGGCCTGACCTCTTATGTGTTCGGACACGACAGCCGTGCGCTTGCACGCCTGTCGGAGGAGCTTGAGTCGGGTGAGGTCTATATCAACAATGCGCCGAACGGCGTCAACCTCCCGCACGGCGGCATCAAGCAGTCAGGTCTGGGATGCGATAACTCATATTTTTCTCTGGAGGAATACTACGACAATAAGCGAATCAGCCTGATTCCCTGACGACGGGGTCCGGCAATCCGTCGTTTTTAAAACACAGGCGATGACAGGGGCGGAGCGGTCAGCTTCCGCCCCTTTTGCAAGCGGGGGGAATACCGAGCTCGTTCCGATACTTTGCAACAGTACGCCGGGAGATGGGGCAGCCGGACTGAGAAAGCTTTTCGGCAATCGTCTGGTCTGAAAAGGGTGCGGCTGCATTCTCGCCTTCGATGATCTTTTTCAGAAGGCTCTTGGCCTCTGTCGTAGAGTGACCTATGCCGTTTGAAGCTTCCTGAGTGAAAAAGAAGGAGAGCGGGAACAGTCCCCATGAGCACTGCAGGTATTTGGCGCGGACTGCCCGACTGACAGTGGAATTATGCAGGTTCAGAGCCTCCGCCACCTCTCGCATGCGCAGGGGATGGAGCCTGTCATGTCCGGAAAGAAAGAAGTCTTTCTGACGTTCCGCGATTACCTGTGTACAGCGCAGGAGAGTGGATTTGCGCTGTGCGATGACCCACTGCAGGGATTGCGCCTGCTGGAGCTTTTCCGTAAGATATGCCTTCGCCTGTTTGTCGGAGGTCTCTTTCAGCAGGCCGGTGTAGTAGCGGCTGATGCGGAATCTTTCACGTTCTTCATATGCGCTGCTGACCTCCGGGATATCTCCGTTCATCCGGACATATATATCCGGACGGACATAGACTGTCTGAGACGGCTGATGAAAGACAGCCCCAGGTTTCGGATTCAGCTGTCGGATAAGATCGCATGCACTGCGGACTTCTTTTTCGGAACATTTCAGCAGTTTTGCGATCTGCCGGTATCCGGACCTGGCAAGGAGCGGCAGGCATTGCGAGACGATGGCTGCTGCGAGTCCCGTGCTTTCCCGACGGTCCAGCTGGAGCAAAAGACAGTCTGCCAGATCTGCGGCGCCGACGCCGGCAGGCTCCATTGTGCGCAGGATGTCATTTGCCTCTTGCAAAAGAGCCAGAGGAACACAAAGATCTTCGCTCAGCTCGGAGAGAGGATCACGTAGATAACCGGTTTCGTCCAGACAGGCGATCAGGAGAGAAACGGCATAGGCGGTCTCCTCCGGCAGATCCATCTGTGAAAGCTGCCACTCCAGATAATGCGGCAGCGTCTCCTCCAGGCCTCCGCCGTTTCCGATCTGAAGAAAAGGGTCAAGATCCCTTTCGGGATCCGGCTGATAGGAGCGGTTCTGACGGTCCGTTTCCTCCAGCCAGCGCAGCCTTTGCAAAAGCGCCTCATCCGGTCTGATATCGTCTGGGACTTCCAGCGGCTCGATCAGGGGATTTTCCAGCGCGATTTCCTGCAGATAGGCGTCGAGCTCCATCGAACTCATCTGCAGGAGACGAATGCTCTGCAGCTGAATCTGGCTGAGAGTCTGCTGTTGTTGAAGCGATAATTCCATAGTGGCCCGCTGCCTGTGAATTATGATATATGATTATACAACATTTCCTTAATAGTATTCTTTATACCGCAGTATTGTGGGTCTGGGAAAGGATAATGACTATGGGACAGGTTTATGAATGGTGAATCATTGTAATAATAAGTTTTGAGAATAATAAAGCTCCGCGGCACATACCGCGGAGCTTATTGCATCTTTCAACTATTCTGATTATAAGAAGTTGATCCTTGGCCGTTACTCCGCCTTCAGATCTGACGTGCAGTGCGGGCAGCGGGTTGCTTCGATGTTGATCTCGCTCTTGCAGTAAGGGCACATTTTCGTTGTCGGTGCAGCTTCTTCTTCCTTCTTGACCATGCCCTGGATCTTGTTCATCGCCTTAATGATATTGAAAAGCACGAAGGCGATCAGCAGGAAATTGATGACTGCGGAAATGAAATTGCCGTATGCAAAAGTCACGCCGCCGTCTTTTAATTCGAGCTTCATGCCCGAGAGGTTCGTGGAACCGAACAGGCCGAGGATGGGGCTGATGATATCTTCAACAAGGGAGTTCACGATCGCCGTGAACGCACCGCCGATGATGATACCGACTGCCATATCCATGACATTGCCGCGGGAAATAAAAGCTTTGAACTCATCCAGAAATTTTTTCATATCTTCCCCTTTCTTATATCTGTGTGATATTTTGTGGATTATTCAGATTGCCACCCTAAATATGGTATAGCAAATCGGGAGGCGGCGCAAGAGAAAAAGGCTGAGCGGAACGGCTTTTCCTTGACACCCATCGGCTCTCCCGGTATCATATTTTCTGTAAAAATACGCTGAATTCAGCGTTCGGATAATGACTGCAACATGATGGAAACGGAGGAAGATATGAAGCATATTCAGACACTTGATACTCGTGATATGGCAAAGAGCGCGGTAAACGGCGGCTGCGGCGAGTGCCAGACGTCCTGCCAGAGCGCTTGCAAGACCAGCTGCGGCATCGCCAATCAGGCTTGCGAGAACAGCGAGGAGTAACTCCGTCAGCCATCTGGCTTAAAGCGGGGGTCTAAGGTTCGGACAACGCCCGCTGATGAAGGATTGTAAAAAGCAGGTATGTGCAGTTTTGCGGGAATGCAGGTTGCGCATACCTGTATTTCGTGTATAAGAGTGTCGGAAATTTTTCGGGATTGAAGGAAAGAAAAGGAAGCATGATTCACCAGTACAAGTTAAACGGCAGCAATATCGTTCTCGACGTATACAGCGGCAGTATCCATCTGACCGATGACCTCGCCTATGATGCGATCGCATATCTGGACGAGGGAAAGAGCCGGGAGGAGGCGGCCGCGCTCCTCAAGGAAGCGTATGTCGGCAAGTGCCCGCCTGGGGAAAGTGCTCCGGTTGCGGAGCAGGATATCGCCGACACCTTTTCCGACATTGACGAGCTGACTGCCGCGGGAAAGCTGTTCACGGAAGATGTCTATTCCGATAAAGCATTTGACTTAAAGCAGCGCACGACGGTCATCAAGGCACTCTGTCTTCTGGTCGCGCATACCTGCAACCTGAACTGCTCTTACTGCTTTGCGGCGCAGGGCAAGTTCCAGGGGCAGCAGGGGCTGATGAGTTTCGAGACGGGAAAGCGGGCGCTGGATTTTCTGGTGGAACACTCCGGTATGCGCAGGAATCTGGAGGTGGACTTCTTCGGCGGCGAGCCGCTTGTCAACTTTGAAGTGTGCAAAGAACTGGTCGCCTATGCGCGGAGCATTGAGAAGGAGAAAAACAAAAACTTCCGTTTCACGCTGACAACGAACGGCATCGGCATCACGGATGAGGTGATCGACTGGGCAAACCGCGAGTGTCACAATGTTGTCTTGTCGCTAGACGGGAGAAAGGAGGTCAACGACCGTTTCCGAAAAGATCTTGCCGGGAACGGAAGCTATGACCGGATCGTTCCGAAGTTTCAGGAATTTGTGCGGCGCCGCTGCGGACAGGGCTATTATATGCGCGGCACGTTTTCGCATTACAATACGGATTTTACGAATGACATTTTCCACATGGCGGACGATCTGGGCTTTGCCGAGCTCTCCATGGAGCCGGTCGTGGCGTCTCCTGATGACCCATGCGCACTGACGCGGGAAGATCTGCCGGTCCTTTTTGAGCAGTATGAGATCCTAGCAAGGGATATGCTGCGAAGGCGCCAGGAGGGAAAGCCGATCACCTTCTACCATTACATGATGGATCTGTCGCACGGCCCGTGTATCTATAAACGCATTGCCGGCTGCGGCTCCGGCACGGAGTACCTCGCAGTAACGGCGCAGGGTGATTTGTACCCCTGTCACCAGTTTGTCAACGATCCGGAATACAGGATGGGCGACATCTGGAACGGTGTCACACGCACGGACATCCGGGATGAGTTCAAGCTCTGTAATGTCTATGCACGACCGGACTGCAAAGACTGTTGGGCAAGGCTCTACTGCTCCGGCGGCTGCGCGGCCAACGCGCTGCACGCGACGGGCTCGATCCTGGGCACGTATGAATATGGGTGCGAGCTGTTCCGCAAGCGTATGGAATGCGCGATCTGGCTGAAGGCGGCGGAGAGGACGTGACACTTACAGAAGCCGCCGCTGTCCTCCACATCAATCGCGGGGACAGCGGCGATATCATTAAAAAGAAATACCATGAGCAGATCCGTCTGTGTCATCCGGACGAGACGATCCGGCACGACGACGCGCGAAGGAAGCTCCTTATGCAACGGGCGCAGATCATCAATGAGGCGTACCGGATCCTGATAAGAGGAGAAGAGGGCACGGGAGAGCGGAATCATTCCGGAAGCCCGGGGGATTCTGCGGCCGCGCCGTTCCCTGCCCCTTTGGCGCCTGAAGACTGCGCGGAGCGAAGCATCTACCTGCCCTATGAAGATCCGGACGGCGAAGTGATTTATCTTCGTGTCGCGAGAGGGCGGTATCTGTGGAACCCGGAGGCGGAGGATTTCTCCTGTCTGACGAAAAGCGTGCTGGAGGTCTGCAGGGGGTACGGCTCCACCCCGCAGGAGTTGCCCGCACACTTCCACCGGTTGATGCAGGCATATATCCGGCCGCTTTATGCGCTGCGCGGGTTTACTGGGGTGAAGACAGGAAATACGTTCCGCATCCCCTGCAGGCTGCAGAATTTGCCGCGGGCCGCATGGAGGGAGGCGGGAGAGCATCTCACGGTAAATCTGCGCGGCATGTCGCTTTTTACAACAGACGAAATCGGTGAAGAGACCGGGCGCATTAGCTTTGACGAGGACGCTTTTTATTATATGGTCCTTCCCCTGATCCGGGAGGGAAAAGCTTCTGCTTATCTGGAGGCGCCGGACATGGAACGGACGGGAAAAGGACCTTACTGTTCATTGACGCACGTTTTTGCGTACGTTATAATGACGTTAAGTTAAAAGCTTCTGTACATAAAAGGATACGGGAAAGGAGCAGTTCCATGACTTCGATCAGCATAACGCAGGCGCGAAGCAATCTGTACAAGCTGCTTGCAGATGTCAATGCGAATTCCACACCGGTTACGTTAACCAATAGCCGGGGAAAGAATGCAGTCCTTATTTCCGAGGACGATTGGAATGCCATTCAGGAAACGCTGTATTTAAACTCGGTCCCGGGTATGACAGAAAGTATTCTGAAATCGCGTCGCGAGACGGGTAAAGTTTATGATCCGGATGAGGCCTGGTGAGTATGTACCTTGTACGGTTCAGCAAACAGGCGGAAAAGGACAAAAAGCTGCTCAAGGCTGCCGGTCTCGAAGAGAAGGCAAGACAGCTACTGGAAGTATTAAGGGAGGATCCGTTGAAAAATCCGCCTCTATGCGAAGCTCTTGTCGGGAACCTTGGCGGCTTTTATTCTAGACGTATCAATATACAGCACAGGCTGGTATATAGCTTCGATACGGAGGAAGTTATTCTTAAGGGTATCCGATATCAGGGAACAGTCAAAGTGGCGCGCATGTGGACACATTACGACAGAACGAAGGAAGCAGAGCGACAGTGAACGACGCGGGAAAGAGACAAAACCGCATAAGACGCATCTTCTGGGCAGTCGTATTTGTCCAGGTGCTGTTGGTCGCCGGGATTGCCGCGGTCATGCTTCGCCGCGGACAGGAAGTGGAGCATGTGCAGATCTCCGCTATGGAGCAGGAGATCCCGGCGGATTTATCCTCCGGAACGAAATGGGTCTCTGAGGCGGTATATCTGCCGCGCGGCATTTACGAAGTAAAGCTCCGTTTCACCACAGATAACCAGAACCTGAAGGGTGTCTATGTGGAGGCGATCAGCGACATGTCGTCGCCGGGAAATGCAGTGGAGAGCTCGCCGCAGACGCTCTACGGCTCGGAGAACGAAAAGACGTTCCGCTTCCAGGTCAAGCGCGACTCCAGGGTCCGCCTTGAGTACGTCATCCCGGAGGAGATCCGGGTCAGCGGGGATATGATCCGCAACGGCGACATCACCTTTTCCATCGAGGATGCTGATGTCTCCTTCCATCCTCTGATGTCCTTCAGGCACGAGCTGTCCGTCAGGATCATGATCTGTATTCTGGTCACGGTATTTCTCTATGCGGTTTTCCACCATCCGCAGTGGGCAAAGAAATGGCTGAAGGAAAACGCACTGGCATTGGGCGGATATGCCCTGACGCTCTTTGCGGCAATGTACCCGCTTCTTGTCAAAGAGGGTATATATTACGGCTTCGACATGCAGTTCCAGATCCAGCGGATCGCCTATCTGGCGGAGGGACTGTCCGGCGGCGCATTTCCTGTGAAGATTCAGCCCGGCTGGGGCGGCGGATACGGGGATGCGGTCGGTGTGTTTTATCCGGATCTGCTGCTTTATCCGTCCGCATTGCTCTATCTCCTTGGATATTCCCTTCAGACGGCCTATAAGTTTTATCATTTTCTGGTCAACACGCTCACCTATGTTTTCGGCTATGCGGCGTTTCGCAGGATGTCCGGCAGCAGGCCCATCGCCGTGGTCGGGTCTTCGCTCCACTGCCTGTTTATCTACAGGCTTTCGAACGCCTATACCCATGCGGCGCTCGGCGAACTGGGCGGCGTGGTCTTCCTGCCGCTGATCCTGCTCGGCCTGTGGGATATTTACCGCAGCGCTGACAGTACAGCCGCCGTGCTGAGGACGGCGGAAGGGGAGGAAGGGATCCGAACGGAGCACGCGTCTCGAGGTGCGTGGATCACCTTGGCGATCGGACTCACCGGCCTTGTGCTGTCTCACGTCCTGACCGCATATATTCTTGCACCCTTCATCATCCTGTACTGCCTGATGGATATCCGGCGGACGCTGAAAAAGCAGGTTTTGCTTCCGCTGATTAAGGCGGTTGTACTGGCAGTCTGCCTCTGTCTGTTCTTCCTGGTCCCGATGGCGGATTACATGCTGACGCAGAGACTGACGGGCTACGAGTCCTCGCCGGAGAGGCTTCTTTCGACGGCGGCAGGGAAGCGCCAGATGTTTACCTGGAAATACGATGTCGTGAGCGAGGAGAACAGGCCGAATGACTTAACCGGCGGGATTCCGCGGACGCTCGGCATGGTATCGCTCGTGATCCTCGTGCTGGCGCTTTTCCTGATCGTGACAAGGCGTTTCGGCGCGCAGCAGAAGACGGCGGTCCGCGTCACGCTCCTGCTTCTTCTCTCGCTCTACCTGACGATGGACAACGGATTTTACCGGATCATGACGAGGCGGTCTCTCGGTCCTGTCACAAAGTATTTCTCCGTGATCGATTACCCGTGGCGATATATGATCCTGGCGGGGATCCTTGCCGCGTACCTGGCGGTGTTGTGCCTTGCGGCGCTTGCGGTGCCGCGGGCTGATAAAGCCGCAAAGACGCAGGGCAGTGACGGTCTGGAGATCTCCGGATCCGGGGAGGCAGCGCTTACCGCGCGCAGGATCAGTGCCGCGGCAGGCATAGTTCTGCTTGGCATGGCTTTCCTGCAGGCGATGCAGTACGACCGGCTCTTTGTCCGGTACGCGGAAAGCTTCGAGGCGATGGACACGGAAGCCTTTGACAGCAGACGGTTTTACTGGGAATACAGCATTGAGGGGAGCGATCCCCAGCGCGCGTTCGCGCAGACCCAGATCGAGACCTATGACGATGCCGTGACGGCGCATCTGTCCTATCGGAGCGGAACGACGATCTATGCGGCCATCATCAGCCGGTCAGCAGAGGAGACGGCGGCGGATTTTCCGCTCTGGTGCTACCGGGGCTACCGGGCAATGTTCTACCCGCAGAGCGGGAAAGCCTGGTGGAAGGACGCGTTTCCCGGCGACAACAACCGGGTGCGGGTGATGGTCCCGGCCGGTTTTACCGGGTTCGTGCGGGTCTTTTTCCATGAGCCCTGGTACTGGCGGGCGGCGGAGCTTTTTTCGCTCACGGTGCTGCTTGTGCTTTTCACAAAGCTCTATTTCGGGCATATGGCAAGGAAGTCCGAAAATCAGCAAAATATCCCAAAAACAAGCGGAAATCCTGTATAATTGTGATAGTCCGACAACAGGAGAAAAAGGCCGGCTGAAAAGACGGCTCTGTTTCTGTGCGCGGGATTTGGAAAAATGGTAAAACTCAGCGTCATCGTGCCGGTCTATAACATGGCGGCCGGCGGAAAACTGGAATACTGTTTAAAAAGCCTCATCGGACAGACGCTGCCCGCGGAAAGCTATGAGATTCTTGCGGTGGACGATGCGTCTTCGGACGAATCACCGGAGATCCTGCGGCGCTATGCCGCGGAGTTTCCCGACCGCTTCACGGCGGTCTGCTGTCCGGTGAACCATCACCAGGGCGGCGCGAAGAACGCGGGCCTTTCTCTGGCGCGGGGCGAGTGGATCGGTTTTATCGACGCGGATGACTGGGTGATGCCGGATTTCTATGAAAAGCTCCTTGCGGCGGCGGAGCGCGAAGGAGCAGACATGGCGGGCTGTGACTATTGCCTCGTGGACCGCCATACGATGGAATGCGGGCAGGTCGTGCACAACAACAGGCCGGAACAGGCCGGGGAGCTCGATGCGGAAAAGTACCGGAGCCTAATTCTGGACTCCGGAAGCCTTGTCGTGAAGATCTACCGGCGGGAGCTGATCCTCGGCGTGAGGCGTAAGGCCAATTTTGCCGCGCTCTCCGCGGAGGACGAGCGGGCGCACAAGATCGCGGAGCTGGAAGAGGACCGCGGAAGACTTGCCGTGTTTCCGGAGGATATCTTTTACGAGGACAACGCGGTCTGCAAGAGCTGGATGCTGCGTGCGAAGCGCTTCGTTTACCTGCAGGAGCCGATGTATTACTACCTGCAGCACGACGCATCCACGGTGCACAACTTCTCGGAAAAGAACATGGAGGACCGAAAGGAAGCGGCCCGCCTGATGCTGGAGGAGGCCAGGCGGCAGGGATACTTTGATGAATACCGTCCGGAGCTGGAGTATGCATTTACAGTGCTGTTTTACGGCAATACCCTGTTCACTGTCATGCGCGCGGGACGGGGGATCCGGAACCGCTTCGGTTTTACGGAGCGTCTCGGCAGGGAGATGAGGGAGACATTTCCGGACTTTCAGGAAAATCCGTATTATCAGGAGCGGATGGACCCGGAGGAAAAGCGCATGATTCGTCTCCAGCAGCGTTTTCACCTGGCGTTTTACCTGTACTATCGCCTGCTGTGGGCATACCGCGACATCCGGGCAGGGAGAAAGAGACCGATAAGGAATGATGAGTAAAGAAGATATGGACAGCCGGAATTGCCTTGCGGTGATCACCGCCCGCGGCGGAAGCAAGCGTATTCCCCACAAGAATATCGCGCCCTTCTGCGGAAAGCCGATGATCGCCTACGCGATCGGGGCGGCCGCAGAGAGCGGACTGTTTTCGGAGATCATGGTGTCGACGGACGACGGGGAGATCGCAGAGGTCGCGCGCGCCTGCGGCGCAAAAACGCCATTTATGCGCTCGGCGGAGAATTCCGACGACAACGCGACGACTTCGGACGTACTGCGGGAAGTCCTCCGGTGCTATGCGCAGGAGGGGAGAGTCTTTGAAACGGCCTGCTGCATCTATCCGACGGCTCCGTTCCTGACGGGCGACGTGCTGAAAAGGGCGGCGGTTCTCCTTGCAGAGAGCGGCGCGGACACTGTCATGCCGGTCGTGGCCTTTTCCTTCCCGCCGCAGCGGGGGATGATCATGCGCGGCGGAAGGCTCTCTTACGAGCGGCCGGAGTGCAGGGACATGCGCTCCCAGGACCTGGAGACGATTTATCACGACTGCGGACAGTTTTACTTTTTCAGGACCGCACCCTTCCTTCGGACAGGCGTGCTGGTCGGGGAGAACACGGCGGGGATCGAGCTTCCGGAGCTTCGCGTACAGGACATCGACAATCCGCAGGACTTAGAGCTCGCGGAGCTGAAATACCGGTATCTGCAGGAGCAGGCGAAGCGGGAAGCGGCACAGCCGTAAAGTGTGCAAGGGGAAATCATCCATGAAGCTGGACAATTACCTTTCTCAGGGAAAGACCTATATTATTGCGGAGATGAGCGGGAATCACGGCGGGAGCCTCGACAAGGCGCTCGCGATCGTGCATGCCGCGGCGAAGGCCGGCGCGGACTGCCTGAAGATCCAGACCTATACGGCCGACACGATCACGATTAACTCGCATACGGAGCCGTTCCTTTTGGGGAAGGGCCTGTGGGAGAACGAGTATCTCTACGATCTTTATCAAAAAGCCTATACGCCGTGGGAGTGGACGGGTCCCATTATGGATGCATGCCGCGCGGAGGGAATGGATTTTCTCTCCACGCCGTTCGACTTCACGGCGGTGGATTTCCTGGAACAGGCGGGGATCGAGTGCTACAAGATCGCAAGCTTTGAGCTGATCGATATCCCCCTGATCCGGCGCGTTGCGCAGACGGGAAAGCCGATGATCGTCTCCTGCGGCATGGGTACCCGGGAGGAGATCGACGAGGCCGTGCGGACGATCCGCGCGGCGGGAAACGAAAACTTCGTGCTGCTCAAGTGCTGCAGCGCCTATCCGTCGGATCCGGATACGATGTACTTAAGGACGATACCGGACATGCGGGAGCGCTTCGGCGTGCCGGTCGGACTCTCCGATCACTCGGAGGGCACCGCGGCGGCGATCATCGCCGTCTCGCTCGGCGCGCAGGTCATCGAGAAGCACATGTGCCTGACATCGGAGGACAAGACGGTCGACAGCGCGTTTTCCTTGAGTGCGGAGGAGTTCGCACAGCTGGTGAAGGACATTCGCCGCGCGGAGAAATCGCTCGGGTCCGTGCACTACGGGCCGTCCCCGGAGGAGGCGGAGAGCCTCCGGATCCGGCGGAGCCTCTTCGCCGTAAAGGACATCCGGAAGGGAGAACCCTTCACGGCGGAAAACGTCCGGTCGATCCGCCCGGCATCCGGCCTGCACACAAGGTATTACGATACGCTCCTTTCGGGAAAGACAGCATCGCGGGATATTCCGTTCGGAACACCGCTTCAGGCGTCGGACATCGCAGAAGGGCTCTGACTGACGGCCATTGGAAAAGACGGTGTCACCTGACGGAGCAGACAGCGGGGAACTGTTGATATATGACACAAATGTCACATAAAGACAATTACATATTCCGGGCGGATGCAGGTCCCGCGATCGGGAGCGGCCATGTGATGCGGTGTATTTCCCTTGCGCAGGCGCTCATGAAAGAGGGCGCGCACTGCCTGTTCGTGACGGCGGGCAGGGCGGCGGCTGACCGGATAGAAGCCGCGGGCATCCCCTGCAGGCTGCTCAAGGAAGATGCGGCAGCAGCGGAAAAAGAAGGCGCTTTTCTTACTTTTCTTGCAAAGACGGATGGATGCACGGTCATCCTCGACAGCTACGACGTGACGGCGGGCTTTATGCAGGCACTTCGGGAAAAGGCGAGACTTGTCTATTTTGACGATCTGGCGGCCTTTCCCTATCCCGCAGATGGGATCATCAACTACAACCTGTACGCGGCGGAGGAGACCTACCGGGCGCTTTACCGGGAAAGCGGCGTGGAATATCCGCGGGAATGGTATCTGGGTCCTTCCTTTACGCCCCTTCGGGAAGTGTTTGCGGACTGCGGGGCAAGGCGCTTTGACGGCGTAAAAAATGTGCTCGTCACATGCGGCGGCGCGGACACGGAGAGAATTCTGACGGCGATCGCCGGGATGATCGATGAAGAGCCGGCGCTTGCGGACATCCGTTTCCGGATCCTTAGCGGATCGCTCCTTGACGCGGCACAGGTCAGGGAACTTCGGGCAATTGCGGAAAAGAGCGGCCGGATCGCGCTCCTTCCGCATACGGATAAGATGAAGGAACTGATCGAAAGCTGCGACCTCGCGGTCTCGGCGGCGGGTTCCACACTGCACGAGCTGTGCGCGTGCGGGACGCCCGCGATATGCTATGTGACGGCCGATAACCAGATCCGGAATGCGCGCTCCTTCGCGGAAGCGGGCCTGATGGAATATGCCGGTGACTGCAGGGACAGGGAAAAGTTCCTTCGCGCCCTAAGGGCGGCACTGGTAGGCGCTGTGGGGCGGGATGGCAAAGCTCTGGCAGAAATGAGCGCGAAAATGCAGGAGACAGAGGACGGAAAAGGCGCGGCACGTCTGGCGAAGCGCCTGATGGAAGCCGTGTGCGGATACGGCAGCGGAGGCATCGGATGAAGGAGAGAATCTACATCTGCCACACCTTCTATCATGTATACGTCGCCTGCCTCAAAGAGCTTGACCGCAGAAGGAAAAACGCTGCGGCAGCAGGTGCTGCGGGACATGGCGCATCGCGCACCGAAGATACCGCGACGCTCATGCTCTCCACGATGTCGAATGACTTCGGATCGCTCCCCGCCCGCGCCGAGAAATGCCCCCTGTTCGACGAGGTTGTGATCTTTCCGGAAAAGCCGGCTTCCGCCTACGAGGAACTCGCGCCGCTTCAGAAGGATACGGGATCAGCGATCGGAAACCTGCTGGGCCGCATCCGGTTCAGTAAAAGGCTCGGACAGCTGACGGAGCCGGCGGTGCCGGTCGACTTAAAGCAGTACAGGGATATTTACGTGTTCTGTGACTCGGATCCGATCGGCTACTACCTGAATTACAAAGGGATCCGCTACCATGCGCTGGAGGACGGGCTCAACTGCATCGCGAATTTCGACGCCGCGCGGTATGACAACCGCGACCACTTTGCGCTGAAGGCGGCGATTGCCCGGACGGGGCTGATCTTCATCCAGAACGGGTACGGGCGGTACTGCATCGACATGGAGGTCAACGATCTCTCGGTCCTGAAGTATCCCTGTCCGAAGTACGTGGAGCTTCCCAGGAAGAGCCTGACGGACGCGCTGACGGAAGAAGACAAAGAAATTCTGCTTTCGCTGTTTCTGGAAGACCGGGAGGGACTCCTTAGGCAGCTGGAGGAGGGAAAGGGGCGCCCGCGCGTCCTCATTCTCTCGGAGCCGCTCTGCGACCTGAAAACGCGCGAGAGACTCTTCAGGGATATCGTGGACACCTACGGCGCGGTGGGCGGTGAACGTGCGCTTGTGATGATCAAGCAGCACCCGCGCGACAGGATGGACTATTCGGAGAAGTTCGGCGACTGCATTCTGCTTTCTTCGGCTTTTCCGATGGAGATGCTGAACTTTGTGCCGGGGCTGTCCTTTGACCGGCTCGTATCGGTCTACACAGTGGTCGATGCGCTGCAGTTCGTGAAAGAGAAGATCATACTCGGGCATGACTTCATGGACCGCTACGAGGCGCCCGAGATTCACCGAAAGAACGAGAAGATCGGCGCGTAGGATGACGGGGAAAGATACCAGATGATAAAAACGGTTCGCAAATTATACAGGATCCTGGATCCCGCACAGCGGGCAAAGACGCTTCTGATCGTCGTGATGATGCTGATCGGCGGCGTCCTCGAGACGCTGGGTGTGGCCCTCCTTGTGCCGGTCGTGACGGTCGTCTTTGACCCCGGCGCGATCGAAAAGAACACCTACCATATGGGAGACCTGTACCGGCTGCTGCATATGCACAGTACGACGCAGTTCGCCATCGTCATGATGGTGGCGATCATCGCGGTCTTCATCCTCAAGAACCTGTACCTCTACCTCCAGACGCGCGTCCAGCTGAAGTTCATCTATACGAACCAGTTTGAGACGAGCAGACGGATGATGATCGGCTTCATGCGGCGGCCCTATGAATACTACCTCGGCGCGGATACCTCCATTATCCAGCGGAACATCACCTCCGACATCAACAATGTCTTCGCGCTTCTTTTGACGCTCCTGCAGCTTTTGTCCGAGATGATCGTTTTCGTGTGCCTCGTTGCGACGCTCCTGTACTTTGACGCGCGGCTCTCACTTACGATCGGCAGCCTTCTGGTGGCGGTGCTCCTGATCGTGAAGACGATCATCAAGCCGGTCATGATCCGTGCGGGCAAGGACAACCAGGATTACTACAGCGGTCTTTACAAATGGATCCAGGAATCCGTCATGGCGATCAAGGAGATCAAGATCGCCGCAAAGGAGGATTACTTCATCGAGGAGTATGCGCGATGCGGAAACGGCTATGTGAACGCGGTGCAGAAGTACAACCTCTATAACGCGACGCCGCGGCTTTTGATCGAGACGGTCTGCATCACCGGCCTCATAGGGTATCTTCTTTTCATGGTGCTCACGGGCGCGGAGGTCTCGCAGATCCTCGGCGTTATGTCCGCATTTGTGGCGGCGGCGATGCGGCTGCTTCCGTCTGCGAACCGCATCAACAATTATCTGACCAATGTTGCTTATTTCCAGCCCTTCCTGGACAATGTCAGCGAAAACCTCCAGGCGGACATCCACGACGAGAACGTCTCCTATGAAGTAAAGGAAAGGGAAGCCGCGGACGCGGCAAAGCTTCCCGTCAGGCGCAGTATCCGGATGGAGAACATCTCGTTCCGCTATCCCGGTACAGAGACATATATTTTCCGCGACGCGTCCCTTACGGTACCGGTCGGCAGATCCATCGGCATCGTCGGGACATCGGGTGCGGGGAAGACCACGATCGTGGACATCATGCTGGGGCTTCTTCATGCAGAGAGTGGCACGGTCCTGGCGGACGATTGCGACGTGAGGACCAATTACCGGGGCTGGCTTAAGAATATCGGCTATATCCCGCAGACGATTTTCATGCTGGATTCGACGATCCGGAAGAATGTGGCATTCGGCGTGCGGGACGACGAGATCGATGAGGAAAAGGTCTGGAAGGCCCTGGAGGAGGCACAGCTTGCGGATCACGTTCGTTCGCTTCCGGAGGGGCTCGACACGGCGATCGGGGAGCGCGGGATCAGGCTCTCCGGCGGACAGAGGCAGCGCATCGGCATCGCGCGTGCCCTCTACGAGGACCCGGAGGTGCTGGTACTGGATGAGGCGACGAGCGCGCTGGACAATGAGACGGAGGAAGCGATCATGGATTCCATCAACCGTCTGCATGGAAAAAAGACGCTGATCATCATCGCGCACAGACTGCAGACGATCGAGAAATGCGATATGGTCTACCGGGTACAGGACGGAAAGATCACGCGCGAGCGCTGAGGTGCGGGAAAGTATGGAAATGCTCGGAAAGCTCTACAACCGCATAAAGAAATACCAGGCACCGTCGGAGCGCTTCCTGTTTCCGCTGATCCTCTTGCTGTGGCCGCTCACGGGCATCGCGCAGGGAGTCGACCTTGCGGATTCCACCTATGCGCTCGGTAATTACCGGTTTCTTGCGGGGAGCGGCAGCACCTGGGATGTAGCAACCTTCCTTGCAAACCGTCTCGGTGCGTTTCTTCTAAAGCTTCCGGGCGGCGGAACGCTCCGCGGGATGAATCTGTGGACGTCGCTCCTTGTCAGCGCACTTGCGCTCATGGTGTACTTCGTGATGCAGAGGTTCATGCCGGGCTGGATGCTGTTTGTCGGGGAGATGCTCGCCGTCAGCCTGTGCTGGTGTCCGGGTGTCATCCTGTATAACTATCTCACGTATTTTCTCCTGACGGCGGCGTGCCTGATGCTGTTCCTCGGAATTTCGTCCGTGCCGGAAAAGAACAGGTACTTTGTCTTCGCAGGGATCCTGCTGGGGCTGAACTTGTTTGTCCGCTTCTCCAATCTGACGCAGACGGCGCTGATCCTGGCGGTCTGGTTCCATACGTTCATCACGCTCCAGAAGAGCACGAAGCTTATCCCGCGGACGCTCTCCTGCATGGGAGGGTACCTCATCGGCGCCGGAATCGGGATGGCGGCGGTCACTGCCGCATATGGGCCGACCGCGTTCGCCGACATGGTGCGAGGCCTGTTTTCGATGACGGCCGGCGCCGGCGACTATACGATGGGGGCCATGCTTTCCTCGACGCTCAGCGCGTACCTGCACAGCCTGCGATGGTTTGTTTTTATGGCGGCCGGCCTCACGGCGGGATATATCGCCTTTTCGCTCCCGGCGCTGCGGCGCTTTTCCGGCTTGCTCCGCGCGGGGTATATCGCGGGGATCCTCGTGCTCATCCGGTTCTTCTACGGGCAGGGGATGTTTACGGTCAACTACCGGGATTACTGGTGCATGTTCGAGTGGGGGATGCAGTTCGTACTCCTTTCGGTCATTGTTCTTCTCCTGAGCGTGACCGGTGCGCTGCGGGCGACGCCGGAGGAACGATTTATCGCGATGATGGGCCTGATCCTGATCCTCATCCTCCCGCTCGGTTCCAATAATTACACCTTCCCGCTTTTAAACAACCTGTTCCTGATCGCGCCGATCAGCCTGTGGATGCTCCGAAAATCGCTCCTGCAGGTTGCCGGCATGCGAAGGGGCCGCGCGGGAAAAGAGGGCGCGCGCATCGTGAGCGGCCGGCTGTTTGCCGTCTCGGCAATGGCATTTGCGATCCTTTTCATGGCGCTCCTGCAGGGCGGGCTCTTCCATCTGAGCTATGCGTTCCGTGACGGGACGGACGGCACGCGGCGAAGCGCCGTGATCGGGGAGGAGACAACACCTGTGCTCGCCGGAATGCATACGACGCCGCAGAATGCGGAGCGGCTCCGGGACCTTTCGGAGGCACTTGAGTACTCTGTCCCCGCGGATGCGGCGGCGGACGGCCTGATTACGATGGGCAGCATCCCTGGCGTACACTTCTGTTTTGATCTCCCGCCGGCGCTGACGACGCTCTGGCCGGACCTCAACAGCTACCCTGTCGCGGAGATGGAAAAGGAGCTCGGGGAGATCGCTGCGGATGGGAGAAAGCCGCTTCTTTTGTTTACGTCGGATGCGGAGGACCTCGCGGGCGCTGCGGGCGAAAAATACGAGCTTCTGCGTGCATTCCGGCAGGAAGCGGATTATGAGATACTGTTTGAAAACGATGATTTTGTGATCATGGGCGGCCGGTGAGTAAAGCGCACAGGCACCCGGAACGGAGGAAGAATGGCAGACCGGATTTCCGAATATAGGATTCCTTACAATGTCCCGCCCTTTACGGGCAGGGAGGTCGAGAATATGCGGATCGCCTGTGAGGTCAATCACAAGATCTGCGGCGACGGTCCGTTCACGAAGCAGTGCTCGGAAAAGCTGAAGGAACTGACGCACGCACCTTCCGTCTTTTTGACCACCTCCTGCACACACGCGCTGGAGATGGCGACGCACCTGTGCGAACTCCGGCCGGGAGACGAGGTGATCCTTCCGTCCTTCACCTTTGTGTCGACGGCGGACGCAGTCGTTCTGCGCGGCGGCGTGCCGGTGTTCGTCGACGTCCGTCCGGATACGATGAACATCGACGAGAAGCTCATCGAGGACGCGGTCACGGACAGGACAAAGGCGATTTTTGTCGTCCACTACGCGGGCGTCGGCTGCGAGATGGACACGATCATGGATATCGCAAAGCGCCGCGGCCTGTTCGTGCTGGAGGATGCGGCGCAGGGCATGATGGCGAGCTATAAGGGAAAGATGCTGGGAACCATCGGGGACTTCGGCGCGCTGAGCTTTCACGAGACGAAGAACTACAGCATGGGCGAGGGCGGTGCGCTCCTGATACGCGACGGGGAATATGTCGAAAAGGCAGAGATCCTGCGCGAGAAGGGAACGAACCGGAGTAAATTTTTCCGCGGCCAGATCGACAAGTACACCTGGGAGGCGTTCGGCTCTTCCTACCTGCCGAGCGAGCTGAACGCGGCTTACCTGCTTCCGCAGCTGGAGATTGCGGACGAGATCAACGACAGGCGGCGCGCGATCTGGCACCGGTATTATGAGGGGCTAAGAGATCTCCGGGATGCCGGCAGGATCGAGCTGCCGTTTGTGCCGGAGGGCTGCGTTCACAACGGACACATCTTCTATCTGAAGACGAAGGACCTGACGGAGCGGACGGCGCTCATCGGACATCTGAAGGAGCGGGGAATTCTCGCGGTGTTTCATTACATCCCGCTGCATTCCTCGCCGGCCGGCCTGAAATACGGGCGCTTTCACGGCGAGGACCGCTTCACGACGGCGGAGAGCGAGAGGCTCCTGCGGCTTCCGCTGTACTATTCGCTGACGGATGCGGAGGCGGATGAGGTGATCTCGGAGATCCACGCGTTTTACGGTGCAAAATGACTGGTTTAAGGAGACGGGCGATTGAACGGGCATAAGACAGATAACAGAATGAAACACTACGCGGCGGCGGGACTCCTTTTGCTGCTTCTGGCGTTCGTGCTGGCGCTGCGGTTCGACTATTACTTTGACCTGAATGATGACGTGTTGATGAAGGATATCCTGGCCGGCGTTTATACCGGCGTGCCGGAGAGCCGCAACATCCAGATGCTGTTTCCCGTGAGCGCGTTTGTGAGTCTCCTGTACCGGATCTTCCGGTCCTTTGACTGGTACGGCTTTTTCCTCCTGACCTGCCAGTTCGGGAGCATGGCGCTCATCCTGGGCAGGGCGCTGTGCATCGCGAAGACCCGGACGGGAAGGATCCTTGCCTGCGCAGGCACTCTCCTGTGCGGGGCGGCGCTTCTTCTGCCGCACCTGATGTATGTGCAGTATACGATTACCTGTGCGATGCTCTGCGCAGCGGCGGCGTTTGATTTCGCAACCATGGATCTGGACGCCGGGGAGGAAGGCTTTCGGTTTTCCGATATCGCGGTGCGCGTACGGTTTCCGGGGCTGCTTCTTTGGATCGCGTTCTTTATCCGGTCGGAGATGACGCTGCTTCTCCTTCCCCTTGTGATGACAGGGCTCCTTTTCCGTCTTCTGTTTATCAGGCGGGAAGAGACAGGGGATGATCAGGGTGAAACGGCGGCGTTCGCAAGGATCTTCACGCTCCGCTCTGCCGGTATCGCCGCGGCGGCATTTGTGTTTGTGGGCGCGGGGATCGCGTTCGGGCTCGGCGCGGATCATCTCGCGACACGCGATTCAGAGTGGCGCGCTTTCCGCTCGTTTTTTGACGCGCGGACGGAGCTGTACGATTTTTACTTTTATGATATGCCGGATTATGAAGACGATCCCGGCTTCTATGAGAGAGCGGGCGTCGACGAAGCCGGTGCAATGCTTCTCAAGAATTATAATTTCAGCCTGGACGAGACGATCGACGAGACAAAGCTCTGGGCGCTGGTGGATGAAGCGCGTGCCGTGCACGCGGCAAAGTCTTCTCCCGCGGAACGGCTCCGGGAGGCGGCGACAGGGTATATTTACCGCATCCGGCATCTCACGGACGCGCCGTATTCGCTCCTTGTACTGATCGGCTATCTGCTCGTATTTGCACAGATCGTGAAAGCGCAGGAACGGCAGACGACGATCCGCGGACTCTTCGCGGCGCTCTTCCTGTTCTTTGTGCGGTCGGGCCTCTGGGGTTTTATCCTTTACAGGGGAAGGGACCCGGAGCGTATCATTCACAGCCTGTTTCTCCTCGAATTTGTGCTCCTTGCCTCCCTCCTTTACCTGCTGCAGGCAGGTGTGCGGAAGGATGGGGGTGAGCGGGAGGAAGCTTCGCCTGCCGCACCTGCGCTGAAAAATCTTCTCTTCTTTGCGCTTTGGTTCGCAGCTGCAGCCGCAGTGATCCCCGGACAGCTTCGGCGGTGCGATGCAGAGGGCGAGCGGAGGGAGCGCGTCAACACCGCGCAGGAGGCCTACCTCTCATATTGTGATGAGCACCCGGAGCAGGTATTCTTCACCGATGTGTATTCCACGGTGCGCTACTCGCAGAAAATGTTCGACAGACGAGGCATGAGCGGAAGCTTCTCCAACCAGGACCTGATGGGAGGCTGGGCCGCGAAGAGCCCGCTCTACGAAAAGCGCCTTGCCGCGCTCGGGCTTTCCGATATGCAGACGGCGCTTGCGGAGAATGACCGTGTCCGCTTTGTCAGCGCGCCGTCGCGGAGCGCTGACTGGCTCGTGAGCTACTATGCGGCGCGCGGGTATGCGGTGGAGCTGGAACAGACGCAAACCATCGGCGATGACTGGATCGTATACAATGTAAAGAGAAAATGAGCGAAATGACGGGAAACACGGAATACCTCGCGGAGGGGAGAAGCCTTAGGCTCCGCCCCATGCGGTTTGAGGACTGCGCGGACGTGATCCGCTTCCGCAATGAGGAGCATGTCCGAAAGAACTATATCTATATGGAGAAGCTGACGCTCGAAGAGGAGGAGCGGTACTTTCGCGAGAAGGTGGAGACCGGAAGGGTCCTGCACCTGATGATCTGCGAGAAAGCGGAGGCGGACCGGCCGGTGGGCTGCGTCGTTTTCAACGACATGGTGAGCTTTCTTGCGGATCCGGAGGGAATCCCCGCCGAGATGGGGCTTTTCCTCGGCGAGAGCAGCAGTGTCGGCAGGGGATACGGAAAAGAGGCGATGTACATCGCCTGCGATTATGCCTTCCGCTGCCGCGGCGTAAGGCGGCTTGTCAGCCGGATCTTTACGGACAACACGGCATCCGTGAATGCGCTCCTTCGCTGCGGCTTTGAGATCCGGGAAACACTTCCCGGCGTTCTGCGCAGCAACGGCACAAGAAAAGACATGTACCTGCTGGAGGTCACGCCCGGAATGCTCCATCCGCCGTACGGGGACAGTAACGCGCAGGAAGACGACGAACACAGGGCCGGGTCGGACGACCCGGAGAAACGGAACGCAGAATGAGCAGAGAGAAAGTTTCCTTTGTGATACCGTGCTATCGGTCGGAGAAGACGATTTCCCCGGTCGTGCGCGAGATCGATAAGACCATGGCGCAGACCGGAGAGGACTACGAGATCATCATGGTCTGCGACGGTTCGCCGGACGGGACATGGAACGTGATCGAAGCGCTGTGCGCGGAGGATCCGCGGCGCACGGGAATCGATTTCGCGAAAAACTTCGGCCAGCATGCAGCACTGATGGCCGGGATCCGGCGCGCTGCGGGCGATGTGATCGTCTGCCTGGACGACGACGGACAGACCCCCGCCTCCGAAGCGCCGCGGCTGCTTAAAGCCCTGGAGGACGGAGCCGACGTCGCCTATGCGTCGTATGAGACGCCGCATCGCTCGGCTTTCCGGAGCTTCGGAACAGCCATGAATGACTACATGACGCGCATCATGCTGGGAAAGCCAAGGGACCTGTCGATCACGAGTTACTTCGCAATGCGGCGCTTTATCGCAGACGAGGTCATCCGCTACGAGCATTCCTACCCCTATCTGGTGGGGCTCATCCTGCGCACGACGAAGAACATCGTCAACGTGAGAGTCGACCACAGGGAGCGCCGTGAGGGAGCGAGCGGCTATACGTTCCGAAAGCTCCTGGGACTGTGGATGAACGGCTTTACGGCATTCTCGATCACGCCGCTGCGCGCGGCGACCATGCTGGGAAGCTTGTTTGCCGTGCTCGGCTTTTTGTACGGGATTTACACGATCATCAAAAAGCTCGTCAATCCGGCGGTACCGATGGGATTTTCCGCCATCATGAGCGCGCTGGTGTTCTTCGGCGGAATGATCATGCTCATGCTTGGAATGGTCGGCGAGTACGTCGGACGCACCTACATCTCCGTGAACAGCGCCCCGCAGTATGTCGTGCGGCAGGTGTGCGCGGCGCAGGACGAAGACAGACGCGGGCAGTCTGTGTGACGGGAGACGAAAGGAAAGCAGTTTATGTCTGAATGCCTGATCAGGAGAAAAAACCTGTTTGCGGCCGCCGTCTTATTTGCGGCCCTTCTTGCGATACTTACGCTGTATCCGCTGCGCCTGTACAAAGAGGACCATCTCTTTTCCACGGGACACGAATCCTATGACGTCTCGGAGCGTGTTGATTATCAGCATGACGCCGGCGTTGCGTTCACGGCGGAATACGCGCATTTAAAGGAGATCACGTTCCACATCGCGGCACTTGACAAATCCGGTGCGATCGAGTGCAGGCTTTATGATCTGAAGTCCGATCCCGCACAGCCGAAGTGCCTTGCGACGGAGCACGCAACGCTCCTTCAGAGCATGGTGCCGGGGTACCTCACGGTCCCGATGGACGTGGACCTGGTGCCGGGCCAGGAGTACACCTTCATGATCTATGGCAATACAGCCTGGTTCTACGTGGACTATGTCGATCCCTGGGATATGACGGAGGAGACGCAGAATCCCCACATCGTGCGCACTATCCACTATGACAGCACGGTGGACGGCTTTGCCCTGATGAGTGATTTTGTCTACCGCATGCCGATCGGCAAGGGACCGACGATGAAGCGGATCGCCGCGATCGGCCTTGCAGCGCTCCTTGCGGCAGCGGCGCTGATATTCGCCGGGAAAAAGAACCGTTTCCTGAACGGGGAGGTGACGCTCCGGCGCGGGCTCGCCATCGTCTTTACGCCGGCGGTCCTTGCGGCGTGCGCATCGCTCCTCTACCTGATCATAGTTAAAAAGCTCTTTGACCAGCGCCTTACGGATATTGCTCTGTATGCGGCCGGAACGGTCCTTGCGGCGGGGCTTGCCCTGTACAGTCTCTGGAAAAAGAAGATCGTTCTGCCGGGAGAGGGCGCGCATGACGGCGCACGCAAAGAAGCGGAAAGTACGCTTGTTTCGGCCGCGGCGACGTTCCTGAAGAAGAACGGCAGGCATATCCTGATCTCTGCGGCGATCACGGTCGCCTTCGCCTATGCCTGCGAATATATGAACGGCCTGTACGACATCTTTCATATGATGTCGCAGCGGAAGATGATCCTGGCGCTTCTTATCATGCTCCTGTTTACATTTTCCGCAAAGCGGCTGTTTGTGCCTACGAATCTCATCTGGGTTCTCGTGTCCGGCATCGGCGCGGTCGTCTACTACCGCGCGCATGCGGCGGGACCGGACGTGAAGGAATACGCGGAGAAGAACACCGTCCTGTTATCGCTCCTTCTCATCGTGCTGTTTGCCGGCTGGGTGATCCTTGCGACCCTGCAGGAATACCTGGCATCCGGGAAGAGGGTTCGCCTGAGCCGGTCCTATGTCGCGCTGACGGCGCTGGTTGCGGCGGCGCTTGTTATCTTCCGCTATACGAGATGGTGGCCGGTCACCATGGCTGCGCTGTACCTTTTGATCTTTTTCCGGATCACGCACTGGGAGGAGCAAGACCGGTGGCTCCGGGACGTCGGACGGGGAATCATGTTCCACTTCTTTTATATGGTGGCATACTGCCTGCTCCACCGGCTGTACATGGCATTCATATTTACGCGTTTCCCGCTGGACTTCCACACCGTGACGGTGACGGCGGTCTATCTGACAGCCGTGATCTGTGCGGCAGTCTCCATGCTGCTCACAAAGCTCCTCGTGGCGGAGCGCGCGGGACTCAAGGGACTTGCCAGGATCAACTTCGCATGGAAGGAATGCGTATTCTTCGGCATCGCTGCGTCGTACCTTGTCATGACAATGTCGCGCACCGGCGTCCTTGCCGTGTTCGCCGTGGCGGCAGTGCTCTGCCTGTTCTGCGGCTTTGCGGGGGACAAGGAGGCGGCGCTTAGAAAAGGCGTCGTGAGGATCCTTTCGTTTGCCGGGGCGATGCTCCTTTCGCTCATTCTTCTTTTCATTCCGGTGTTTACCATGCAGCGCATCATCCCGGCGCTCGTCTCGGAGCCGAAGGTGTTCGAGATCGAGATGCCGGATTACCATGAAGAGGTTCTGCGAGGCGACCGGTATGACTCGCCTTTCTACATGTGTGCGGAACGGTTTGTCCCGTTCTTCGGCGTGAAGTTCCTGGGTCTCCCGGAACAGGAATATGACTTCTACCACACCTGGGACTGGCTGGAGACGGGTGAGGCGCCGCCGGAGGGAAGCGTCATTGCAACGGACTTAAGCGCCGACATGGCGGCGGAGACCGACGAGGGCTTCATGGACTTTAAGGCGCAGGCGGAGGAAGAGGCCGCCATGCGCGACCCAGATTACTGGGAAGACGAGGGAGACGAGGAGGAAGACGAAGAGGTCGAGACGGAAGAAGAGCCTGAAACGGAGGGTGATTATTCCAACGGAAGACGGGAAATCTTTGCGCGTTACATGGAGGAGATCGGCCTGAAGGGACATTCGGTCATGGGGGTTGAAGCGGAAAACGGCGAGATGCTCGTGCATGCGCATAACATCTATCTGCAGACGGCCTACGACCACGGTCTGCCCGTCGGGCTCCTGTTCGTCCTGTTTGTGCTTTTGACAATGCTCAGGGCCGGTATATACTATAAAAAGAATCAGGAACCGGCGCGCGCGGCGCACGGCGAGGAAGGGTTATCCTGCCTCCCGCTTGCCGCTGCGACGGGCTTTGCGGTGACCGGCGTCGTGGAGTGGGTCTTCCATCTGTGCAACCCGATGTCACTGCTGTTTTTGTTGTGTCTTGCACCGCTGCTTGAGAGGGACGGCGCAGCTTGAATACGAAGAAACCGTTTAATTATCAGCTGTTCTACCGAAGGACGGCGCTGATCATCTATGACGTGATCAGCATCATACTGGCGAGCTATCTTGCGATTCTGGTGCGGTATGAGTTCCGCATTGACGAGATCCCGGAATACTTTTTGCAGACGCTCACGCGATCACTCCCGGCGACGGTGGTGCTCACGATCCTTGTCTTTTATCTGTTCCGCCTGTACAGCTCGCTGTGGGCCTTTGCGGGCGAAACGGAGCTCCAGAACCTCGTCATGGCCTGTACGCTCTCGGGCGTGCTCAATATCGGGATCCTGCAGCTCCTTAAAACCGGTACGCAGCAGGCGGTTCCGAAGAGCTTTTATTTCCTTTATCTCTTTTTCCTGATCGCGTTGATTTTCGGCAGCAGGTTTTCCTACCGGTTCCTTCGGAGCATAAAGCACCGGAATGAGAACCGGAAAAACAGCACGCAGGTAATGGTCATCGGCGCGGGCGAAGCGGGGAACATCATCATCAAGGAGATCCTCGGCAGCCACTATTCCACGATGGTCATCCGCTGCATCATCGACGACGACAAAGAGAAGTGGGGACGTTATATCCAGGGCGTCAAGGTCGTCGGCGGGAGGGACAGGATCCCCGAGTGTGTCGACATGTACCAGATCGACGAGATCATCCTTGCGATGCCTGCCGCACCGCGGACGGAGATTTCGAAGATCCTTTCCATCTGCAAGGAGACGGGCTGCAAGCTGCGCACGCTCCCCGGCATGTATCAGCTGCTCAACGGAGACGTCAATGTCTCGCGTCTGCGCGATGTCGAGGTGGAGGACCTTCTCGGCCGGGAGCCGGTGCACGTGGACATCGATTCGATCATCGGTTATGTCAGCGGCAAAACGGTCCTTGTGACGGGCGGCGGCGGCTCGATCGGCAGTGAGCTGTGCCGGCAGATCGCGGGGCACGGCCCGGCGAGGCTGATCATTGTCGACATTTACGAAAATAACGCGTATGACATCCAGCAGGAGCTTAAGAAGAATTATCCCTCGCTCGATCTCGTGGTGCTGATTGCTTCCGTGCGCGGGGAGGAGCGCATTCGCTCCATTTTTGAGACCTACAGACCGCAGATCGTCTACCATGCGGCGGCGCACAAGCATGTCCCGCTCATGGAGGACAGTCCGTGCGAAGCCATCAAGAACAATGTCTTCGGCACCTGGAAGACGGCGCTCGCGGCGGGGGATTTCGGTGCGGAGAAATTCGTGCTCATCTCGACGGACAAGGCGGTCAACCCGACCAATGTCATGGGAGCCAGCAAACGGATCTGCGAGATGATCATCCAGTCGTTCAACAATCATTACGCGACCAATTACGTCGCGGTCCGGTTCGGCAATGTCCTGGGGAGCAACGGAAGCGTCATTCCGCTCTTCAAGAAGCAGATTGAGGCGGGCGGCCCCGTGACGGTCACAGACCCGAATATCATCCGGTATTTCATGACCATTCCGGAGGCGGTCACACTGGTGCTGGAGGCGGGC
>CACZQP010000070.1 GCA_902783385.1 uncultured Lachnospiraceae bacterium | reverse complement strand
TAAAGATGAGCAAATCCGCCGGGAACTTCTTTACGGTCCGGGACATTCTCGCGCAGTATGATCCCCAGGTCATCCGCTACTTTATGTTGTCGGTCCATTATCGCAGCCCGCTGAATTTCAGCAAGGAGATCGTGGAATCCGCAAAGAACGCCTACGAGCGCATCGTGAACTGTGCGGAGAATCTGCGCTTCCTGATGGAAAAAGCGCCGAAGGAGCTGTCAGACAAAGAAAGACAGAGCCTTGAGGAGGCGGGATCCTTCCGCGCGCAGTTCGAGAAGGCGATGGACGACGACTTTAACACCGCGGACGCGATCTCCGCGATCTTTGAGCTGGTGAAGTGGATCAATTCGAACGTGGATGAGAATTCCTCAAAGGAATATCTGACAGCGCTCGATAAGGAGCTGACGGACCTGACGGACGTCTGCGGCCTTGTCCTTACGCGCACGTCCGACATTTCCTCCGACGAGGTGTCCTTTATTGAGGGGAAGATCGCAGAGCGGCAGGCCGCCAGGAAGGAAAAGGATTTCGCGAAGGCGGACGCGATCCGCGACGAGCTAGCGGCGATGGGCATCGTTCTGGAAGATACCAAAGAAGGCGTAAAGTGGCACAAGGCATAAGTGACATTTTAAAGGCGTTCTCCGCGGAGCCTGCGGACTACAGGACCTATTCGCCGCTTGCGCTTGCGTTTCTGGGTGATGCGGTCTACACGCTCGTCATCTCCTCCGTTCTCGTTGCGGGCGGAAACCGCCAGGCGGCAAAGCTCCACAGGGAATGCTCGGGCTTTGTCTGTGCCGGCGCGCAGGCGAAGATGAGCGAAGCGGTCGCGGATCTTCTGACGCCCGAGGAGGCAGAGGTCGTCCGCAGGGGCAGGAATGCCAATCCCGCGCATCACGCAAAGAATGCGACGATGGAGGATTACCTTACGGCAACGGGGCTGGAGGCGCTGTGCGGCTATCTGTATCTGCGGGATGAGATGGACCGCCTGCTCGAGCTCATCAGCACCGGATTTGAGAGACTGTACGGAGAAAATAAATGAGACCCGGGTCAAAACATCAGTATACACAGGAAAACGACAGCGCGCAGATCGAGGGGAGAAATGCCGTCATGGAGGCGTTTCGTGCCGGCAGGACGATCGATCGCATCTATGTGCAGGACGGCAGCAGGGACGGCGCGCTTGCCTCTATCCGGAGAGAGGCCGCAAAACAGGGAAGCCAGATCAAATTCGTCGCGAAAGAGCGGCTCGACCAGATGTCGCAGACGGGCATGCATCAGGGCGTCATTGCCGTTGCGGCCGCCTATGCCTATGCGGAGGTGGACGACCTGTTTGCGAAGGCTGCGGAGAAAGGAGAGGATCCCTTCTTTATCCTGCTCGACAATATAGAGGATCCGCACAATCTTGGCGCCATCATCCGCACGGCCAACGTCGCGGGCGCGCACGGCGTCATTATCCCGAAGGATCGCGCGGCGCATCTGACGCCTGTCGCGGCGCGCGCATCGGCCGGGGCGCTCTCCCATACCCCCGTCGCGAAGGTGACGAACCTCTCGCAGACCATTGAAAAGCTGAAGGAAAAAGGCCTGTGGTTTGTCTGCGCGGATATGGACGGCGAGCCGATGTATGACTTAAGCCTCACAGGTCCCATCGGTCTTGTAATCGGCGCGGAGGGAGACGGCGTATCAAGGCTCGTGCGGGAAAAGTGTGATATGGTCGCATCCATTCCGCAGAAGGGTGAGATCGAATCCTTAAATGCCTCCGTGGCAGCGGGCGTTTTGTGCTATGAGATTGTACGGCAGCGCACCGGCGCGGCTGCGCGCAGGAGCTGAGAATATGGCGCGCAGTAAGCGGCAGGGCGATGAAAAGACCCCGGATGAGGCGCTGATCCGCAGGATCCGTAAAGGGGATGAGGACGCAACGGAGCTCCTCATGGAGCGCTATAAGGGGCTGGTCCGCGGCAAGGCGCGGTTCCTCCATATGATGGGCGGCGACAGTGAAGACATGATCCAGGAGGGCATGATCGGTCTTTACAAGGCGATCCGGGATTACGACGAAGAAAAACAGGCCTCGTTTTCGACCTTTGCCAATCTCTGCGTAACGCGCCAGCTCTATACCGCGGTGGAGGGCGCAAACCGGAAGAAGCACCTTCCGCTCAACACGGCGCTGTCGCTCAATGCCACCGCGCAGAGCGGGGAGGAGAAGGACGGCGGGCATCCCGCGCGGCTGGACCTGATGCGGGCCGGCACGGGGAGCGAACCGGAGACCGCCCTGATCGAGAGAGAGAGCGAGAAAGAACGTCTCCGCTATCTCGAGGAGAGTATCCGCACGACGCTCAGTCCCATGGAAAAAAAGGTCCTGCAGTACTATCTTGCAGGAGAAAGCTACACTTCGATCTCGGAAAAAATCGGCAGGAGCCGGAAATCCGTCGACAATGCCATGCAGCGGATCCGCGTCAAACTCCGGCCGCTTCTTCAGGAAGAATAAATATCTTGCATTTTCCCCAGAAACAGGTATAATGACAACATGCTTTATTGCATAAACGCATTAACGCTTTTATGCGGTGAAGTGAATGCGATCAATCTGTAAGAAGAAATGAGGTGTATTATGAAAAAATTCGTTTCGATCGTACTCGCGTCGATGATGGCGCTTTCTGTCGCGGCATGCGCGGCACAGCCGGCAGCAGCGCCTGCGGCTGCTCCGGCAGCATCCGAGGCGGCTCCGGAGGCAAAGACCTTTAAGGTCGGTATCTGCCAGCTGGTTCAGCACGATGCGCTGGACGCCGCAACCAAGGGCTTCCGCGACACGCTGGAGGCGGAGTTCGGTGAAAACGTCGTGATCGACGAGCAGAACGCGCAGGGCGAATCCTCCACCTGTGCGACGATTATCAACGGTTTTGTCGCGAACGAGTACGATGTGATCATGGCGAATGCAACGCCCGCACTGCAGGCGGCTGTCGCTGCGACGACGGATATCCCGATCCTGGGCACATCCATCACGGATTATGCTACGGCGCTCAATCTGGCTGACTTTTCCGGCACGACTGGCATCAATGTCTCGGGCACGTCTGACCTTGCGCCGCTGGATGTCCAGGAGGATATGATCCTCGAGCTTGTTCCGGATGTGAAGAAGGTCGCGATCCTGTACTGCTCCTCCGAAGCCAATTCCAAGTACCAGGCCGACGAAGTGAAGAAATTCCTGGAAGAGGACGGCATTGCTTACCAGGAGTACACATTTGCGGATTCCAACGACCTGCAGTCGGTCGTCACGACGGCAGTCAGCGACTGTGATGTGATGTACATCCCGACAGACAATACCGTCGCGTCAAACATGACGATCGTTTCCAACATTGCAGGTCCCGCTTCCATGCCGATCATCTGTGGCGAGGAGAACATGATGAAATCGGGCGGACTTGCGACGCTTTCCATCAGCTATTATGATATCGGTACCGAGACCGGCAAGCAGGCGATTGAGATCCTTAAGAACGGCGCGGATGTTTCCGCTATGCCGATCGCGTATGCTGCCGAACCTGCCAAGAAGATCAATAAGGCCTATGCGGAGACGATCGGTTTCGCGCTTCCGGAGGGCTATGAGGTTGTAGAACCGTAATGGGTGCTTACTTTTCATCACTTAATCCGACGGCGCTGTGGAATGCAGCGCCGGGCGGACTCGCGCAGGGCCTGATCTGGGGGATCATGGCCCTCGGCGTGTATATGACATTCCGTGTACTGAATTTTGCTGACCTGACCTGCGACGGCTCCTTTGCGCTGGGCGGCGCGACGGCCGTCATGCTGATCCTGAAGGGCCACAGTCCGGAGGTTGTCCTGCTGGTGTCCTTTGCCGCGGGAATTGCCGCCGGGTTTGTTACGGGTTTTCTCCATACGGTACTCGGGATACCGGATATCCTGGCGGGAATCCTCACACAGATCTCGCTCTATTCGATCAACCTGAACATTATGGGCAAGGCAAACCAGGCCGTGCCGGTGGGACAGGTGCAGGTCCATTTCACCTCGAATATCCGATATCTCGGGCAGACGATCGCACTGACGCTCGTCGTGGACGTCGTGATCATCATGATCTATTATTTCTTCCTCGGGACGGAGCTGGGCAGTGCGATCCGTGCGACGGGCATCAACCCCAACATGTCGCGCGCCAATGGTATAAACACCAACGCGATGAAGGTCCTTGCGCTGATGTTCGGGAACGGCCTGGTCGCGCTCTCCGGCGGCATTCTCTCGGAGTACCAGGGCTTTGCGGACGTGAAGATGGGGCAGGGCGCCATCGTGATCGGACTGGCCGCTGTCATCATCGGAGAGGTTTTGGCGCTGGCGATGTTCGGCAAGCGTCTTGATTTCGTGATCCGGCTGACGTTCACTGTGGTCGGCGCCATCGTGTACTACTTCGTCTATGTGTTTGTCCTGTGGCTGAAGTTCCCTGCGGACGACATGAAGCTTCTTACGGCGGTCGTCGTCGCGATTTTCCTTGCGGTTCCGAACCTGAAGGAAAAGCGCGGCAATTCCTTCAGCGGGCTCAAAAAGAGAAACGCAAAGCTCGCGGCGGAGATTGCCGGGGAGAATGCGGCGGGAAAGGAGGATCAGTAAATGCTGGAAGTCAGAAACATTTCCAAGACCTTCAATCCCGGGACGATCAATGAGAAAAAGGCGCTTTCCGGTGTCAGCTTTACGCTTGCGGACGGAGATTTCTGCACGGTGATCGGCGGAAACGGCGCCGGCAAATCAACGATCATGAACGCGGTCGCCGGTGTGTGGCCGGTGGATACAGGCGAGATCCTCGTGGACGGCGTCGACGTCTCGGGACTGCCGGAGCACAGGCGCGCCCCGTATTTCGGCAGGGTCTTCCAGGACCCCATGACAGGGACAGCCGCGGACATGCAGATCGAAGAGAACCTTGCACTCGCGGCAAGACGCGGCCAGAGACGGACCCTGAAGTGGGGCGTCACGGCAAAGGACCGAGAGCTTTATAAAAAGCTGCTGAAGACGCTTGATTTAGGTCTGGAGGAGCGCATGTCCTCCAAGGTGGGACTATTGTCCGGCGGACAGCGCCAGGCGCTGACGCTTCTGATGGCAACCATGAAAAAGCCGAAGGTCCTGCTTCTGGACGAACACACGGCAGCGCTCGATCCGAAGACGGCCGCAAAGGTCCTGGATGCGACGGACCGGATCGTCAATGAGAATAAGCTGACGACGCTCATGATCACGCACAACATGCGCGATGCGATCAATCACGGCAACCGGCTTATCATGATGAATGAGGGCAGGATCGTTTACGATGTGTCGGGCGAAGAAAAGAAAAACCTGACTGTCCGGGACCTGCTTGCCAAGTTTGAGGAAAGCGGAGAGGAGCTCAATGACAGAATGATTCTGTCATGACAGGATGATCCGGTCATAGGGTTCCCTGGAGTGTCAAAATGTAATAACCCCCTTCGGAGTTCTGTTTCCGGAGGGGGTTTTGCTTATTGTGAAACACTTCTGATTTGCGTTCAGACCCGCGTTTAATCCAGCGTGAGATCTCCTTCCCTGATCCAGCCGATGCGCCGAAGGACCATGCCAAAGAGCGGCGTTAAGACCGCGGGCAGCACAAAGCTGATCAGGATGAGGGCCAGCCAGTCGGTCCCCATGATTGCGGTCTTTGTGCCTGCGGCGATGTCGTTGACCCAGCCCGTGTAGACGCCGATCTGGCCGACCAGTCCGCAGGTGCCCATGCCGGATGCGACCGGCGAGCCGTTCATCTGCAGCTTAAAGAGGCAGGTGGCGATCGGCCCCGTGATGGCGCTGGTCAGCGTCGCCGGGATCCAGATCTTCGGATTGCGCACGATATTTCCCATCTGCAGCATGGAGGTGCCGATGCCCTGTGAGATCAGGCCGCCCCACTTGTTCTCCGGGAAGGAGAGGAAGGCGAAGCCGACCATCTGGGCACAGCATCCCGCGACTGCGGCGCCGCCCGCAAGTCCCGTGAGCCCCAGTGCGGCACAGATCGCCGCGGAGGAGATCGGGAGCGTCAGGGCCATGCCGATGACGACAGAGACGACAATTCCCATGAGGAACGGCTGCTGGTCAGTCGCCCACATGACGATGCTTCCCAGCGAGGAAGCGGCCGTCCCGATCGCGGGCGCAAGAAGATAAGACAGGGCAAGGCCGATCAGGATTGTGACGGAAGGCGTGACAAGGATATCCACCTTCGTCTCCTTGGAAACGGCTTTGCCGCATTCGGCGGCAAGGACTGCAATGAAAAGGACTGCCAGCGGTCCGCCGGCGCCGCTCCCGCCGGAGAGCGTCGTGGAGCCGAGCTGGTTTGCCGCGTAGCCGACGGTTGCCAGGGAGAAGAGAACGAGAGGCGGAGCCTGCAGCGCGTAGCCGATCGCGATCGCCATGGCGGGTCCGCTCATGGAAGAGGCAAATTTTCCGACCTCGACGAGCCAGTTGATCCCGAGCTGTGATCCGATCGTGTTGAAGATCGTTCCGATCAGGAGTGAGGCAAACAATCCCTGCGCCATGGCTCCGAGCGCGTCGATCCCGTAGCGCTTTGCGGATACTTCGATATTCTTTCTCTTCAGAAACTCTTTCATTTGATTCCCCTTGCTTACAGAAAAAGACGAATAAACGTGCTGTCTCAGAGTACCATAAACGGGTGCTTTTTTCAATTTGAAACGACCGGAGATTCGTTCTTGACATCACTGGGCATACTGTATAAACTGTGTATGTAATGAACATATACAGTTTAGAGTAACGGTGAAGAACGATGAATCTGTTTATTGATAATCACAGCGGTATTCCGATTTACGACCAGATCTGTTCTCAGCTCCGTGCGCAGATTATGGACGGGAGCATCAAAGAGGATGCCATGCTTCCTTCGATCCGGAATCTCGCGAAGGATCTGCGCATCAGCGTGATCACAACAAAGCGGGCCTATGAGGAACTGGAGAGGGAAGGCCTGCTTTACACGGTGCCGGGCAAGGGCTGTTTTGTATCGACGAGGGGCCCGGAGCTCATGCGGGAGGAGAACCTGAAGCGGATCGAGGCGCATCTGGAGGAAGCGGTCAGGCTTTCGGCAGCGGCCGGGATTTCGCGAAAGGAACTGAGGGAGATCCTGGATGTATGTTGGGAAGAGACAGTGTAAAGAAAGGAAATGCGGCAGATGAATGCAATAGAAATCAAAGGCCTTGAAAAACGGTTCCGGGACTTTGCTCTCTGCGGGATCGATCTATCTCTTCCGGAGGGCTGCATCCTCGGCCTGATCGGGGAAAACGGCGCGGGAAAGACAACGTTTATCAAAACCATGCTGGACCTTTATCACAGGGATGCCGGTTCTGTGCAGATTCTGGGAAGAAGCGTCCCGGAAGATCTCACAGAGATACGTCGCGGGATCAGCGTTCTCCTGGACGATGTGGGGCTGCCGCCCCAGTTTACCGCTGCCGATACCGACAGTGTGATGCGGGACACATTCGGGGACTGGGACAGTGCGTGTTTCTTTTCTTTCCTTGAAAGATTCGGCGTCCCTGCAGACAAGAGTTTCTCGGAGCTTTCCCAGGGCATGAAAAAGAAGATCGGCATCGCCCTCGCACTCTCACACGGCGCAAGGCTCCTTGTGCTGGACGAGCCAACGAGCGGGCTGGATCCGGTGGCAAGGGACCTCTTCCTTGACCTGCTTGCCGATTATACGCGGCGCGAGGACTGCGCAGTTTTATTCTCCAGCCACATCGTTTCGGATCTTGAGAAGATCTGCGATTATATCTGTTTCCTGAGAGAGGGCAGGGTCTGGCTGTTTGAGGAGAAGGACAGACTGACTGAGGAATACGGCGTCGTATCAGTAAGTGCTGAGGAGGCGGATAAGATCCCGCAGGAGAGGATCGCAGGAATCAGGAAAACCAGTTACGGCGCACAGCTGATCATGCACAGGAGCCAGATCGGGCCGGACCGGGAGGCCTCGCCGGTGACGCTGGAAGACCTGTTTGTAATGATGGCGAGACGATGAGAGAAAGGAAGAAAAAATGAGAGCACTGCTTCGCAAGGATCTGCTGCTCATGCGCAAAGCGTATAAACCCTATTTTGTTTCGATTCTTTTGTTTGGCATCGTGGCTGCCTTTAAGCCGGATTACACGTTCTTTACGGTCTATCCCTTTGTTCTTGCCGCACTGATGCCGTATAACCTGTTCTCTCTGGATGAGAGGAGCGGATGGAACGCATTCAGCAGGTCGCTCCCCTTCACGACGCAGCAGATCGTCGGCGCAAAATACATTGCGACGCTCACTATGCTCGGCGCAACCTGGGCCCTGTTCGCGCTTCTGCAGATTCTGATCGGCGGCTGGAATGCGGGAGAACTCCTGCATGTTTTTGGGATTCTTTGCGCGGCGCTCGTTGCCCCTGCACTGTCTTTGCCGGCTGCCATCCGCTGGGGGACGCAGAAAATGTTTTATCTTGCGGTGGGCCTGATCATGGCTTTGACCGGCCTCGCGTTCGGCCTGATTCTCGGCAGCAGAAGCGAATGGCTCACAGACGGGATGCCTGTGCCGGCTGCGGTTGCCGCCGCAGCACTAATGTTTGTTTCCTATAAGGTCTCCGTCAGATGGTATCAGGAAAAAGAGTTCTGACGGGTCAGGGGATCCTGATCAGTAGAGCTGCGTGATGATATCGGCGCATTTCTCGATGCCGAGTACTCCGGCATCCAGCGCGATGTGGTAGTTTTCCGCATTGCCCCACTTCCTGTCGGTATAGAACTGGTAATAGGCGATGCGTCTCTTATCCTTTTCTATGATGCGCTTTTCCGGGGATGCGTCGCGCTGTCCGTACTGCTCGACGATGCGTTTTGCGCGGAACTCCCTGTCCGCGTGGATGAAGACTGTGAGGAGATCCGCCTTGCCCTGCAGGACATAGTCGGCGCAGCGGCCGACGATCACGCAGGATTCCTTTTCCGCCAGATCCAGAATGACGCGGCTCTGGACGTCCCACAGGTCATCCTCGAACGAACGGCCGTCATAGTCGCGGCGGGAGAAGGCATTTAAGAACCAGTTGCCCGTCGCGGCGTCCTCGCTTCTTTCTTTGATATATTCTTTCGCAAAACCGCTTTTTTCCGCGATCTTTTCGATCAGCTCATTGTCGTAGCAGGGGATGCCCAGCTTTTCCGCCACGCGTCTTCCGACGGTCCTTCCGCCGCTGCCGAACTGTCTGCTGATTGCGATCACTCTGTTTGCCATTTCCGCCTCCTCTTGCTGAAGCTGTTTATGATACCGGCTGCCTTGCAGCGTCCCTTGTGATGATACTACGTTTCCTGCACAAACTGTAGATGAAATTTTACTTGCAAAATAAATATATAAAACTTGCAATTAATTGATGTTTGAAATATAATCGTAATAAGTTAAGACATCGATGAAAGGAGGACCCATGAACAAAAAAAGGAACAAATTGATACTCAACTTGCTGCCTGTCTTTCTAGGCGTGCTGTTTGCCTTTTTTATGATCCCGGTAGAGGACCAGGCCAGAGAGACAGACAGGGATCTTTCGGTGACGTTCGTAGACGTCGGTCATGGGGATGCCATTCTGGTCTCCAACAGAGGAGAACATCTGCTGATAGACGCAGGAGAGGCACCGGGGACCGACCGCCTGATGGAGGTTCTCGAGGAGAGGGGGATCAGTCGTCTGGACTGGCTTATGATCACGCACGAGCACAGCGATCATATCGGCGGTGTGATGCAGGTCATGAATAAGCTGGATGTGGACTACATCCTGCATTCCATAGAGGACCCGCAGATCGACATGAAGCGGATCGGCAGGCGGGCGATCCGGAACGGGACGGAAGTCATGCAGGTCCACCCGGGGGATGCGTTCCCTGTGGGAGATGCGCTCGCCACGGTCGTGGGACCCTATACGTATGTGGGCGATGAAAACAACAGCTCCGTTCTTCTCCGTGTCGCTTATGGAGACACAAGCTTCCTGTTCATGGGAGATGCGGAAGAAGAGGAAGAGAGGGAGCTGCTGGATGCAGGCTACGATATTTCGGCGGATGTGCTGAAGGTGGGCCACCACGGAGGCGAAACGTCGACTTCGCCGGAGCTGCTGGAAGCCGTGGAACCGAAATACGCAGTAATCAGCTGCGCGGAAGATGAGGCCGAGTATCCCGCACAGTCCGTTCTGGACAGGCTGGCGGATTATGTCGAGGAGGTCTTTATCACCGGGAGGGACGGCAACATCACATTCTTAAGTGACGGCGAAGAAGTCGGCGTTGTGGTAAACTGAACTTGATGCAATCATTTTTCTTGTGAAAAGGAGGGTACGGCAATGCCTTATATCGCCATCAAAGCGCATCCCAGAGACATGGAGCTGAAGAAGCAGCTCGTCGAGAAGATCAATCAGGATCTCATTGACATCTTCAACTGCCCACCGCACGCGGTCACGATCTCGTTCGAGGAAGTGACGGCAGAGGACTGGGAAGAGAAGGTCGTAAAGCCCGAGATCGAGCCCAACGAGGACAAGATGATGATCCGCTCCGGCGAGAGAAAGTACTGACAAAACGACAAACTGTGCGGGGACGTGGGCTTCACGTCCCCGCATATGTTTATACAGCAGGCTTCGCGCATTTGTGCCGCGGACCGAATTGACAAAGCTTTTTGTGATGTGGTAATATAACTTTCGCTTGTTTAAATGCTGGCATAGCACAGTCGGTAGTGCGTCGCATTGGTAGTGCGGAGGTCCCGGGTCCGATTCCCGGTGCCAGCTTCGTTAAAAGCCCCGATTTTTCGGGGCTTTTTCATTTATTCCCTCTGAAAACATAAGTGATGATATAATCAGATCAGAGGAGATTTGGCAGTACAATGCGCAGGAGACTGTTTGAGATCATTGAGGTGTCCGGCGGCAGGGACAGAGCGAGCTCTGTTTATGACGTCGTCATGCTGATCACGATCATGATCAGCATACTGCCGCTTGCGATCCGGGAGCCGCCCACGGTATTTCATATTACGGATGTTGCTACAACGGCGGTCTTCATCGTCGATTATATCCTGAGGCTGAGCACAGCGGACCTAAAGCTCCGCAAGGGGGCAAAGTCTTTCCTGCTGTATCCATTTACCCCCTGGGCGATCATCGATATGATTTCGATCCTGCCGACCGTGACGGCACTCAGCCGCGGATTCCGGCTGTTTCGTCTGTTCCGCGGAATGCGGACACTCCGGGTGTTCCGTCTGTTCAAGGCTATGCGCTACTCGAACAGTTTCCGCATTATAATCGGCGTGATCTGGCACGCGAAGGAGTCTCTTTTTGCGGTCGTTGTCCTTGCGCTTGCCTACATCATGCTTTCCGCGCTGATCGTTTTCAACGTTGAACCGCAGTCGTTTGCAACCTTCTTTGATGCGGTTTACTGGGCAACGGTGTCCCTGACGACGGTGGGCTACGGCGATATATACCCGGTGACGACTGCAGGACGGATCGTGACCATCGTATCGTCGCTGTTCGGGATCGCCATTGTTGCGCTCCCCGCCGGCATCATTACCGCAGGCTATATGACGGAGATCTACAGACAGGCGGAAAAGGACGGTGAGCCGGATACGGCGCAGAGCGGGAAAGCTTCATGATATAATGGCAATGCCGCGTTTATCACTTTGAAAATTCGACAGAAAGAGAAATGGATAGCATGAGCGAGACAAAACGACAGATGTACGGCTCAAATCTGATCGCAGTCTGCATTGATCAGATGAAGGACGGTGATTATTCCGGGTCGATCTGGAACCAGTACGAAGAGACTGCGAGGTCCTTTACGGGCTCGATGGAGCTGGTGCAGCGGATCGACCGGCTGCTTGACGAGCTGCATTTTCCGGAGCGGGCGACCATGCCCAGAAGCTTTGACGGTGAGGTGGAGACCTACAATGCTGCGCCCAGGCTTACGCAGTCTCAGATGATGGAGATGGGGACGCTTGCGGAAAAGCGCGGCAGGATCGCGACGTTCATCGTCCGTGTGAAATACCGCCAGAATGCGACGTGGCAGGGCGAAGCCATGTATGTGGAGAAATCGCAGAAGGCGGAGTTCATCAGTGCGCTGGAGTTTATCCGTCTGATCGACGAGGCGGTTAAGCAGTGATGCGCGGGATCATTCTTGCATCCGCGTCTCCAAGGCGGCGGGAACTGCTTACACTTGCAGGATTTGATTTTACGGTGATCCCGGCAATAGGAGACGAGAGGGCGCACGCGTCGGAGCCCGGGGAGATTGTTGAGCATCTTGCGCGGCACAAGGCGCGTGAGATCGGAGAGCAGCACAGGGAAGCTTTCGTGATCGGCGCGGACACGATTGTGTTCTGCGACGGCAGGGTCCTTGGGAAACCGCAGTCCAGGGAGGATGCGGGACAGATGATCGGTCTCATCGCGGGAAGGACGCACCAGGTCTATACGGGCGTGTGCTTCTGGTGTTACGACGAAGCCGGCGAAATCGGACTGCCGGTTTCCTGGAAC
>CACZQP010000069.1 GCA_902783385.1 uncultured Lachnospiraceae bacterium | reverse complement strand
GCAGGAACGATGCCGCGGCGACACTGCTGCGCGGCGCTTTCAGCGATCTTCTGCCAGCGCTCCCTCCTCTTTGTCTTTTTCCCTTCGTCCAGCTTCACGACCGCGCGGGCGGTCTCTACCGGAACGATCTCGAAAGCGCCCAGCTCGACTGCTTTCTGCACGATGAGGTCCATCTTGTCCGCCTTCGGCAGTCCCTGGAACAGGATTACCTTTACCGGAAGCTCCACGTTTGCTTCTTTGACAAAGCGAAGGCGGCAGAGGATCTGCTCGTCCGTGATCTCTTCGATCCCGAAGCGGTATTCCCTGCCGTCGGCTCCTGTACTGACGGAGATCTCCTCTCCCGGCTTCATCCGCAGCACATTTCTGATATGGTTGTAATCACTGCCGGTAATGTGCAGCACGTCCCCCTGTATCTCGACAGGGTCCACAAATATATGCGTCATGGCAGCATACCCGTTACAGAGCGCCACTCGCCCTGTGCGGTAATGGAAAGAATCTCCAGGCCCGCATCCAGCATGGCCTCCACGACGCTTTCCTCCCGTCCCTCCAGAATCCCGGAGGTGATGTAAATACCGCCCGGTTTTAAAGCGCGCACCGCAGCCGGCGTCAGCGGAACCAGAACGTCCGGCAGGATGTTGGCGACGACGATATCGTAAGTCGCCGGGCCGACCTCCTCCTGCAGCGCGTAATTATCGATCAGATTCCCGAGGAAAAAGCGGAATGCACCGAAATCAAACTCGGTCACGTCCTCCGAAGGAACCGCGGGATGCTCCTTATTCTGCGGCGCGCCGTCCGCAGGCGCAGATGCCTCGCGAACCGCCTTCGCGAGAAGCTCCTCGTCCATCTTTTCCGGCAAAAGGCCGTTTTCGTACATATTGTCCGCGATCGCGGGGATGGCCTGCGGATCGAGGTCCGTTCCGACCGCCTCCTTTGCGCCCAGCTTTAGCGCAAGGATCGAGAGGATCCCGCTTCCCGTGCCGACATCCAGGATCCTGGTCTCCGGCGTCAGATATTCCCGCATCTGCCGGATGCACAGCTGGGTCGTCTCGTGCATCCCGGTCCCGAACGCCGTTCCCGGGTCGATATGGAACGTAAGAAGCGGCTTGTCATCCGTCTCCTCCGGCGTCTCCCAGGAGGGAATCACGAGGATGTCATCGATACGGAACTGGTGAAAATACTGCTTCCAGTTGTTGATCCAGTCGATGTCCTGCGTCTCTTCGATGACGACTGTCCCGTCGCCAATGTCGATGCGCGATGCCGCTGCGTCCGGGCATCCGTCTGCACTCTCGTCAGAAAAGCTGCGCAGCTCCGCGATCTTTGTAAGGATCGCGTCTCTGACTTCCTCCGGCGTTCTTTCCGCGGCCTCCCCGCTTTCCGGATCTGTGATGCGCACTTTTCCGTCTTCGGTTTCCTCCGCATAGAAGCTGACGTTCGATGTGCCGTCGTTCTCCTTTGGTTCCGGGAGGATATCCACAAACATCTGCTCCTTTTCCGCGGCCGTCAGCGGTACGCTGTCTTCGATCTGCGCGCCGGAAAGACCGATATCCTCCATCGCTGCCACAAGGATATCCTCCGCCTCGACGGTCGTCCTGATTCGGAAACGGATCCATTTCATATTGGTTTCATCCTTTCACTGCCGGCCAAGTCCGGTCATTTGCTGTCCTTGCTCCAGAAATTCTTCTTTTTGCCCTTCTCTGCCCTGCCGCTCGTCGCCTTTTCTGCTGCTTCCAGTGAATTACCGGTCAGTGCGTCGAATTTTTTCAGGAGCTCTTTTGCTTCCTTGCTGAGCTTTGTCGGCGTATCGATCACCAGTGTCACGTAGTGGTCGCCGCGCACCTTGGGATCCCGGATCGTCGGAATGCCTTTCCCCTTCAGCCGCACTCTGGCGCCGGTCTCCGTACCCGCCTTGACGTCGTAAATGACCTGGCCGTCCACGGTGTCGATCACGATGCTTCCGCCCAGCGCCGCCACTGCATAAGACATTTTGGCAACGGAGTAAATGTCGTAGTCCTGGCGGATAAAGCCCGGGTGGTCCGCCACCAGCACCTCCACAAGCAGATCGCCGCGCGGGCCGCCGTTAATGCCCGGCTCTCCCTTTTCACGGATGCGCACGCTCTGTCCGTTATCGATGCCGGCCGGAATAGATACTTTGATCGTCTTGCGGTTTGTGATATACCCGGAGCCGCCGCAGTCCGGGCACTTGTCCTTGATCACCCTGCCGGTGCCGCCGCAGTCCGGACAGGTCTGGACGTTGCGCATTGTCCCGAACAGGGACTGTTGCGTAAATATGACCTGGCCCTTGCCGCCGCACTTCGGGCACATCTGCGGCGATGTGCCGGGCTTTGCGCCTGTCCCGTGGCAGGTCGGGCAGGGGTCCTTTAAATTGAGCGTGAGCTCCTTTTCGACGCCGGAGACTGCCTCCATGAACGAGATCCGTACGCTTGTCCGAAGATTTGCGCCCTTCATCGGTCCGTTCGAGGGGCCTCGTCTCGACCTGCTTCCGCCGAAAAAGTCTCCGAAAATGTCGCCGAAAATATCGCCGAAATCCGCGCCGGTAAAATCAAAGCCGCCTGCGCCGAAGCCGCCGTTTCCGTCAAATGCAGCGTGGCCGAACTGGTCATACTGACGGCGCTTATCCGCATCGCTTAAGATCGCATAGGCCTCGGAGGCCTCCTTGAACTTGGCCTCCGCCTCCTTGTCGCCCGGATGCATATCGGGATGATATTTCTTTGCCAATACGCGGTATGCGTGCTTGATCTCGTCATCGGTCGCATTCTTGCCGACGCCAAGCACCTCATAGTAATCCCGCTTCTTTTCTGCCATGTGTCAACTCCCTGCGCCGTCTGTCGGCGCGTCTTTTTTCGGTGTCCCGAAGTCCCGGGAAACCGTTCTTCCTTTAAGTCCACATTACCCAGGGCGCAGTATGCGCCCCGGGCATGTCTTTCCTGTATTCATTACACTGCTACAGCAAGTATGATAACTGTGACTGCGGAAGTATGGCCGCCGCAGACTTCTGCATCAGACCTCGCGGTAGTCTCCGTCTACGACATCATCCGCTTTCGGACCGGACTGTGCGCCGCCGCCCATATTCATATCGGGTGCGGGGCCGCCCTGTGCGCCCTGTGCCTGATTGTACATCTGCGCGAACAGCTGCTGCGCATCGTTCATCAGCTTCTCCTTGCCGGACTTCAGCGCATCGATGTCCGCGTCGCTGATGTCGGACTGGTCCTTCGTGCGGTCCAGAACAGTCTTCAGCTCTGCGATGTCCGCCTCAACGGTGCTCTTGGCGGCCGGATCGATCTTGTCGCCGACTTCCTTCAGTGCCTTTTCTGTCTGGAAGACCATCGAGTCCGCATCGTTCCTGGAATCGATTGCCTCCTTGCGCTTCTTGTCCTGCGCTTCAAACTCCTGAGCTTCCTTGATCGCCTTATCGATATCCGCGTCGGACATGTTGGAGCCGCCCGTGATGGTGATGTGCTGCTCCTTGCCGGTGCCGAGATCCTTGGCGGATACCGTCACGATGCCGTTCGCATCGATGTCGAACGTGACCTCGATCTGCGGTACGCCGCGCATTGCCGGCGGGATGCCGTCCAGGCGGAACTGGCCGAGGGACTTGTTGTCCCTTGCGAACTGACGCTCGCCCTGAAGGACATTGATGTCGACCGCGCTCTGGTTGTCCGCTGCCGTGGAGAAGATCTGGCTCTTCTTTGTCGGGATGGTCGTATTGCGCTCAATCAGCTTCGTCGCAACGCCGCCCAGCGTCTCAATGGACAGGGACAGCGGCGTGACATCCAGCAGAAGGATATCGCCCGCGCCGGCATCGCCTGCCAGCTTGCCGCCCTGAATGGCCGCGCCGATCGCGACGCACTCATCCGGGTTCAGGGTCTTGTTCGGCTCGTGGCCGGTCAGCTGCTGGACCTTCTCCTGCACGCACGGCACACGGGTGGAACCGCCGACCAGAAGGACCTTGCTGATATCCTTGTTGGTGAGACCGGCATCACGCATCGCGTTCTGCACGGGGATCGCCGTCTTCTCGACGAGATCGCTGATCAGCTCTTCAAATTTTGCACGGGTCAGGTCCATATCAAAGTGCTTCGGGCCCTCACTCGTCGCCGTGATGAACGGCAGATTGATATTTGTCGTCGTCGCGCTGGAGAGCTCCTTCTTGGCCTTCTCCGCCGCCTCTTTCAGACGCTGCATTGCCATCTTGTCGTTCGAGAGGTCAACGCCTTCCTTATTCTTGAATTCCGAAATCATCCAGCGCATGATACGCTCGTCGAAGTCGTCGCCGCCCAGTCTCGTATCGCCGTTCGTGGAAAGAACCTCGATGACACCGTCGCCGATCTCGATGATGGAGACATCGAAGGTACCGCCGCCCAGATCGTAAACCATGATCTTCTGGGCCTGCTCGTTGTCAAGGCCGTATGCCAGCGCCGCAGCCGTAGGCTCGTTGATGATACGCTTGACTTCAAGGCCTGCGATCTTGCCGGCATCCTTGGTCGCCTGACGCTGCGCGTCATTGAAATAAGCGGGAACCGTGATGACGGCGTCTGTGACCTTCTCTCCCAGGTAGCTCTCCGCATCTGCTTTCAGCTTCTGCAGAATCATCGCAGAGATCTGCTGCGGGGAATACTTCTTGCCGTCGATCGTGCGGCCGTTGTCCGTACCCATGTCTCTCTTGATCGAAGCGACGGTATTGTCCGAGTTCGTGACTGCCTGTCTCTTTGCCGGCTCGCCGACAAGTCTCTCTCCGTTCTTGGTAAATGCGACGACGGACGGTGTTGTCCGCGCGCCTTCCGCGTTTGCGATAACAGTGGGCTTGCCGCCCTCCATGACCGCCACACAGCTGTTGGTCGTTCCTAAATCGATTCCGATAATTTTGCTCATGTCTGTCTCCTCTTCTGCACGTAAAAGCGTGCCGTATATTCCAATTCCGTAAGTGATCTATATAAACCGCCTGCGCGGTAAAACCGGTTGCGGATACATTCTCCGCTTATTTGACCACGCCCACCATGCTGTGCCGCAGTACGGTGTCATGATACATATAGCCTTTCAGCAGTTCCTGCCCGACGATGCCGCTCTCATATTCCTCGCTCTCGATCTGCATGACGGCATTGTGGAAATTCGGATCAAATTCCTTGCCGAGCGCTTCGATCGGCTTCACACCGATATCTTCGAGCTGTTTCACGAGCTGCGCGTAAATCTTGTGCATGCCATCGACAAAGGCATCGTCCTTGTCCTCCTCTGCGACGGTCTCAAATCCGCGTTCGAAGTTGTCGATCACGGGAAGGAGCTTCTCCAGAACACTCATTTCTCCCATGGAGAACATCTGGTTCTTTTCCTTGTCGCTTCGCTTCCGGAAGTTCTCGAACTCCGCCATCTGGCGACGTACCCGGTCTTCGAGCTCGGCGTTCTTTTCCTTCAGCGCGGCAAGTTCTTTTGCTTCCTTTTTCCTGCCGAAGAATCCCTTCTTTTCCGGTGCGGGCTCTTCCTTTTCCCCCGGCACATCCTCCGCCGTGTCCGCTTCCTTTTCCGGATCCTTCTCATCCGCAGCGGGCTCCTGCGTCTCTTCCGGAGTCTCTTCCGTCTTTTCTTCCGGCGCTTCGTCTGCAGGCATCTCCGGAGCTTCCGTATCCGTTTCTTTCGGCTTTTCTTCGTCCGCCGCCTTCTCCGCCTTCGAAGCTTCTTCCGTTACCGGCTCTTTTTCCGTCTCTTCCGGCACCGCATCCTCCGATGCATCCCGGATCGGGATCTCAATATCCTGCTCCTGCGTCAGGTTCTCCTTTTTTTCTTCCATCATTTCCGCCTCGCAATTCATCATTCGTTCTTATATAAATCATCAAGGCCTCGCGCGATATCCTTCAGGACACCGACCACCTTGTCATAGTCCATGCGCTTGGGACCGATGATGCCGACCGTCCCTTTCATTCCGTCGCCCAGGTCATAGGTCGTCGTCACGACGCTGCAGTCTTTCATGCTCTCGACCTGGCTCTCGCCGCCGATGTAGACCTGGATGCCTGTCTCGCCGCTGGAGAGGCTCTCCTGTACGATGGTGCCGAGTGCGCCCTTCTCCTCTATCTCCAGCAGGATATCCCTCGCCTTCTGGTGATCCGCAAGCTCCGGGTAGCGGAAGATGTTTGTGGCGCCGCTTGTGTAGATCTTCAGATCCTCGTCCGGTTTGATCGCCTCCGCCGCGGCGTCGATCACCTCTTCAACCAGCTCGCTGTATGCGCCGGCCTTTTTCTTGATTGCCGCGATCAGTCCCAGGTTCACCTGCTCGACCGCAAGACCGTTGAGGCTCGTGTTCAGGAGCATGTTCAGCATCAGGAGCGTCTCCTGGCCCAGGTCCTTGTCGACCGGGATCATCGTGTTCCGCACAAGGTTCCCCTCCAGTACGATCACCGCCAGGATGTTCCTCTCGTCCACCTGCGAGAGCTGGATGAACTTGATCTTGTTCCCCTGGACCACCGGCGCCGAGATCATCGAGGCGTAATTGGTGTTGCTCGCAAGCATTTTTGCCACCTGCTGCAGCATATTCTCCAGGCGCTCCTCGCGGTCGAGCAGAAGGCTCTTCATGTCCTCGACTTCCTTCTGTCCCTCGGAGAGCATGTTGTCAACGTACATCCGGTAGCCCGCATCCGTCGGGATCCTGCCTGCGGAGGTGTGGGGCTGTTTGATCAGGCCCATGTCCTCCAGATCGGACATCTCATTGCGGATCGTCGCGGAACTGAGGTTTAAATCCGTATATTTGGAGATCGTCCGACTGCCGACCGGCTCCCCCGTCTCGAGATAATTTCTCACGACGGCCTGCAATATTTTCATTTTTCTTTCCTGCAGTTCCAAAACGGCTTCCTTTCCGGACCCCTCGGATCTACCTCTGAGCCTCCGTTGTTAGCACTCAATAAAGAGGAGTGCTAACATCTTCTACGTTAATGTAGCACTCCCCTTTTTCAGTGTCAATGAAACAATTCTTAAAAGAATCTAAACTGGAGAAGATCCTCTACGGTTCGAAATCTGCGACCGCTCTCTCCACCTCCCGGATCTGCTCCGCCGTGAGGTGGTCAACATGAAATCCTCCGGTGCAGACTGTAACCGCATTGAATTCTTTACAGACTTTTTCCGCGAGAACGCGGCAGATTGCCTCGTCTTTATGGCCTGTCCGGTTGATCACCGAACTGGTGGCGCTGACAGAGCCGTCTCCCGTAAGCGAAGACCGCGGCTCTGCCAGAACGACGCAGCCGATGTGGGGCTTTTCGCCCCCCTGCAGGCAAAGAAGCACGTCCTCACCGACCCTGCGGACATGCAGTGTCAGGGATGAAAACGAAAGCGGCAGAACGTATACCGACTCCTGTTGTTTCCCGGCGCCTTCTTCTATACTCATAGCCATCTCAGCGAATAATATACGCCGCAACGACCTCACCGATGTACTCGGTATGTGCATCGCGGTTTGCCATCGGGTAGGAGCCGTCGACGTCCTGCGGATACAGCTTTTCCCGAATGTCCTGCGGGAGTGCGGTAATATCCTGCTTCTGAGAATAAAGGACTCTGCACTCCAGGGTCAGCGGATACTCCCTGACGCCGGATGTGTTCGTCACCTCCGGCTCTTCCAGTGTCAGTGCGGCCTCTTTTACCTTGTCAATACTATGACCGGACATGCTCCCGCAGACCTTTGTGATCTGAGCGTCCGCACCGGCGAGCGGCGCGCTTATCGTAAACTCGCCGGTCTTGTCGATCTGGCCCTTTGTATAGCGGTTCTGGCGGACAAATACGCTGAATGTCGGCCGGTTCCAGACCCTGCCGGGGCAGCCCCAGCCGATGACCATGGCGTTGTACTTATCGCCGTTCGTACTAAGCAGCACGCCGCCGTTTCCCAGCGCATCGATAATCTTCTGCGCGTAATCCGTGAAGTTGATCTTTTCTTTCATCTTTTCCTTTCATCCGGGCAGTGCCCGTATATGAATGCTGCTGACTATATCCGTTAAAACGCCTATCGTGGTTTTTCCGCTCCCCAGCGGAGCAGCTCTCCGCTGCCGACTCCGAACGGTCCGAGCAGCCGCAGCGCCATCTGCCGCGTCATCTCGCCGATCGTCTGCGGCCGGTGGTAAAAGCTCATCATCAACGGCATAATGTGCACCTGCGGGAGCATGGACAGCTCCTGCATATTGCGCAGATGAATCGGGCTTAAGGGTGTCTCGCGTACTCCCAGCACAAGCGGGCGTTTCTCCTTGATGGTCACATCCGCCGCCCGCAGCAGAAGATTTTCGGCATATCCGCTGTGGATCCCGGCAAGTGTCTTCATGGAGCACGGCACGATGATCATTCCCGCCGCATCATATGTTCCGCTCGCGCACGGCGCGCAGATGTCATGGACATCCTGCACTTCATCCGCAAGGTTCCGGACTGCATCCGCAGTATCGCCGCATTCGGCCCTCAGTACCTCTTCTGCACCATCTGAGAGAATGAGGACGCTGCGATGCTCCTTGGACTTACGCAGGATACGCAGCACATCCTCCAGCACCGGCATGCCGCTGGCGCCCGATGCGCCGATCAGGACTGTCTTCATGAAAGAAGCCTCTCTGCTTCCCGCTTTACCTCTTCCGGAAGAAACACTCTTTTTGCTTCCTCCTCCCCGGAGCCTGTGGCATCGATCCCCATCTTTGCGCTCATGCCGTCCACGGAAGAAGGGTCAAGCCGATTGCACAGCACCTGCGGAACGATGAACACGTCGCGGTCCGCCTGCACGTGCGTCGCCATAGCCCAGAGCACTTCCTCCTCATTGAAGACATCGACATCGTCGTTCACGACTACGATCATTTTCAGATAGAGGTCGAGCCCGAACAGGAGCATCGCGACCTGCTTTGCCTGTCCACGCGCACGCGGCTTCATCGAGACGTAGGCGTGAAAATGGCATCCGTTTTTCGGCATGGAAAGCGCCCTGACCTCCGGCACTTCCTTTTTCAGTTTGTCCAGAAGGATGATCTCCTTCGTAAACTGGGAAAGGAGCAGGTGCTCCCAGGCGTATCCCGGGACCAGATCGTGGTAGATCGCATCCTTCCTGTGCGTGATCGCCGTCACCTCAAAGACATTCCGCGTGGAGCGGGAGGTGCTGTACCCGGTATATTCCCCGAAGGGGCCCTCGTCCTCAAAGGTATCCGCAAGGATCCTTCCCTCCAGGCAGTATTCCGCCTGCGCAGGCACCATCAGGTCGACCGTCTTTGCACGCACGACCTGCGGAACCTCGTCCATGTAGGCGCCTGCCCAGCTGTAGTCGTCCATGGATTCCGGAATCTTTGATGCGCCCGTGATATAGTAGGCCGGGTGCGCACCGATGACCACGGCGATCTCCAGGTCCCTTCCGGCAGCCTTTGCCTTCTCAAAGTAGCGGTACAGATCGCCGCGGGAGTGCAGGCTGATGCCGATGCGGTTTTTCTCCTTGAGCTGCATCCGGTGAAAGCTCATGTTGTATCTTCCGGTATCGGGATCCTTGGCCAGTACGATCCCTGACGTGATATATCTTCCGGCATCCTCCGCAAAATGGCGGAAGATCGGAAGCGAGAGCACGTCGACCTCCTCGCCCGTCGCAGCGCACGCCTGTACGGGTGCATCCTGCACCTCCGCAAAGGATGAAAAGTCTGCAGACGCCTGCTCTACATCCGTGATGTGATGGATGGTGCGGCGAAGCCGGCCGCGTTCTGCAAAGACATTGGCCACGCAGACGCTCCCCGTATCGGGGTCTGTAAGCTCCACTACCGGGTATTCTTTCCGGTCCTCCAGCTCCTGTACCAGCGCCGACATCAGGAAATCGGTCCGCCTGACCTTCAGGTGCAGGATCTCCTCGGGAGACAGTCCCGCAAGAAATGTGCGCAGAGACTGGCTATCTTCTGTCGCAATAGACTGCGAAAGCTTGCTCATAGTATTTTTCTTCCTCCCTGTCCGGTGTAAATATCCTGACGGGCGCCGCCGGCAGCGCATCCCCGGCTCCGGTCGTTTTCCTGAATTCCTGCGCGCTCAAAAGCGCCGCTCCGTAAGCGCTCGCCTGCTTCTGCGCCGCCGCTTCGACAGGAACGCCGAGGACGCAGGAGAGGATCTGCAGAAAGATGTCGCTCTCCGTCAGCCCCCCAAAAACACGGAGCGCCTTCATGTCAAACGGGATGTGTGCCTCTCCGGCCGCACGCCGCATTTTTTCCGCCGAGAGCGCCGCCTCAAAGGCGAGGCCCTCATAAGCTGCACGAACAAAGTGAGCCGGCGTGTGCTGCGGCATGAGACCCAAGATGCTTCCTTCCACGCCGCTCGACGTCGCCTGCCAAAGGAGCGGCACGATCCTGAGCCCCTCTGCGCCGGCTTTCACACCTGCAGCCTCTTCGTTTGTCTTCTTCCAGTCGACCAGGGAGTTTCCTCCTGACAGGATCCCCATCAGGAAGTCCATGAACTGTCCGCCGGCACCCGTGCCGAATTCCGGCGAATAGCAGCCCGGCAGCACCTCTGTCGTAACAAGTCCGTCCGCCGACGCAAGCGGCTGGCCGGACAGAATGCTCATCACAAAAGTCGTTCCAAGATTCATGGCGGGCACATTGTCCGCAAATGCGCCTGAGCCGATGACCGCCGCCGGCTGGTCCCCCGGCACGGCATAAAAGATCGTATCCTTAAGAAAAGGAAATGCACGGACCGTCTCCTGCGAAGCGCGGCCCGCTTCACCGCCGAGCGGTACAGTCTCCGGAACCGGCAGCCCAAGCTTTTTCAGGTTCCCCTCGTGCGCCCCGCGCGTCCGGATATCCAGCATGCCGTTCCGAAGGAGCGAACCCTCGGTAAAGACGGCCTTCCCGCAGAGGATTCCGAGAAGGTAATCCTGGAGTGATAAGAAGGTTTCTGTCTTCTCCATAATCTCCGGCATGTGTTCCCGGCACCAGAGCACTTTTGTAAATCCATTGAAGGAGACGACAGGGCAGCCGCTCTCCTCATAATACCGAACCGGATCAAAACCGGCAGCCGCAAACTCATCTCCGAGGACCGCGCGTGTATCACTGTCGCAGAGTGCCGGGTGTACAGCCTTCCCTTGGACATCAACGGGCAGGACCGTTCCCCGCTGGTGCGTGATGCCCGCAGCTGCGATCCTGTCGCCGCTCTGCAGCCGGAGCCGTCCCAGCGCACTATAAAGAGCCGCAGTGACATCGGCGGCATCCAGTTCCTGGACACCTCCGGCCACGTGCCGCACATAGCTTTCCTGAATATTCTGCAGGACCGTCAGCGACTCCGCATCCACGGATAGGATCCGGATCCCGTGCGTTCCCGCATCGATTCCGAGTGCGATCTTTCTTGGTTCCATTGTCTTTCCCGGCCTTCAGCCCATGTCCAGGCCGATCTTCAAATCCGTCCCCTTTCCGTAGGACTCCATTCCTGTGACGATCTCTTCAAGCGGAAGCTCCCGGTTGCGGATGAGCGCCGGATCAAAGATCCCCGACGCAAGGATCTCAAGTGCTTTTTCACCGTGCTCGCGGCCAAAGCCGACCGTTCCCGTCAGGTTGATCATATTGTAGTGAATGAAATTCAGGCTGATCGTCAGCTCATCGGCCCGCACGTCCGCAGATGCGAAAAGCGCAACTGTGCCCTTCTTTCGCACCATTTTCAGTGCCTGTTCCGCGCAGGGAGCCTGTGCTCTGCCGCCGGAGGTCACGAAAACCTTACCGGCTCCCAGGCCGTCCGTCTGCTGCCGGATGAATGCCACGGGATCCTCCTTCGCGGAATTGACCGTTTCCGTTGCGCCGAGCTTTTTTGCCGTCTCCAGTCTGCTTTCATCGATGTCGACACAGGTGATGGAGCGCGCTCCGTTGTACTTTGCGGCAACCACATGGAACAATCCCATGGGGCCCAGACCGATGATGACCACATCGTCCTCCGGGCAGACGCCCGCTGCGTCGACGCTGTGCACGACGTCCGCGAGCGGCTCAAGGAGCGAGCCGGCTTCCATGGAGAGACCTTCCGGCAGCTTCATCACGCAGCTCTCCGGCGCCTTTAAATGTGTCGCAAAGCAGCCGCCGACGCCCTCCTCGTGATAAAGCTTTACGCAGTCGCCGAACCCGCCGGCGCTGCCGCCGATGCCTGTGAGATTCAGGCACATGTTGATCTTTCCCTGTTTGCAGTAAGCACATTCACCGCATGCGATCATCGGCTGGACGGCGACCCTGTCACCGACCTTTACTGACGTGACGCCGCTTCCGACTTCGATGATCTCGCCTGCCGCCTCATGGCCAAGGATATAGGGCCCGACTGTTTTCAGGGGCTCTTCCACATCCGGCTTTAACGCATTGTATTTCTTGATGTCCGTGGGGCACAGTGTCGCTTTCCGGATCCGGACCACCACATCCTTTTCTCCCGGGTCAGGAAGTGTGATCTCTTCGACCCGGATATCCTTTGGCGCATATAAGAGCGCCGCTTTTGCCTTAACCATGATTTACTCCTCCGCGCAGAGCTTCAGGAAGGTCTCCCTGTCGCCGTGATATGTGATTGCCTGCAGACCCTTGACTGTTTTTGCCGGGTCCTTGCTCTGCCATACGTTCCTTCCGAAGACCACGCCGCACACGCCGCAGGACATCGCACCCTCGATCGTGTCTGCGATCTTCTCCGGAGCCGCCTTCGCGCCGCCGAGGATTGAGACCGGCACCGGGCAGTTCTCCACAACTGCGCGGTACTCCTCCGGCGTCCCCTTAAAGTCGCATTTGACAAGATCCGCTCCCAGCTCACCGCTGATACGGGCCATATCCGCATAGAGCGAAACATCGTTTTTCTTCTCGTCCGTAAGCGCCGTGCCCCATGTCGTGGGCTCCACAATCAGCGGCAGATTCCAGCGGTCACACTCCTCCGCAAGCTCCGTGATGTATTCCTGATTGTCGGCCTGTGCCGCAATGTCCTCGTTTCCGAAGACAAGGACCGCCTTGATCGCGTCCGCGCCGAGACGGACCGCCTCCTCAACGCTCAGGCTCTGGCGGAGCTCCTGCATCGCGCCGGGCGCCTGCGGCACCGTGTTGCCGATGATGAAGTCCGAGGAAATGACCAGTGCGGGATCTCCCTTGTGGCCAAACAGATAGTTATAGGTGCGCGCCATGCCGGCCGACAAAAGGATCGCATCCGGCCGTGCCGCGATGATCGTTGAGATCAGCTGCTCCGGATGCGCAAGGCCCGGCTTTACGCCGCCCTGGCCGTGATCCATCGCCACCATGACCGTGCGGCCGCTCTCCGCATCGAACAGCCTGTTCATTCTCTGCTGCTTATTCCAGTATCTCATATCTATCCCTCCGTTTACTATGATAGTTGTAAGCTTATAATACCTTCTCGGCGACGCGCTTCTGCGCCGCAAGCGCCTCCTCGTGGAGACGCTCCAGGTCGAGGTTCTCAAATGTGCGGTTTCGGTAGACCCATTTGCCGTCGATCATCACATCCCGCACCATATGCGGATTTCCGCTGTAGACCAGCATCGCCGCATTCATCTGAAGCGGCGCCGTCTCCGGGCCGTCTGCCGTCAGTACTGCGAGGTCTGCTTTTTTGCCGACCTCCAGCGATCCGATCTCATGTTCCATCCCGAGGACGCGCGCGCCGCCCATGGTTGCGATGTCAAAGACCGCCTCCGCCGGCATGGCGGTAGGATCGTGCAGCACGCCCTTCTGCAGAAGGGAGGCAGTCTTCATCTCCTGGAACATGTCCAGATTGTTGTTGGCGGGCGCGCCGTCGGAGCCAAAGGAAAGGCGTATGCCGCGGTGACGCATCTTCTCCAGCGGCGCGATCCCGCTCCCAAGCTTCAGGTTGGTCAGGACGCAGGAGGCGACGCCGATCCTCTTTTCCTCCAGAATATTAAGATCCTCCTCATCGACATACTGGCAGTGTGCCAGCAGAAGATTCTCCCCCGCAAGGCCAAGCCTGTCGAGATACTTGATCTCCGTGGCGCCCCTTCGCTCTTTGACGAGCAGGCTCTCCGGCTCGGTTTCGCAGGCATGCGTGTGGATCAGGCAATGATTCTCTTTGCTTAACCGGATCAGCTCCTGAAAGAGCTCCGGTGTCGTCGTGAGGACGCCCCGCGGCATGTAGGCGTAATGTATGCGTCCGTTCTCCGCGCCGTGCCAGGCATCGATCAGTTCCTTTGCCCTCTCAAGCGTCTCCTTTGTGGTCTCAAAGAACGGCTTCGGCATCCCGCCAAGCTCCTCCGGCGTGTCGTTGTAATCCATCAGGACCTTGCCGAAGACCGCTCGCATTCCGGTCCCGGCAAGCGCCCGCGCCGCCTCATCCGCATAGCGCACGGATTCCATATCGCACACGCAGGTCACACCGCCCGCAATCAGCTCCGTAATACCGAGCATTGCGGACAGATACGTACTCTCTCGATCGTGCGCTGCCTCCAGGGGCCAGATCCTCGTCTTCAGCCAGGAAAGAAGCGGCAGGTCATCCGCGAGTCCGCGGAACAGTACCTGGCACAGATGCACGTGCGTCTGCACCATTCCCGGAATGATCATGCATCCGGTCAGGTCCTTTTCCGCACAGTCCTGCGGCGCGCGTTCTCCCGGTCCGAAAAACCCCGCGATCCTGTCATCCTCGACCAGCAGGTCTTCTCTTCGGAACCCGCTGTAAGCGTCGTGGCAGACATGCGCGTTTTTCAGAAGTATCTTCATACGCGCTCCCTCTTCATCTCGCGGTAGGATGTCACGGCGAGCACCAGAATCGTAATCGCATACGGGATCATGTCCGCAAAGTAGCTTGGTACGCCGAAGATCTGGAGCCTGCTGGACAGCGCCTGTACAAAAGCGAACAGGAGCACCGCAAAGAATGTGCGTCCGGGTCTTGCCATGCCGAAGGCATAAGCCGCCATTGCGATGAATCCGCGGCCGGCCGTCATATCCTCAACATACTGTGTGAGATACCCGGTCGAGAGGTATATTCCTCCCAGGCCGATCAGCATACCGTGCATGATCAGGGCGATATAACGGACTTTTTTTACATTCACACCCGCGGAGGCGAGCGCCTTTTCGTTCTCCCCTGCAGCGCGGATGTAAAACCCGAGCTTTGTGCGATACAGCATAAAGATAATGATGGCCGTCGCCGCAAGCGACACCCAGAAGAGAATCGACTGACCGCTTAAAACGGTCCCGAGCACCGGAATATCCTTAATGACGGGGAGCGAGATATTCGGGATCGTGCGCACACGTTCGTCCGTAAAAGAGCCCTTGACGCCAAACATCGAACGAAGCAGATAGGTGGTCAGGGCGGATCCCATGACGTTCATCGCCGTGCCGGCCACGATCTCATGCGAGCGGATCTGGACGACAAACAGGCCGAACAACAGTGCAAACAGGACCGTCACTGCCATCGCGGCAAGAATGCCGACGATCCAGTTCGACGTAAAATAGTTCGCGGCAAAGCCGGAGAAGCACCCGATCAGCATCAGACCTTCCAGTCCGATATTCTCGATTCCGGCGCGCTTTGTCAGGACACCGCCCAGCGCGACAAAAAGGAGCGGCACGGCCATGCGTAGCGTCGCCGCAAAGGTCGCCGCGCTGAATAAAACAGTAAGAACGTTCATACGGCGCCTCCTTCCTCTGCCTTTTTAAGCGGATCCGGCGGCGTTTTTCCAGTCTCGCGCCGCGTGCTTCGATAGTCCAGATAATCGCTGACCTTTTTGGAGAGCGGTGCGCGCGCTGCCATGAACAGGATAACGACTGCCTGGATGACGACACCGAGTTCCGAGGGAACCGCCGTGTTCATCTCCATGGTCAGGCCGCCCGATCGAAGCGCGCCGAACAGGATCGCGATCGGGATCACGGCGATTGCGTTAAAGGCCGCCATCAGCGCGATGGTAAGGCCGTCAAAGCCGTATCCCGGTGAAATGCCCTGAACGAATTTGTACTGGATGCCCATGACAAGGACCGCCCCGCCCAGGCCCGCAAGGCCTCCGCCTATAAACATGCCCTGGGTCAGTCTCTTGTTGACGTCGATGCCTACATAACTGGCAAAAAGCTTGTTCTCGCCCTGCACGCGCATCTCGTATCCCATGACGCTCCTGCGGTACATCACTGCGACTGCGACTGCGGCCAGCACAGCGACGATAAAGCCGATATTGAAGCGTGAGCCCTTAAAGAGAATCGGGAGCTTCGCCGCGTCCAGAATGTTGTTCGTCTGGCCGAGCGGACTGCCGGGCGCTTTGAGCGGATAGTTCACCAGGAAAGACGTGAACGATTTTGCGATGTAGTTGAGCATGAGCGTCGTCACGACCTCATTGGTATTGGTCTTTACCTTCAGCACCGCGGGAATGGCGCCGTACAATCCGCCGATGACAAATGCCGCCAGAAGGCTTAAGGGGATCAGGATAATCGAAGGCGCGGGTACGAAAAGTGCCACGACTGCTGCGGCCATGCCGCCCATGTAGAGCTGGCCCTCCGCACCGATGTTGGCCATGCCCGCCTTAAACGCAACAGCGACACCGAGGCCCGTAAAGATCAACGGAGTCGCGGAGGACAATGTGCTCGCAATGCCGCGCGGCGAGCCGAACGCGCCCCGCAGGAGTGCGCCATATGCCTGAACCGGGGAGTCTCCGTTCGCAAGAATAATCAGCGCACCGATCCCGAAAGCTGCAAGAAGCGCAAGGAGCGATGTGATGGGAATGATCAGTCTCTTTTTCATGCTGCGCCTCCTTCCTGTGTGCCGGACACCCCTTCCATTTTCTTTGCGCCCGTCATGTACAGACCGAGCTCCTGCGGCGTCACAGCATCGGGGGAAAGCGTTCCCACGATGCTTCCCTCAAAGATGACCTTGATCTCGTCGCTCAGGGCAAAGACTTCGTCCAGGTCCGTGGAGATCAGAAGGATCGCGCAGCCTTCGTTGCGCATCCGGATAATCTGTTCATGGATGAATCTGGTCGCGCCGATATCCACACCGCGCGACGGCTGGGAGACAATCAGGATCTTAGTCCCGAAGTTCATTTCCCTCGCGACGACGATCTTCTGCTGATTTCCTCCTGAGAGAGAGCTTGCCGCAATACCGCTGCCGTCCGTCTTGATCGCATACGCATCGATCAGGCTGTCCACGTGCCGACCGGTCTTTGCATAGTCAATAAAGGCGCCCTTCCTCCACTCCGGTCTGTTGTGAAGCCCCGCGATCAGGTTGTCGTGGACCGACCCTGCAAGGTCCAGTCCGGTCGTCATCCGGTCCTCCGGAATGTAGGAGCAGTAGTTCCTGCGGTCTTTCACCGGGAGTTTCGTGATATCGGTGCCGAGCGCCGTGATGCTGCCCGAAGCCACCGGAAGAAATCCAAGGAGCGCACTCACCAGCTCGGTCTGTCCGTTGCCCTCCACGCCGGCGATCGTGAGGATCTGACCTGCGTGCACATCAAAGGTGACGTTTTTAAGCTTCTCAAGACGGGACGAATCGCGGGCAGTGATATGGTCAACACGCAGAAGCGCTTCTCCTGTCGTTCCCGTTTTCTCAAGGGGTGAAAAGGCCGCACTTTTCCCCATCATCAGCGCAGCCAGCTCCATGTGGTTCGTCTTCGCTTTCTCCAGTGTTCCGCAGGTCTCACCCTGCCTGAGCACGGTGATATGGTCCGCGACGGCCATGACCTCCTTCAGCTTGTGCGTGATCAGGATGATCGTCTTGCCCTGTGCGGACATGCGCCTCAGAACCTCAAAGAGCTCGTCGCTCTCGTTCGGCGTCAGGACTGCGGTAGGCTCGTCCAGGATCAGGATCTGTGCGCCGCACGACAGCGCCTTGAGGATCTCGACGCGCTGCCTGAGTCCGACGGAAAGTGTTCCCACCTTTGCGTAGGGATCGATCTTTAAGCCGCTTTCCTCCGCCAGCTCCTTCGCGTGGCGGTAGATCTCCGCCTTGTCGACGGCGCCGAATTTGCCTGCGCTCTCATGACCCAGCATGATATTTTCCGCAACCGTAAAAGAAGGCACCAGCTCAAAATGCTGATGCACCATACCGATTCCGAGACGGATCGCCTTGTTGGGAGATGACATGGTAACTTCCTGTCCGTTGATGCGGATCCTGCCCGAAGTGGGCTGGAGCGCGCCGAACAGGATGTTCATCAGAGTGGTCTTGCCCGCGCCGTTTTCTCCGACAATGGCGTGGATCTCCCCTTTCAGGACCCGGAAATTGATGTTGCGGTTCGCGCGAACGGCGCCGAAGGATTTGCAGATATCCTCCATTTCGACCGCATAGATATTCTCACTCATGAGAAGCCCCCCGTGTGCTTTCCCGGATAAAAATGATAATGCGCGATACGGCATACTCCGCCGCTTCGCGGCTTTCGCGCTCCTTCAGATATTCGGAAATCGCAGGTTTACCCGATCAAAACGGGTAAACCTGCTCTTTTCCTCATATCCGTTCGGGTTCCAAAGTCTCAGGGCGCTTTGTGCAAGCACAGCGCCCCGAGATCATTTGTCCCCTATATCACTTAAACTCTTCGACTGTAAGCGTGCCCGCGGAGATCTCCTCATCCGCTTTGACGACTGCTGCCATGACGTCTTCCGGCAGGAAGCTCTTCATGTAATCGCTGTACATCATCTCGACCCATCTGTCCGCAAGACCCTTTCTCTGCGTGACATCGATCTTTTCGCCGTTCACGTCCGCCTTGATAACATCATAGAAGGAAGTCGTGACGTTCTTTAACATGCTGCCCATGATGTTCTCGGGAGCCTGCGGTGTCTTGTCGGTATCAACGCCGATGCAGAAGAAGTTGTTTTCCTTCGCCGCCGCAGAGACGCCGTCACCGGAGTTGGAAGCCGCCGCATAGATGATATCGCAGCCCTGATCATACAGGGAAAGAGCCATTTCCTTGCCCGTTGCGGGGTCATTGTAATCGCCGACATACATGTGAATCACTTCGATCTCGGGATCGATGCTTGCAACGCCCTGCTCAAAGCCGGTCAGGAAGTTGTTGATGGTCGGGCTGTCGACTGCGCCGACAAAGCCGAGCTTCTTGTCCGCATTGATTCCTTCGATGTCATCTCTGGTCGTCATCATTGCCGCCATAAGGCCCGCAAGGTAGGAGCCCTCATGCTCGCGGTAGGAAACGGAGATGATGTTGTCTCTCGCAACGCCGCTCGTGCCGTCCGCATAGACAAACAGGACTTCCGGATACGCATCCGCCATCTCCTCCAGATAGGAGTCGAACTGATAGCCGGGGTTCACGAAGATCAGGTCGTGATCCGCAGCCGCGGTCTGCATCATCTCATAATAAAGAGAAGGATCGTCCTTGCCCTCAAGGATGTTGTACGTGATGCCGAAATCCGCTTCCGCCTGCTTCAGCGCAGCTTCACCCATGTCAAAGATACCAGTGTCGCCGAGAGATCCGGAGCAGAGCATTGCGACGCGCAGATTGCTTCCCTTTGCTTCCAGAGTTGTCTGCTCCGCTGCTGCGGGAGCTGCTTCGCTGGCCGCGGGAGCTGCTTCGCTGGCCGCAGGTGCCGCCGGGGCTGCCGCAGGTGCTGCGGGAGCTGCCGCGCACGCCGCCATGGACAGCGCCATTACCGATGCCAGAATAACACTCAACAGTTTCTTCATTGCATTTCCTCCTTTTTTGCCTTTCCACCGGTTCATATATCCGTGCGATTTGCACAAAAATACCATATTTACTGTGCGACGATCACTTCCACGCCGTTCTTTTTCAGCAGTGTCATATACTCTTTCGGCGGCTTTTTATCGGTGATCAGGATATCGATCTTTCCCAGCTCCACCGCCTGGAATGTCTGGATGATGCCGAATTTACTGGAATCCATCAGAAGCACCCTGGTCTTTGCGTGCTCCAGCATGACGCGCTTTAATGCGGCCTCGTCTCCTGTGTACTCTGTGACGCCGCGCTTCACGTGCAGACCCGCCGCACTCAAAAACGCGTACTTGCAGTTGATGCCTTCATAGAATTCTTCCGCCTTGCGGCCGATCATGATCTTGTACTGGTCAAACAGCTCGCCGCCTGACAGATGAATCGTCGCATTGATTCTCTGCTGCATGGAAGCAATGAGCAGATAGGAAGTTACGATTGTGATGGGGCGCTGCACAAGCAGCCTTGACAGCTCCAGAATTGTCGTCCCGCAGTCCAGGATCACTGCATCCCCGTCTCCTACGAGAGATGCGGCCTTCGCCGCGATGCGTCTCTTTGCCTGCGTCATGCTGGACGCGCGCACATTGGTGGCCTGCTGCAGGAGAGGGAGGTCCGACGCGCGCACACCGCCGAAGTAGCGCTGCACGACACCTTCCGCCTCCATCTTTGCCAGATCCCTCCTGATGGTCATCTCACTGACCTTCAGGCCGTCTGACAGATCGCGGACAGACAGTGTGGGAGTGTCCTTGAGTGCGGTGAGGATCTCTTCTCTGCGTTTTACGTACATGTTAACCGCTCCTGTCCCGCGCCGCGGCTGCGGCGGGTGTTAAAGTTCGTTAAGTTAACATTTTCGATCACGCAAACATCATAGTCTCACACCGGCAGGAAGTAAATGCACACGGAAGTAGAAAAAATGACGTAATTTTTATGAGATTTCGTCAGAACGTACATTCCGAAAAAAAGCACCTGTGCGCCGCAGGCGGGCACAGGTGCCGGATTTTCGGGACTATCGGAGCAGGTTTCCCGCTCCCGGTTTACAGGGCAAAGCTCCCGTTGATATCCTTGTTCACCACAAAGTAAACACGATCTTCCTCCGTGTTGATGTAAAGCCGGATGTCCTTTGCCGTTGCGGGATCGATCTGCATATCATATTTCATGATGTCCTTCACGGTCTGCACGAGAGACTCCCTGTCCCATTCCCTGTCCTGATACTGGACATAGACGCTGACCTTTGCCGCTGCCTCTTTTGCCACCGGTGCTGCTACGGCGGGCGCCTTCTTAGCGGGCGCTGCCTTTACCGCTTTCTTCGGTGCCGGTTTTTTAACCGATGCCTTTACGGCCATCTTGGCCGCTGCTGCCTTTTTTTCTGCCATGATAATTTTTCCTTTCCGCCGGCATCGCCGGCTCTCCTCTTATTCTTTAACGCACGCTTCCAACTCTAGCACGTCCGTCCGTCAAAAGTCAAACTGCGGGAAACAGTCCGCGGAGCGTAATCATGACCGTCCGGATTCCGTTTTCATCATATTCCGGCTTCTGCGTCCAGAAGAAGAAAAAGTAGATAACTACGATGCATCCGAGAACGATCCGGTAGATTCCGAACGGCACAAAATTGTGCCGCTTGATAAACTCAAGAAGCACGCGAATCACCACGACAGAAACCGCAAAAGCCACCAGCATGCCCACCAGTAGCAGGAACCACTCCTTCGCGGAGTAGCCAAGACCGTTTTTGAACAGTTTCAGAATGCTTGCGCCAAACATGACGGGAATTGCCAGCATAAACGTAAACTCTGCTGCTGCGCGGCGCGAAACGCCGAGCAAAAGACTCCCAATGATCGTGGCGCCGGAACGGGACGTTCCAGGGAAAATGGCGGCGATGACCTGGAACAGACCGATCTTGAATGCCGTCAGATAATCGATCTCATCGACACTGCGGATCGTCGGACGGATGTCCATCCTGGTCTCCACGTAAATGAAGGCCGCGCCAACCAGAATCAGCATCAGGGAAACGCAGCCCCAGTTATAGAAGTGCGCGTCGACCCAGTCGTCCAGTAAAAGCCCAACAACAACCGCCGGTACGCAGGCAATGATGATCTTGATCCACAGATCAATAATGTTCTTGTCGACCGTGATCTTTCTGCCTTTTGTCCTCCCGTATTCGTTCTTGTCCTCCGCGTAGTACAGCGGCCAGATACGGTGCCAGTACAGAGCAACGACAGCAAGGATCGCCCCCAGCTGAATCACGACCAGAAAAGTATTCATAAAGTTCTTCGACACCTTCAGCTCCATGATCTCATTCAGAATGATCATGTGCCCGGTGCTGCTGATCGGAAGCCACTCCGTCACACCCTCGACGATACCGAAGATGATTGCCTTTATGAAATCCGCCATCTTGCAGTCCTCCTCATGATGCTAGATATCTTCATAATTCTTAATAGAATATTATAGCATAAATACGTATAATACGAGTGTCAGTCTGTTACCGAAGGAATGGTACGCACTAATAATATGATACTTTACCGGCTCCTCCTCATTTTGAATACCTGTATTCTTGCGGCGCTTTCGTGCATGAGCATTTTCAGCCGCGGCGCTGTGAACTTCGAAACCTTTTCGGAACACATCACATTTGTGCCGCAGAGCATTCCCTTGCTCACGGCCGGCATAATTGCGGCAGTGCTGTTTTCCTGCGCTGTTTTCCATGTCCTTTCGGGAAAAGACGAACATTCACAAAGACGCATTTCAAATACCGCAGCGCTTCTGTGCTCTGCAGCCGCCTTTTTCGGCGCTCTTGTCTGGGCCCGCATCAATCCGTACCCGCCCGCCGCGGATCAGTTCACGCTCTGGGATGCGTCCTCCCTTATCACGGCCGGAGAGGATATTTCGCTGTACTCCGCATATATACAGAGTTATCCGTACCAGAAGGGTATGATCCTCTTTCTGGTGTTTCTGCAGCGGATCTTCGGTCAGAGGGCGCTTTTCCTGTTTCACGTGCTGAATGCGGCAAGTTACGGCCTGCTCATTCCGCTCTGCGGCGGATTTGCGCGCAGGTTGTCCGGCAGCCGCGCCGCTGCCATCATCGCTGATGTGCTGGCGATGCTGTTTGCCCCGCCCCTCTTTTATGTACCCTTCATCTATGGAACGCTTCCGTCTCTTGCCCTGAATTTTCTGGGCTTTCATGCAGTGTTGGAAAGCCTTGGAGCCGCGGGAGCACCGGACTCCCCGGAAGGCGATAGCTCTGCGCCATCCGGTGGGATGCCTCTTCCTGCCCGCTCCCTTGCGTGGGCTGCGGCATCCGCTGTGTGCTTTTCCCTATCCTATTTGCTCTATACAGCCTCCTTGATTGCGATTACGGCATCTGCACTGACCTTTGCCGCAGCAGCTGTCTGTCTCCTGTCCGACAGGATAAAGAAGGGCGCTTCAGCCGGAAGAATGGCAATTGCTTTTGCCGTTGCCCTTATAGCAGTGGTCCTTCTCCCCGCGCTTGTGCAGATTCCGGCGAGCTCCGCATTTTTCTTTCAGACCGGCATTGCGGATTCAGATGGGATCCCTGCGTCTGCCTATCTTTACATGGGGATCTCATCCGATGACGGCGCGGCGGGACCCGGTTCCCACAACGGACGTGACATCGGACTGTTCTCCGAGAACGACATGGATACGGCGCGGACGGACACCGCGGCACGCGCACTGATTGCCGAAACCCTCTCCGAATATGCAGCCGGGGAGCGATCCCTCTCCTTTTTTACAGAAAAAACCAGATGGCAATGGACGGATCCCTGGTTCAGCAGCCTCGTGCTGACGATTCATCCGCGGAGCATCTCCGTTTCGTGGAACCGGCCTTTTACCTTTGTGGTACAAAGCGGCCTGCTTTCTGCAATCGAATGCTTTCTTGCGTTTCTTTTGCCGCTCGTCTACATCGCAGCGCTTATCGGCGCTTTATCTCTGTCGCGCAAGCCATTCTCTTCCAGAGAGGATGATGCCGGGCAAAAAAACAGAGGGAGCTTTACTCCCTCTGTTCTCCTCATGCTGTATTTCTGCGGCGGCTTTGTCTTCCAGCTGCTCTGGGAAGCAAAGGCGCGCTACTGTCTGCCCTATTTCACTGCGCTCCTGCCGTTTGCGGCCTGCGGCATCCTCCGGTCAGGCATTTGGCTTAACGCCGTACTCTTCCGCACAGAATCTCTCGATCGCCGCGACTGAACGTCTGACCTTTTCTGTCGGAACACAATAGGCGACGCGGAAATAACCCGGCGCACCGAATCCGTCCCCAGGCACAAATACAAGGTCATATTTCAGCGCTTTTTTACAGAAGGCGACGCTGTCGTCTTCCAGTGCCTTCGGCAGCAGATAGAACGTTCCTCCGGGGCGCTGTACGGTAAAGCCGAGCCGCCTGAATGCATCGTACAGGATATTCATGTTCTCCTCGTACACTTTCAGATCAGAGGTCTCGTCGATGGTCTCACCCATGGTGTACACCGGCAGTGACGACGGACCATTGTGTCCGATCCCGCGGGAGATCTGGCCGAAGAGAGCCGTCATCTGATCCGCCATCTCGCATTTCGGGTTCACGGCGATGTAGCCGATGCGTTCACCGGGAACGGACTGCGACTTGGAGAAGGAATAACAGCTCAGCGTATGATCATAATAGTGGGAAGGATACGGCACTTTTTTTCCGTCAAAGGCGATCTCGCGGTAAGGTTCGTCCGAAATCAGGAAAATAATATGTCCGAACTCTTCGGATTTTTTCTTCAGCAGCTCCGAGAGCGCCGTAAGGGTTTCGTCCGTAAATACCGTGCCGCTCGGGTTGCACGGGGAGTTCAGCAGCACTGCCGCGGTATTCTCCGTGATTGCTTTTTCCATTTCGTCAAAACGGATCTGGAAAGTCTCGAAGTTTGCCGGTACGACCTTCATGATAAGGTCTGCTCCCTGCACATACTGCCGATACTCCGAAAAGAACGGCGCCTGGATCACGATCTCCTGCCCCGGTGTGCCGACCGCCCGCATGGCGTGAGACAGAGCGCTCGCGGCACCGGAAACCGGATAGATGTGAATCTTTTCGTAAGGGATCCCAAAACGCCGGCGGAGTGAAGCGGCGACCTTTTCCCGTACGGACTCAACACCGAGCGTCGGCGCATAGCTGTGAAGCCTGATCGGATCCTCTTCCTTCAGCAGGCGGATCATGGTGTCCGTGTAGATCTGCGGAACCGGTACGGACGGATTGCCCAGACTGTAATTAAATACATTCTCCTCTCCGATCTCTTCGCCCCGCTTTGCCGCGTATGCCGCCAGCTCGCGAATCACCGATTTGTCTCCCATCGCTGCATAGTATCTCTGATTGATCATTTTTCCTCATTTCCGCGTCAATTATCACCCGCGCCCGGCAGTCGCTGCGGCCGCTGTAAAGAGGTCGCAGCTCTGTGTTCAAATACCTCTACTATCTTACCATCTTTTTCTTCTGTTCCGTAAAAAGCGAATCCGAGCTTTTTCAGCAGCGCCCGTGAAGCGGTATTATCCGGTGACGTCTCCGCGCGGATCACATCGAAGCCAAGCTGTCTCTCTCCATATTCGATCAGAGCTTTTCCGCATTCGAGAGCATATCCTTTTCCTCTGAAATCAGGATGAAAAAGATAACCGAAATGCACCGCCTCTTCTCCCTGCACGAAAGGTTCAAACCCCATAAGGCCGATGAACAGTCCGCTCTCCTTCTCGAGGACCGACCACTCGCCGAAGCCGTAGAAGCCATAGACCTTCTCCCGATAGGATGCCATGTTTCGGAGCTGCTCCTCCCGGGCGGGCAGCGGCGTAAGGAAGCGAAGCGCCTTTGCATCATAACAGGCATAAAGGCGATCCACATCTTCCGATGTTGTCTCGCGAATGATCGTTCGCGTCGTCTCAAGAATCGTCCACGGCCGTCCGGTCAGCCGGTCATAGATCTTCTCATAATCCGCAGGCTCGACCTCGTCCGCCTCCGCAATCAGAAAGGAAGCGCCCTCTACATTTTTTATACCGTCATGCAAATAACCTGCAGCCGGCCGACCGGAAGCTGCCGCGCTGCGCAGGATATGCACACTGTCCGTCAGAATCAGCATGCCGTCCTTCGCGTCGGGACATGTGGCCGCATCCGGGGACGCATCGGCAGCTGCCCTGCCGCATTGCCATCCCGCATCAATTCCGCATGCGGACAGGCGCGCACAGGCGCGCCTCAATTCCTGCCGCGTCTGCTCTGATAATTCTTCTGCTTCCTTATTCAGGACGAAGCGAATTTTCGAAAGTTTTGCCGATCTGCCGTTCATATCGCGTTCATATTTTATTTAACAATCTTTTAATTCATCCTAACACTCTTGTCACAAAATGATTCTATACTTTACTCGTAAGTTGAACAACTATGTGCCGGTTGCAACTACACTACTAATAACTTTTTCATAATAATGCCAGCCACCCTCGGGTAGCTGGCATCCTCCCTTTTTATGGGGGTTTGCGGGCACTTTGGCGCGCTAAAGTCTACCCCGTTTTTGCTCTAATGCCCAAGGTTTACCCAAATTCTGTTTAGTACTCATATACTTCTTCTTGCTCATCAACCCACAAAACTTTACAGTATTTTGCGTTCATACTTTCGCCTTTTCGCCACAAAAGGGGCAGAATGAAAGCATAAAATAGCACCCGCCGAAGCGAGTGCTTTTACTCTATTAGAACTGTATTTCGTTACTGGTCTGCATCATAAAACGCCTTTGCAATTAACGCGTGCTTGTAGTCTTCATCGTCTATAAAATCGTTATATGTCATTGCCTTTCCGAACGCATCAGACAGCCTTTTTTCCTCTTTTTCAACAGGGATGTTGACCTCCTCATAATATCCTCGCGTCTTTTCCGTTGGCTCAACTGCAATTGATCGGAGGAATACCGCGACAGCGACGCCTAATACTGCTGCAAACACAACAACAACCATAAAGATAATAATATAGGCAATACTCATTAGTGTATTCATATTCCCTCCCGATCCAACTCTAACCCGGAAGGAACGCGATTGTCAATGTCATACAGTCGTGCTATAATTTGCGTGTAAAAGGTGCTACCCGGTAAACGGTTAGCCCAGAAAGTTTTTAGCTACAGAATAGCCGCCAACTTGTCAGGGTCGGGCGGCTATTTCTTTTGGCGAAACAATGCAACTATCGCAACAATCAGCAAAGCTAACTGTATCAGATCGCTCCACGTTACCATATCGCATCACCCCCTTTCGAGGGCTATGCGCCCTCATTGATGAGGGGCTACGAAGCGGGTTTACCCGGTTTGCCTACCGTGTCAGGTAGCACGGTCAACATTATACCACACGGCAGCAGCCCGGCAGAACGCTTTGTTTTGACACAACTTTGACACAAGTTTATACAGAATCAGTCCGCCTTCTCATAGAGGTAATACACATAGGTGTTCTCCGACTGCTCCATCACTTCCTCCGCGATCTTCCGGTAATGCCGGCCGATGTTTTGCGGCTCGTGGTCGCGGGAAAGGACAAAGTCCGTCCTGCCCTCATCGATGAATGCCTGCTGCGTCAGCGCCACGTCGTCCAGTTTTATGGTCTGCGTCTGGAAAAACCGGCACGTCGGGAGAATATCCGCGACCGTATACAGTCCCGCATCAAAGCAGTTTACGTTCAGGAGCGTCGGCGCTTTAATCCCGCTCTCTGCGATCCTGTCGCGGAAGTGATACATCCACAGGTCATCTTTTTCATACTTCATGAAGTGCACATTCATCGACAGTAATAAGGCGCACAGAACACCGATGCCGATGCCGGCCGCACCGAAGGCGGCGGCCAGGCCTGCGATACGGCTATCCATCCTGCCTGCTTTCTTCTCCGTCTTTTCCACCCCGAGATCAGCAGATCCGCGGCCCGACGCATCTGCAGGCAAGGCGGCAATTCCCGCGGCGCCCAGACACGCAAAGGCGGCTGCGGGAAAAGGATAGTACAGGAGCTCCACGCCGCCGATAAAGATCCCTGTCAGCAGAAAACCGCCCGTCATGACGGGAGCCGCGAGCTCCGTCCATTTTCCCTTTTTCGCCGCGGCTCTCACAAAAAGCAGAACAAGTCCCAGCGCCGCCGGACAGGAATACTGCCAGTTAGACCGCATATGCGCGTAAATAATGCGAAGCATCCGGTACAGCCGCTCCGCGAACGGGAGCTTTTCACTGTAGACAAACGCGTTCAGGTAAATATAGACATGGAACAGATCATACAGCGCGCCGCGTATTGCAAAGAAAAGGATCCACGGAAGCGCTGACAGGAACATCCCGGAAAGAAAAAAGCCGCAGTGGCGCAGGAATCTCTTAATGCCCGCCACTGTGAAGCGCAGCTTACTCCTGCTCCTGCACCCGCCGTTTGAGCCGTTTTCCTCACTCTGCTGTGCCTCCGTGAGGTCCGCAATCAGCACCATCACCATAAAGCCGAAATAAAAACCCAGCGAATTGAATTTGATCAGGAAAACGCAGCCCGCAAGAATTCCTGCGGCAAAAACTGTCCGATCCGGCAGCGGCGCCGGGTATAGCTTTTTGAAATACCGCATCAGAAGGTAGAGCCCCCAGAGCAGAGACGGCAGAAGCATCTCCTCCGCGCTGCCTCCCCAGTAAAAGCTGCGCGATGAAAACATCAGCATGCCCGTGACAGGCGTCAGCAGATACGGGATCGCTTTGCAAAAGGGAGCTGCAGCACCCTCCGTATAGAGAGAAATAATACGGAAGACCGCAAGCAGGTCCGCCGCACCGCAGAGCACTTCGATCACATACACACCCCGGAAGGTCGTGTGTGAGATCAGATAGGCAATGCCATAGAGGAAGTACAGGAGCGGGCCCTTCTGGTCAAAAAGATCGCGGTACGGCATCAGGCCGTTCATGATCCCTTTGCCGACGGTGAAATAGCTGTTGGCATCGTCCCAGTTATTAAATGCATACAGAAACGAAGACCTGGAGCACACCGCAAGGATCACTGCGGCTGCCAGCAGGCAGAACGTTCCCTCCGTGATATGTCTCATCCATGCAGAACGGTTATTCGTCCGATCAGTCATTTCCTTTGCCGATCCGCTTAAGCAGCATGTCGATTCCCGCCGCAGAAAGCGGCAGAAGATACAGCACATAACGCATCACATAACGGCCGGACGCCTCCCACAGCTGATGGAACAGCATGCCGCCGAGAATATACAGCATAATAAGTCCCAGTCCTCTGTCGATTCCTTTTCCGGAATCTTTTTTTCGCAGGATCCATGTCCAGATAAAAAAGCAGGAAGTGATAAATATCAGCAGATGGAACGCATTCATAAGCTGCCACAGAAGTTCACCCGCGGCGCCGAACACAACACTGCCGTATGCTCCTGCCCTGAAAGGTGCGTGCCGCCCGGTCAGTTCATACTCCCGCAGGCTGATGCAGGTGGGATCCGCCCACTGGGACAGGTATTTATAGAGATAGAATTTTACGGCATATTTCGGGTGTTCCCCAAAGTAAGACAGGCGGGCCCTGATCTCCTCTTCTGCTGCCGCATCCGCGCGCGCCGTGTCATAGCCGCTCTCCCTGATCACTTCGGCATTGAATCCGTTGTACCATCCATAGGTGTTGTCACCCTCCCGCATGCCCATGGCGAGATAGGCCCTGGTCGTCGTGCCGGCAGGAAGCGCATCGAGTCCGGCAGCCTGCGCATAGCCCTTCTCCACCGCACCGGTAAACCCTCTTGCGAGAAGAAGGAAGAGCAACATCACGATCACCTTCTGTGTGATCCCGCGGCGCCGGGATGTTTCCGACGCTGTTTCCGTTGCTGCCGCGTCCTCCGCAGCTGAAAGCAGGAGCAGGATCTCCGCAGCCACGACCGCGATGTACACATTGCTCTTGATGAGCACTGCAAGCGCTGTAAGGACAGCTCCCCAAATGCCGAAGGAAAACCTCCCTTCCTTCAGGAAACGGATCAGGCAGTACAGCCCCGCGGCAGCCGGCGCAAAGCTCCAGATGTCATTATAAATAAAGGAGGCGTATACGAACAGAAACAGCAGCCCAGCCGAGAGGACCGCCTCGATCCTGCAGATCTCCTCGTCGTGAAAGATCTCGCGCGTGATCTTCTGCATAAAATATATCGTCAGCAGGATCGACAGGACATTCAGTACCTGATAGGGCAGGTAATTGCCCGCACCGAACAGCGCCGTCAGAATCTGTCCGAAAAACACGTAAGTGATCTGAAACGGGTAAATCCAGAGGTAGGACTCCTCCGTCAGTGCAGAGAGGTCTCCTGCCATGAACCGGCGCATGATCCCGTCCAGTATTGCCGCATCATTCGTCGGCTGTCCGCGGACAATCCCGACAAAAAACAGACAGAGCAGGAGCGAAATCGCCAGCGCTGCAGCCGTCAGATGTTTTGAGGAGATGCGGGTCCTTTTCACCACCAGTGAGAGCACCACAAGAATCGCAGCGGCAAGAAGGACCGTCACGGGAATGTTCTGCGGCAGGTAGATCGGCCTGTCATTCTCGATATTCCTCTCGAAGCGCACAGTCAAAAAAACGCTCCCCACAGCGGCAGCCGCCAGAAGCAGCGCAAACAGCGCAGTATAGAGAAAGGTCAACGTCCGGACAAGTCTTTGCATAGTTAAAATTATAGCCGAGTTGCCTGTAATGCGCAAAAAGTCGTAAACTGAGGTTGTCCGGGAGGATATACGGAAAATGACGAATAAACCCGGCAGGCAGGTTCCTCAGTGAAAAAGCGCATACTCCTTTACAATTACATACTTGCCGCTGTCATTCCGGCACTGTCGATGCTGCTGATCCTTGTGATCTGCGGCATTGTCCCGTTTGGCGACAATACATTCCTCATCAACGACATGAAGCGGGAATATGCGGATTTCTATCTTTATTACCGATCTGTCCTGGAGGGCCGGAATGATTTCCTGTATTCCCTCTCGGCAGGTCCGGGCGAAAACATGCTCGGCCTGTTTGCCTATTTCCTGACAAGCCCTCTGCTGCTTCTTATGGCTTTTGTCGATGTAGAGCATCTTCCCCTGTTCCTGTCTTTCCTGCTCTGCGTAAAGGTGCTTCTTTTCTCCCTGTCTGTCTGCTTCTTCCTGCATTACTATCTGGAAAAGGAACTTCGGCTGCTTCCGGAGGGCTCTATGCGGCCGCTCCTTATCCCCGTATTCTCCTCCGGCTGCGCGCTCAGCGGTTATATGATGGAGAATATCACCAACACGATGTGGATCGACGCACTGATCTGGATGCCCATCTTCTTTGTCTGCGGGCTTCGGCTCCTGGCTTCGGACGATTCCAGGCGGAAACTGCGGGCGGTTCTTCTGTCGTTTTCAACTGCCGTTCTCATATATCTCAATTTCTACATTGCCTATATGATCCTGCTGTTTGCTCTGATCTTCGTGATCCTATGCGATGCACCCGTGCGCAGAAAAACAGAGTGTGCGTTCTCCGTCGCGACCGGAGCTGCGCTCTCCGCCTTCCTGACGCTCCCTGCTTTTCTCTCGCTGTCGGGAGGCTCCCGCGTCCCGTCCGTCAAGGCCTTTCACATGACCGCTGGGAACCTTTCGCCGCTCCAGGCGCTTTCCCGGATGTTTTTCCTTTCCTTTGATCCGCAGCAGATCTTCTTTGGCGTGCCCGCGCTTTTCCCGTGCATGTTATTCCTGCCGTTCCTTGTGCCCTTCTTCCTCGAAATGAAAATCCCGCGCAAAAACAGACGCACTGCCGCAGTACTGCTCCTTCTCCTTCTGGCGAGCTTTTGCTTTGAGCCGCTGAACGCACTCTGGCACGGCGGTGCACTTCCCAACGGCTATAACTATCGCTTTGCTTTTCTGTTTCTGTTTGTCCTGGCTGTCTGCGCCGTGCGGGCATGCCTTTTGCCCTCAGCGGCTTTCCCGCGCCGGCTTTCCGCGGGACTGATTCTGACCGCCTCCCTGGCGATGGCTGCAGGTCTTCTCCGTTTTTCTTTCTTTTCGCCGCGGAAGGTCCTGCTAAATCTGTTTCTTCTCGGATTTTTCTATGTTCTTGTCCGCGCTGCCGGAGCATCCCATCGCACAGGTCTTCGCGCCGCACACGTGTCCGTACTGGCAGTTGCGGTCTGTCTGATTCTGATGATCGGCAACGGGGTCTACATATACCGCACAGGAACGCGGCTTCAGGAGTCACAGTCCGCCTATCTGCGGGATACCGCCCGCATCGCCTCAGCCCTGAAGGAGGTGTCTCTTCCGGCAGACGGAAATCTGTACCGGATTGAATCCGTGACGCGCCGATCGGAAAACGACGCAATCGCGTTTTCCTATCCGGGCATCTCGCTGTACAGCTCGCTGCAGCATATGGCGGTCCGGCGCTTTATCGCCCGGCTCGGCTTCGATGACACAGGCCTCTACACCGTTTATGAAGACGAACTTCCTCACGTGCAGGACACCGTTCTCGCCATCGCAGGCTCCATGGTCGGGAGCTCCTTTGACCCGTCCGAAGCGCTGCTTCCCGTTATCTTCCGGCTGCCTTTTTCCGTGGATGTGCTTGCTGCCCGCTCGGACCAGGTACTTGCGCACGAGGATGACCCCTTTCTCTTCTCTGAGGAGATCCTCCGCAGCTACCTTCCGGAGGACAGCGCGTGGGAGCGCGTCTTTGTGCCTGCGGATTTCCGTACCGAGACACTTCCTCTATCCGACGCGGCGCCTCACCGGATGCGCTGCGTCATCACCCCGGCAAGGGATGGAGAGATCTACTTCTATATCTGCGGGATCCGTGACGAAGCCCATGACTATTCCTTTACGAGAGACGGTTGGCCGACTGTGACCTACGGCAGCCGCTCTTCCATGCGTGTGATCGATCTGGGACATCATCGTGCGGGAGAAACGTTCTCTTTCCTTCTGGAGGGAAGCGAGCCCCTGCCGGTCGACTCACAGCTGCGTCTTTTCACGGAAAACGATGAGGCACTGTGCGCTCTGGTCGCCGGGATCCCCCGCGGTGAAAGCCGCACGGCGCATCTTTCCTCTTCGCACCTGTATGCAGCGGCGCAGGGCGCAGGAGCGCTGGTCCTTGCCATTCCGTACGACAGAAACTGGCGCTGCCTGGTCGATGGAAAAGCCGTTTCCCCCGTGTGCCTCTTCGATGCTTATATGGCGCTCCCCCTCGACGGAGAAGGATTCCATGCCATTGATCTGCAGTATGTCCCCGCCGGTCTTCCGGAGGGTTGCGCGATCTCCCTGATCACGCTCATCGTTCTCACCCTCGCACTGCTGTTTCCTCTCCTGAAAAATCACTCCCGCCGTCTTTCCTGACGTAAAAAGCCTGCGGCCGGTAAACAGCCGCAGGCTCCTGATTCGTCTTAAAATATCCTCTCAGTCCCGTTATTCTATTGCTCAGTCCTCCAGCTTCGTCCCGCAGGCCGGGCAGAAGCGGTTTTCCGCCTCCGTGCGATTTCCGCAGACCGGGCAGGTCTTCTGCGGCATCTCCTCTGCTGTGCTCTTTTCCTCCGCGACAGTTCCTTTTCCCGTCTCATCTGCCCCATAGGCAGGCATCGGGATAAACGATTCCCCGCAATACGGACAGAACTGCGCCTGCATCGGGATCATCTTCCCGCACCGCGGGCAGGCGACCTGCTCCTTGAGTGCGCGGATCTGGTCGTTTTTCTCCGCGATCTTCTCGTCCAGTCCTTTGATGGCATCTATGATCTCCTCGTACTGCGCCGGCGCCAGACCGCTCAGTTCCGCTTCATAGATCATCTCTCCTATGCGGGTAAAATATGCCTTCTTGCTGTTCTTTAATCCGTGGATCTCGCTCTCCAGCTTCTTCTGGGCAGCGAAGTCCCTGGTTTTGGAGGTGGCAGTGTTGGCTGTTGCACTCACTTTCTTTCCGAATTCCTCAAGAAAACTCATTTTTCCTCCCTTCCCGACTGCTTAGTCTCTGTCCAGAGGCGCGCCGGAAAATCTTCCGCGCATCCCGGACTGTTCAGATTGCGTCGTTCCCGCAGGATCATTGTTTCCGACACTCCCGGCCGCGGTATCCGCGCAGGCACCCGTCTGCGGCTGCGCCGGCTCCATGCTTTCCGGCCTCGGCGTCTCGGGCTCATTGTCCGGAACATACGGCACGTCGACATAATGCGGCTCCGCCTGCGGCAGATCTGCATCCTCCGGTGCGGTCGCATCACTCCCGGAATTCGCAGGCGCATCCTCCTGTTCCAAAGCTTTCTCCGGCAGTTCTTTCTCACTGCGGCGAAGCTCCTCGAGCTCTCTTTCTTCCTTTGTCTTGTCCTCCTCCGGCGGGAGACCCTTTGCCTCGCGGAAGATCCGCATGAACTCCTTGCCGGTGATGGTCTCCTGGCGGATCAGCACTGCCGCGATCTTATCGAGCACGTCCAGATTCTCGGAGAGAATCTTCTTCGCCTCTTCGTAGCATTCGTTCAGGATCCGGCGGACCTCCTCATCGACCGCAGCCGCCGTGACATCGCTGCAGTTGAGGACCTGCCGGTTCTCCAGATACTGGCTCTCCACGGTAGAGAGACCCATCACGCCGAATTTCTCGCTCATGCCGTACATGGTGACCATCTTGCGGGCCAGATCCGTCGCGCGCTCAATGTCATTCGAGGCGCCGGTCGTCACGCTCTCAAACTTCAGCTCCTCTGCAGCACGGCCGCCGAAGAATCCGACGATCATATCGTGGATTTCCGCCTTTGTGTTCAGGTATTTTTCTTCCTCCGGCACCTGCATGACATATCCCAGTGCACCCATCGTGCGGGGCACGATCGTGATCTTCTGCACAGGCTCGGAGTTCTTCTGCACCGCGGCGATCAGGGCGTGGCCCACCTCGTGGTACGAGACGATCTCCCGCTCCTTCTGGCTCATGATGCGGTCTTTCTTCTCCTTGCCGACCAGGACCTGCTCCACCGCTTCGAACATGTCTTTCTGGGAGACCAGCTGGCGTCCTGATTTGACTGCATTGATGGCAGCTTCGTTGATCATGTTCGCCAGATCCGAGCCGACTGCGCCGCTTGTTGCAAGCGCGATCTCATCGAGATCAACGGTCTCGTCCATTTTCACGTCCTTCGCGTGGACCTTCAGGATTGCGATCCTGCCCTTGAGATCCGGTCTGTCCACAATGATTCGCCGGTCAAACCGG
>CACZQP010000068.1 GCA_902783385.1 uncultured Lachnospiraceae bacterium | reverse complement strand
CTTTAAGAGGTATTCTTTTGCCTGTTCAGAGGTTAATCCGGAAATTCGTTCCAGTTCCTGTAAGCGCTGCTCATTCAGCTTTGCTACTTCTTCTTTCTGTCTGCGGAGTGATTCCTCTTTTGATGAGAGAGACTGCTCTTTCCGCTCCAAAGCGTCTGTCTTGCGGTCGATGGCTTCTTCCTTCTGCTGGATCCGCCTCTCGTTGCGCTGCACTTCGTTTCTCCGGTCCCGGATCTCCTTTTCAAGATCATTCCTGGTCCTGATGGATTCCTCCTTGACCTCAAGGAGCGCCTCACGCTTCTTGGCTTCCGCGGCAGTCAGTGCCTCATCAATAATTGCTCTCGCTTTTTCTTCCGCGTTTCCGATCTTCTGATCCACCTGTTTCTGGCGGTATTTCGAAGTCGCAACGAAGGTTGCGGGAATCGAAACAGCGAGTGCAAGGATCACCCCAATAATGGTTGCAAGCATTACAGGAGCACCTCCTTATTTGGTTTTCATTGTGCAAAAATGTGAAACCACAACAGAAAATATTTTATACATAAATGACAGAGATGTCAAACTTTATTGCTCTCCGCCGCCCATTACGCGCCGGATCGTCTCCTGCGCATAACCGCGCCGGTACAGAGCCGCCATGAGTCTTTGTCTGTCCCCAAAGGAGGCTGTCTCCGGGTCAAAATGCTTTTTTTTAAGAAATGCGCGGATCTGCGTCTCCTCTGCGTCAGCAAGACTTCCCTGCCTGTCCGCTGCCTCCGCATCCGCTGCCAGAAAGGCTTCCCCGATGTCCTCCTCCGACACGCCCCGCTGCTTTAAGTCCTGACGGATCCTCGCAAGGCTCCTGTCCCCGATATGGCTCGCGACATAGGTCTTCGCAAAGCGGCTGTCGTCCAGATAGTGCGCCTCTTCCATGGCATCCGCAGCATCCTCGGCCACAGGACGCGGAAAGCCCGCCTCGCACAGCTTTGTGATGAGGCGCCTGCGCGTATAATCCCGCGATCCGAGAAGCGCACCGCACTTCAGAAGGCAGGCGGCGCGCAGCGCACTGCGGATCTGTGCGAAGGTGTCCGGCGACACGTCGGATCCCTCCCGCAGGTCGAGCGATACGATATCCCGGTTGCCAAGGACAAAGGAAGAAAAAGCAGGGTCAGCTGCTTCTTCCAGGCAGACCCTGCTCCTTAGCCTGTTCACGGCAGTGATCGATGAAACGATCATTTCCTGCCCTTCCCGTCCGCTTCCGCCGCGGCTTCGGCCCCGGCAGACGAAGATTTCTCCGCGCCGCTCTTTTCCGGAACTGTCACCTGCCTTGCGCCGTCGGGATCAAGGCCGTAATGCTCCCGGACCTTCCTGTCGATCTCGTAAAGGAGCTCCGGATGCTCCTCCAGGAACTGCTTCGTGTTCTCTCTTCCCTGTCCGATCTTGTTCCCCGCGTAGTTGTACCACGCGCCGCTCTTGTTGACGATATCGACGTTTGCAGCAAGATCCAGAACGTCACCGACATAGGAGATGCCCTTGCCGAACATGATATCGAACTCCGCTTCGCGGAACGGCGGCGCGACCTTGTTCTTCACGACCTTGACGCGGGTGCGGTTTCCGATGACCTCCCCGTTCTGCTTGATCGATTCGATGCGCCGCACATCCATGCGGACAGAGGAATAAAACTTCAGCGCGCGGCCGCCTGTCGTCGTCTCCGGGTTGCCGAACATGATGCCGACCTTCTCCCGGAGCTGGTTGATAAAGACGACGGCGCAGTTGGATTTGCTGATGACCGCGGTCAGCTTGCGCAGCGCCTGCGACATAAGCCTCGCCTGCAGACCGACGTGGGAGTCGCCCATGTCGCCGTCGATCTCCGCCTTCGGAACCAGTGCGGCAACCGAGTCGACGACCACGATGTCGATCGCGCCGGAGCGCACCATCGTCTCCGTGATCTCGAGGGCCTGTTCGCCGGAATCGGGCTGCGAAATATAGAGATTGTCGATGTCAACGCCGATATTTTTGGCGTAGACCGGATCCAGGGCGTGCTCCGCATCGATGAAGCCCGCAATTCCGCCGCGGCGCTGTACCTCCGCGATCATGTGGAGTGTTACCGTCGTCTTACCGGAAGACTCCGGGCCGTAGATCTCGACAACACGTCCCTTCGGGATCCCGCCGAGTCCCAGTGCGATATCCAGGGCGAGCGATCCCGTCGGGATCGTCTCCACCTCCATGCGGGCGGACGGGTCGCCCAGCTTCATGACGGCGCCTTTGCCGTACTGCTTTTCAATCTGTACAAGCGCCGCATCGAGCGCCTTCAGTTTCTGATCATGATCCAGACTCATTTCATTTCCTCCGACTGATAGTTGTATTTCATTTGACTTTTCGTGACTGTAAGCCATTATTCCACGTATTCCCGAACAAACAGAACATTTGTTCTATCCGAGTATATCATTGCCCTCCGCAAAGTGCAAGGGCTTTTCCTGCGTCTTTTCCTGCGTTTTCCGGTACCTTGTGATCCTGTGCCCGCTGCTTAGGATCCTCACCGTCACGGCCCCGTCCCGCGCCGTCACATACAGCGGGATCTCCCGCGCCTTAAGCCTTTCGAGCGTCTCCCTGTGCGGATGTCCGTAGCGGTTGTTCCTGCCGCAGGATATGACTGCGCTTTCTGGCGCAAGGAACGCAAGCAGATCGTCCCCTGTCGCCGATGCGGAGCCGTGATGCCCGACCTTCAAAAGGTCGACAGGCATCTTTTCCGCCCGCTCCGCGAGGAAGGAAAGGCATTCCCTCTCCCCGTCCTTTTCCAGATCGCCGGTCAGAAAGGCCGTATAATTTCCGCATGTCACGAGGCATACGAGCGAGTTTTCATTTGCGTCCGCCCCCGCTGCCCCGGCCCGCGGATGCACGACATCCAGCACCGTCCCGGCGTCTTTTCCGGCAAGGATCCTGTCACCGCGGGATGCATACAGGACGGGGATCTTAAGCGCCTCCGCGCGCGACTTGATCCCGGCATAGGTCTCGTCCCGCAGGGACGGCGCGATATCCGGAAGGACGATGCGGCCGATCTGCGGACCTTTGCCGCGCTGCGTCCCGGATTCGAGCGCCTGCAGAAGACCGCTGCAGTGATCGAGGTCGGAATGCGTGATCAGCCAGGTGTCGATCCGCCCGACGCCGCAGTACTTAAGTGCCGGCAGGAGCCTGTATTCCCACAGGCCGGACACGGAGCTGCTGCCGCCGTCGATGAGAACCGTGCCGCGCTCTCCCGCGATCAGGATTCCGTCCCCCTGGCCGACATCCAGAAAAACCATCCGCGTCCCCGGCTCTTTGTGCAGTACAAGAAAGCTCACGGCACACACAAGGAATGCCGTCCTGGCCGCGTTCTTTTTTCCTTCCTTCCCCGGGAACTTTTCGTGGCACAGGCAGTAGGCCAGGATGGCGAGCAGATACAGTGCGATCTTCCATGCCGGGACATGACCCGTGCAGATCTCGCTTACGGGGAGCGAAAGGCAGACGTCGCAGAGCACCTCGTAATAGCGCAGGACCTGGCCGGTCATAAACGCAGGGACTGCGGCGGCGAGCTGCATGACAGGGAAAAGCTCTGCAAGCATCCCGCACAGGACAGTCAGGGCCCCGCCCGCCATTGCGGCGAAGAGACACGGGATGACCAGCAGATTCAAAAATGCTGCATAAACCGGCACCGTATAATAAGCCGTCAGATAAAGCGGAAGTGCGCCGACCGTGACGGCCGCGGAAGCGCCCCACGCCTTAACGCCCGGCAGCCGCGGGAGCGACGGCGCAATATACCCCAGGGAGAACACTGCGGCATAGGAAAACAGGAAGCCCGTGTGCAGGATATAGAGAGGATGTGCGGTGAGCATTGCAAGGAGCGATGCGGCCGCGGCAGTCAGCATATCATAGGTGCGATGCAGGATGACCGCTGTCATGCGAAGCGCGAACATGGACACCGCGCGCACAGCCGACGGGGAAAAGCCCGTCATCCTCCCGTACAGGATGAGCACCGCCGTGCTGAAAAAACAGGCCGGATAAAGCGGCATACCGACCTTCCTGAGCAGGCGAAAGAGCCCAAGCCCCAGAAAGCTCACGTGAAGCCCGCTGATGGCAATAATGTGAGATATGCCCGCCGCCCGGTAGAGCTCCCGCATATCCTGCGGAACAAAGCTGCGCACACCGAAAAGCACCGCTTCCATCACGCCGGCCTGTTCTTCGGGAAGCGCGGCCCTGAGCGCGGCGCAGCCCCGCATCTTCAGTGCGTACAATGCGTTGTCCAGGACCGCTCTTCTCCCCTCATCCCGCGCGATCACCTCGGCATTCTTCAGGTGGTAATTCACGCCCAGGATCCTGTAGTAGCGCTTCGCGTCAAACATGCCGGGATTCGTGGCTTCGTCAAACGGCATAAGCGACCCCCGCAGATAAAGCACCTCTCCGATTGCAGGCTCCTGCGCGGCAGGCAGATCGCACTGGATCCGCATGCCGCGTCCGGGCGTCCTTCCGTCCGCGCTCACCGCATGCTCGAGTGTGAGCCGGACGATCTCTTCGCTCCCGCCCTCCCCCGTGCCGCCGGAAGCCATACGTATCCTCGGCTCCTTTTCGCGCACTTCCGCACGCAGCGCAACGGAGATCCTCTCTCCGTCCGCAAGGCAAAAGCCGTCAGAAGCCGCGGCGGATCCCGCCCGGTCCGTCAGCGATACAACAGCAAAAACAAGCACTGCATAAAACAGCGCCAGCACACATACTGGTCTTCTCATTTACACTCCGTTTTCAGGCTGTCTGCGGGCACTGAGCCGTGCCCTGATGATCTGCCGGCCACACCGCGGTCGGCGAAGGATAGGATTGGAAAGGATCTCTTTTGCCTAGCGGCTGAAATCCTCTGCAGACATGACGCCTACCGGGAAACCCCGGCTGTCCAGCAGGGGGTCTCCCTCCACCGTAAAGCTCACGCCGCTGATGCCGGTCACCTGTGTCACCGTCTTTACGAGCGCCTCCCTGACAAGGCGCTCCCGGAAGGGATCGAGGTCCCCATATTCCCTTCCGAAATCGATCTGGAGCGTACCGCCGCGGATCCTCCTGCTCTTTACCGTAAGACCGAAAAGCGGAGACGACATATCCGTGTCCTGCGGATCCGCCTTGAGCTGGTCCAGCACTTCGGAGGTCACGTCCCTAAGCGTTACATTGACCGGAAAATACTTCTGCGTCTCCGTCCCGCTCCCGTCCGCGTTCAGGTAATACATAAGGATCGCCGTCCGCTCGATGCGGCGTCTCTCTCCGCATCCGGAAAGAAGGACCGACGCGATAAGAAGCATGAGCAGCATGCCGTAAGCCGGATGAAATTTCCTGTCAGATCGCTGCATTCTTCACTCCGTATTTCAGGGGGAGCATGACCGTAAACTCGCTCCCCTCCCCCACTTCACTGACCACGGAAACTGTCCCGCGGTGCAGCGTGATGACGCTCCTTGCAAGGGAAAGACCCAGCCCCGTGCCGCCGACTTCCCGCGCGCGAGACTTGTCGACCCTGTAAAAACGCTCAAAGATCCTGTCCAGCGCTTCCTCCGGGATTCCGATCCCGGTGTCCGCGATCGTGATCGTCATGCTCCTGTGGTCCGCATTGAGCCTGACCGCCACGCTTCCGTGCTCCCTGTTGTACTTGATCGCATTCTCCACGAGGTTCGTAAGCGCCATGGTGATCTTGACCTCGTCCACATGCGCCGTCACAGGGCGCTCCGAGTACAGCGTCAGCGCGATGTCCCGCTTCATGGCAAGCGGCTGTACACGCTTTAATATCGTCTCCAGCAGGGCGTTCATATCGACCTCGGAGATATTCATCTGCACACCCTTGCGATCCAGGTTCGACAGGCTGGTCAGGTCCGCAATGATCGCGTTCTCGCGGTCGATCTCCTGCCCGATGTCCGCGAGAAATTCGCGGTATACCTCCGGCGCCGCCTCCCCCTGCGTGATCAGGGAATCCGCGAGCACCTTCATCGACGTCATGGGCGTCTTGAGCTCGTGCGACACATTGGAGATGAACTCCTGCCGCAGCTCCTCCTGCACCCGCATCCGCGCGAACATTGAGGTGAATGCCTTCTCGATCCCGTCCGTCTCGCGATAAACGCTGTGCGACGAAAGAGCGCTTGTATAGCCTTCCCGAACGTCCTCCATCGCGCTGCTGAGCCGTTCGATGGGCCGCACAAGAATACGGGCAAGCAGAACGGCCGCCGTGGCGACCAGTATGAGGATCAGCGCAAGTATCAGCATCACCCTGCGCGATATAAAGCTGCCCGCCGGATACTCTGTGGGCCAGAAGAGCCACAGCAGCACCGGGGGAAGAAGTCCGAGTCCGAGCAGGCTCAGCGTCAGAAGGCGCCTCAGGCTGACCGATCCGGGCATGCGATTCCCCGCTGTTTCAGCTTTTCTGCTCATTCACTGTCCTGCGTCTTCTGTTCTTTGTAATAATAGCCGACG
>CACZQP010000067.1 GCA_902783385.1 uncultured Lachnospiraceae bacterium | reverse complement strand
GCGTTCGTCTATCATGCAAAGCCCGCCCCGGCGGAAAACGATCCCGAATAACCTGCACAAGCGCACATGCAGCGCGGCAAGCCTTTGGCTTGCCGCGCTGCATGCTTTTTTCCCGCCCGCGGCCGGAGCGGCGACGCCGCAAACGTCCTCTATTTTTCCTTGCTTTTTATAATACAATTTATTAAAAAAATGTGCGAAGCAGGAACCCTCTGCAAAAGGAACGAAAAAGCAGATTATTATATTCGGATCGCGGACACATGTATCCATATCGAGCATCGGCACCCGCTTGTCCGGCTCATCTGCCGGGACTACATCGTGGATAAAGCCCCCGCCTTTCTCACAGTTCTCCTGACGGAGGACGAAATAAAGGACGCTCTGCAGACTTACGAAACTGTGCAGACCCTGGGGGAAGCGGAGAATCTTCTGGTCTTTTTGACGATCCTCCGCTCGGCATACCGTTTCCAGGCGGTGCCCCTGCATGCGGCGGTGATCGAATATGAAGGGCGGGGCTATGCGTTCTCAGCCGCCAGCGGAACCGGCAAGTCCACACACATCCGTCTCTGGAACGAGGTTTTCGGAGACGGCGTGCATGTGATCAACGGGGATAAGCCCTTGCTGAAGGCCGTGCAGGATGAAACCGGCGTGTGCCGGATCCGCGCCTACGGAATGCCCTGGTGCGGAAAGGAGGGGCAGCAGGTGAATGCCTCCGTGCCGCTTGCCGGCCTTTGCTTCCTGGAAAGAGGGACGGAAAACGCGATCCGCACCTGCAGCGAAGATGAGGCCGTCGCACATTTCTTTGAAAACATCCCTGCCCCCTCGTGCGATGCGGAAGCCGCCTTTTATCTGCAGTTTGCAGACACGGTCCTGTCTCATCTGCCTGTCTATCTGCTCCAATGCACACAAAGCCGCGAAGCTGCGCTGACAGCTTACCGCGGCATGACACATCAACCTTTTCAAAAATAAAGGAGGACGGAAATGGAAAAACGATACGAAAAGCCCGAGGTCAACGTCGTCCGATACCGGAAACGGGTCAAAACACAAGCGGGCGGGGAATTTGTAGACTCCGCCGGCGTGCGTCAGGTGAAAGCGGTTTGTCCCTACTGCAGCGAGCACCTGATCGACATACCGGTCGAGGAGGCTGAAAACATGTCCGAAGAGTGGGCGAGGCGTTTGGTCACAGCATACAATGAGCACGTGCAGGAAAAACACCCGGATGCTCCGGTTTACAATTACCCCCCCGGACCAGCCGTGATCCGGCGTGACTGATTATGCGTACAGGCTATCCATCTGTTGACAAGCCATGGCTTGCGCTTTATCATCTTGAGCCGGGCGGCGGGGAATACAGCCTCCCTGCATGCACCATGTATGAATATGTGCGGCGCGGAAGCATGGATGATCCGGAGGAAACCGCGCTGATCTGTGACGGGAAAAAACTGTCCTATGCCGTGGTCACGGCGGGCATCGAAGAAACCGCGGATGCGCTTCTGGCAGCCGGGATCCGGAAAGGCGACGTGGTCATGATCGTGCTCCCGTCCGTCCCCGAGGCCATCTATCTCATCTACGCCATCGGAAGCATCGGTGCTGTCTGTGACATCCTTTCACCGGCTGTGGACGCCGATCGGCTCGCCTTTCATCTGAGCGAGACCGCGCCAAAGCTGGTGTTTTATGATCCAAGGCGGCGGAAAGAGTTTTCCGGCGTGATCAAAGCTGCCGGCGGCGTGCCGGTGGAGGTGCGAAGGGATGCGCATGCGCTTTTCCCGCTCTCCGGCGCAAAGGACATTCTCTCCTGGCACGGCTTCCTCGCAAAAAAGAACGGTGCCTCGCTGCGGAGCATTCAGGCGGCTGATGTGTCTGCGGACGACGTCGCCCTGATCATCCATACCAGCGGCTCGACCAGGGAATCCAAGCCCGTGATGCTCACCCACCGGAATCTCAATTCCTTCGCGTTCCTTCACAAGACGGCGCAGCGCAGGCATCTGCCGAAAGGCGGACGGACGCTGTGTCTGAATTCGCTTTTCTCGATCGCGGGGCTCAGCGTGACCGTGCATATCCCGCTCTGCTCCGGCAGGGCCAGCGTCCTTCTCCCCGATTACAGCCCCCGTCACCTGGCCGAAACAGTAGAGCAGTACCGGAGCAACAACATCACCTGCACCGTGAATGAGCTGGAAATGATGATGGCGTCCGGGAAGAAATACGACTTTTCCTTTGTGAACCGGGTGCAGATCGGCGGGGAACCCCTCTCTCCGGCGCTGGAGAGGAAGGTGCTCGCTTACCTGGAATCCTGCGGTGCCAAAGCGGCACTCTATAACTCCTACGGGATGACCGAGGCCTGCTCCGGGTTCTGCACCTGGCCTGCCGGATACTATGTACCGGGCGGAGCCGGCATCCCCATGCTGGGCATCAATATGTCCGTCTTTGACCCGGAGACCGGGGATGAGCTCCGCTGCGGAGAGGAAGGCGAGCTGTGCATCACCGGGCCGATCGTCATGAAGGGCTACTTCGCCCGGCCGGAGGAAACGGCAAGGATCCTTCGCCCGCATAAGGACGGCGCCGTCTGGCTGCATACGGGCGATCTTGGCTATATGAACGAGGACGGCGTCGTTTTCGTCCTGGACCGGGTCAGCCGCGGTATGGACATCGGCGGGAAAAAGGTCTATCCCGCAAAGACGCAGCGTGTACTCTCCGGTTTCGACTCGGTCTACAAATGCGCCGTTGTCGGAACGGACGGGACGCTCACAGCCTATATCGTTCCCGCCCCGGAGGTCACCCGTGAGAAGTGGCCGGAGTTCGTCGCTGCCCTGAAGCGCTGCGCCGCCTCCAGCCTGCCGCCTGAGGCCCGGCCGGAAAGATACCTGTATCTCGACACACTGCCCATGCTCCCGACAGGCAAGACCGATCTCAGGGCTCTGAGCGCCATGGGCGGGCTCCTCCAAAAAATCCAGCCGGCTGCAGCACCGCAGCAAAACACGGCTGAGACTGCCGGAAAACCGTGAAGCAGGCACGCAGGACACAGCGGCAGGAGCCGCGCAAAGAGAGCTCTGCCCGCCCCGCGTCCAAGCGGGAATCGTTCAAGCCCTTTTGGAACAGCTGAAAAAAATGCCCGGCGCGGCAAAATGTTTTGCCGCGCCGGAACGTAAGCCGGCGATCGCGTCGGCTTATGTCTTTACAAGAAACCCGTTTTCATCCATCGTTTCCAGGAACGCCCGGACGTCCGCCTCCGCTTCGTCAAGCCCGATCCCGTACTCAGCGGCAAGCATGCCGGCAAGCTCGTCCGTGGTCTTATCCGACGCCAGGCGTTCAAAAAGGAATGCGCCGGTCTCGTTCAGCCGGATCATGCCGTTGAACGTCTTCGCCCGTTCATGCACCGGGACAGCGGCATATCCGCTCCCGACCTTCCGCATAACAAAACCGCTTTTGATCTTCATAAGAACAGATCCCTCCCTGTTTTTCTCCTGAGCGCCCTGAGCGCCGCCCGGGCGGCGTTCGCGATCGGCTGCGGCAGCGCGGCCGCGATCTTGTGCATAAGGGTCCTGACACCCTTCCTGAGCGGGAAGCTTCCGGCGACAGCCGCCGCGTACGCCCGCATTTCCCAGCCGTCCGTCAAATAGTGCCGCCCGTGCCGAAACACCTCCGTTGCCAGTCCCGCGATCCGTTCATGCGGGACCGTTTCCGACAAAAGCTCGTGGTCGCCGCGCAGCGTCACGGCGTTTTCAGAAACGGAAGTGACCCGGTGCAGCACCGGCTCGCCGGTCCTGCTCTCGTAAAGCAGCATGTCTCCCTTTTTCGGGGGCCTTTGCAGCGGGGCGACGACGACCTGCGTTTCATTTTCGTAAAGGAGCGGCTGCATGCTCGTGCCGACTGTGTTTACAATGATCGTCCGGCCGGACCGGAGCTCCCGGGCCGGCGTTGTTGTTTCCAATATTTTCAAAGTATCACCCAACAGGTATTGTATCACGCCTGTCCGCAGAATGTAACCCGTTCCGCATTTATTTTTAGGGGGGAGTCACGCCGAATCATGTCGCATCCGGATCTCAAAGCAGAGCAGGTTGTGCTGCTCCAAATCCTGAATGCTTATATCCATGCGGAGAAAGACGATACGCTGCCGCCGGATTTTCTCTCCTTTGAGCCGCTGTTTGCCCTTTCCCACGCGCAGGGTGTTGCGCCTGTCGTCTGGCATGCTCTGTCATCCGACCAGAGGGCTCTGCGGGATTGCCCAGCGGCGCTTGCAGCGCTCTGGAGGGCTGATTCCGACCGCGAATCCGCCGCGCAGGCGCAGCGCGAGGCGCAGTTCCTCGATCTGTATCAGCTGCTGCGCGAAAGCGGGCTCCACCCGCTCGTATTAAAGGGCGCAGTGTGCCGCAGCCTGTACGCATGGCCGACGCTGCGAGCTTCCTGCGATGAGGACATTCTGCTGCAAAAGGACGAATTTGAGGAATTTGACATTCTGATCCGTGCCTGCGGCTTTTTCCGGGATGAAAAACAAAGCCATGCCGTCAGCTACACCGAGCCGGAGTCTGCGCTGCATGTGGACGTCAGCTTTGAGCCGTTCCGCTCCTACCACGCTTTCAACCGGAAACAGAACGCTGCATTCCGGGATGTATTTGACCGGGCGGAGGAGCTGGATATTTCCGGGACGAAGGTTTTGACCCCGGAGCCGACAAAAAACCTTCTGTTCCTGATCCTGCACCACCTGAAGCATTTCTGCTCCGGCGGAGCCGGGCTCCGGATGCTGTGCGACATCGTCGCCTTCACGGAGCGCTTTTCCGGCCGGATCGACCGGGACCGGCTTTGCCGCACACTGCGTGATTTCGGCCTGGAACGCTATGTCGGCGCCCTGGAAGCCATTGGCCGCAGATACCTCGGTTTGCCGCCGGAGGACGCGATCCTTCCGGGCTCCGCAGACGGTGCACGCGACGTCCGCGATCTGCTTGATGATATGTTTGCCGCCGGCTCGCACGGTACGCTCTCCCATACGCGGGTGCAGAGCGCCCGCATCACCCTTGCCGCCCTGGACGACGGGGCCGGAAGGGGCTCCGTATGGAAAAACCTTCTTTTCCCGGCGCGCGGAAGAATGCTTGCAAAATACAGCTGGGCGGAGGACCGGCCCCTTCTGCTGCCTGCCGCTTACGCTGCCCGGATCGCAGGCGTCATGTTCAGCGTCGCGCGGGGCAGGCTGCACGGCAGCGGCAAAGACGCCGATGCGGAATGGATCGCTTTGGGAAAGCGGCGGGTGGACCTGCTGCAAAAATACGGCATTCTGGACGCCGTGTCCGACGGTGCCGCGGAAACAGACGATACAGGGAGTAATTCGTTTTGATGGGTGCACTTCGTTTTTTTCTTGACCGTTTGAGAAATGTCAAATGGAAAACGGTCCTTGATGACTTCCGCTGGCTGATCCGGTACACGTCGCGCTTCAAAGGACAGATCGCGCTTTGCTCCGCGCTGAATATCCTGCAGACCTCATTCGGTCTGGTCAGCGCCATTGCCGGAAAATATACGCTGGATATCATCACGGGCTATGACCGTTCCCGTCTGTGGCAGGTAGCCGCCATCCTGGTGGGAAGCTCCGCCGTCTCTCTCGCCCTCAGCAGCCTTTCCGGGCGGCTCTCTCTGAAGACACGGATCGCCGTAACGAACCGGATGGAGGAGGACATCTTTGTTTCCGTCATGGACGCCGACTGGCTCTCGTTCAGCCGCTATCAGACCGGCGATATCCTCAACCGCTTCCGGTCAGACATCCCCTCCTCCGCTCAGTATGCGATCAACTGGCTGCCGAACCTCATCGGATCGCTCTACGGCTTTGCCGCCGCGCTCATCGTGATCCTTCATTACGACCCCACTATGGCTCTGATCGCGCTCGCCTCCGTCCCCTTCACCTTCCTTGTCAGCCAGAAAGCGATATATCGGACACGGGAATATGGCATCCGTCAGAGAAAAATCAGCTCTGTCCTCTTTTCCTTTGAAAGCGAGGCCTTCCATAATTACGATACGATAAAGGCCCTGAGCCTGGGGCAGGACTACGCAAAGAAGCTCAGGGCCGTTCAGCAGGATACCTGCAGGCTGAGCATGGAAAGCAATCTGTACTCCATCCGGACGACCGCACTGATTACCGCGATCCGCACCTTTTTTCAGTTCCTGGCCTTCGGCTATTGCCTCTACCGGCTTTGGACCGGCGACATCACCTACGGGACGATGACGCTGTTCATGTCGCAGCGGAGCAGCCTTGCTGCCTCCTTCAGCGGCGTCACCGGCGCGATCTCGTCGCTCATGAGCACTTCCGTCAGCGCCAGCAGGGTCCGGGAGCTCTTTGAGCTGCCGAGAGAGCCGGGCGCAGCGGATGCCCCCGGTGGAGCGCTCCCGAAAAAAGCGGCGATCCTTATGAAGGACGTTTCCTTTTCTTATCACCGCGACCCGGCACACGGCAGTGGGAAGGAAGAGATCCGCCATTGCGTCTTTGCGGCGCATCCCGGCCAGATCGTGGCGCTGACGGGCCCCTCCGGGGAAGGAAAAACAACGCTCTTCCGCCTGATGCTGGCGCTCATCCGGCCGGAAGAAGGCTCCGTCTCTTTTGAGACGGAATCCGGGGAGCGCTTTCCCGCCGATGCCTGCGTCCGGCACATGATCACATACGTCCCCCAGGGAAACTCCATCATTGCCGGAACGATCGAAGAGAATCTCAAAATGATCAAGGAAGACGCAACAGAGGAAGAAATGATTGCGGCGCTGAAAATTGCATGTGCGTGGGATTATGTGAAAGACCTTCCGGGGCAGCTGCAATATCGGCTGGCAGAACGCGGCAAGGGGCTTTCCGAAGGACAGGCGCAGCGCATTGCGATCGCCCGGGCGCTGCTGCGCGACGCACCGATCCTGCTGTTGGATGAATTCACCTCGGCGCTCGATCCGGAAACGGAGAAAAGAATCCTGGACAACATCTCCCGCTTCCGACGGGACTGCACGATCGTGATCTCCGCCCACCGTCCCAGTGTTCTGGCGGTTTGCGACCGCATATACACGATCCGAAACGGCATTCTTTCGGAGCTCCCCGCCGCACAGGATACCGGGGCGTGAATCCGTCAGGGAACCGCAGGCCCGGATGCCGCCGTCAGGAGAAGCCCGGGGCACATGCTCCGACGGGCCTCCCGGATCCCCGTGGAGTGCAAACCGGAAGCGCTGACTCTATCCCATGGAGCTGCTGCGCCTGCCCATGGCCGGGCAGCGCTCGGCGCATGAGGAGGGGCGCTGCGTCGTGGTCGTGACGCACGATCCGGATGTGGCCGCCCGCGCCGACTGCGTGCTGCG
>CACZQP010000066.1 GCA_902783385.1 uncultured Lachnospiraceae bacterium | reverse complement strand
GATCGAACACATGCTGTTGAGTCCCCATTTGGAGATCGTCAAAACGGTGATTTTCTCTGAAAATCCGCTCAGCTGGAAAAAACCGCCGGAAAAGACCAGCTGGAAGATCAGCAGAAACGGCATGGCCGTCATGGCCTTCGTGGGGTCGCGCACGATACTTGAGACCATGAGCGACATCATATCCGCCGCATAGGTGATAAGAAGGAGCGTAGTCGCAACGTCGACAACGCCGTGCGCAAAGACTGTTCCCTGCTGCGGGAGCCTTACGCCGGCAATCCGCAGGATCACGAGCGTGACCGCGACCTGCGCGATGCACAAAAGCATCTGGTAGATCATATGGGCGGCGATATAGGAGGACATGTGAAGACCCGCGCGGTGTTCACGCTTTACGATCTCACGCTCCCTGCAGACAGACTGGATCGAATTAAAAAACCCGTTCCAGATGCAGATGCACACCATTGCAAAGCATCCGGTCAGCGTGCCCTCCTGCGTCACGAAGAGATTCGCCCCCACGACAAAGGTCACAAGGCCCGCGATCAGTGCGCCCATAGGCAGCACCTTCCAGTCGCTCTGGTAGATGAACATGCGGAGGAGCTTGCCGAGATAAATGGCAGTCTGCTGCAATCTGCCGGTGTGCTTTTCCTGATTATTCATTTGCTGCACCTGTCCTTCCTGCTGTCATGGCCGCAAAGCGCGCGATGCTTTCATCCGCCTTTCCTTCTCCGCCGTCTTCCTTTTTGTTAATGCTCCTGATGATGCCCTCCATCGACTCCTTCCCGAAAAAGCTGCGTGCCTCATCCGGCGACCCGTAAAAAGCGAGCCGTCCGACGCGCCCGGAATCCCTCGCGAGGACGATCACTTTATCAAAGAGATCTGCGACGCGGTCCGGCGTGTGCGTGATGGCGATGACGATCCTGCCGTCGTCCGCGATGCTGCGGAGCTTCTCAAAAAGCTCCCGCGCGACCACGCCGTCGAGACCCGAATCCGGCTCGTCCAGGATGAACAGCTCCGGATCCGATACAAGCTCCAGTGCGATAGATATCCTGCGGAGCATTCCGCCGGACTTTTTGCCGACGAGCCCATCGCTCCCGGCGGTAAGGCCGAGCGTCTCCATTACATTCCTGATGCGGCTGTCCCTGTCCTGCTGCGGCATGTTCTCCGGCAGGCGGAGCATCGCCGCGTCACTGATCGTGTTCTTTACGGTATCATTTCCGCGGATCAGATTCTTCTGCGGGACAAAGCCGATCCGGTACTTGATCTGCTCATATTGTTCATAGACATCCATGCCGTTCAGCATGACCTTTGCGTTGGCTTTTTCGTAGCCGGTCAGCGCATTGACAAAGGTCGTCTTGCCGGAGCCCGAACCGCCCAGCAAAAGCACAAGGCTCCCGTTCGGGATATGGAGTGAAATATCCTTCAGCAGGTATCTCGTCTTGTTCATGTCCTTTACGGAGCGGTCCGAGAGGTCGACGGACAGGCCGCTTGTATGTGCAAGGACGTCCTGCCCGTGCACCGTACCCAGCTGCGCCGGTGCAGTGCCCGCCATCCAATCCTCGTCCGCCGGAATATATCCCGCCGGCTGATACTTCTTCCCCGCACCCAGCACAAGCAGCGAGATCCTCTCGAAGACGATCAGCAAAAGGATCCACCGCCTCCGCAGGCCGAACACCCGTATGACGCGGAGGAAGACCCGGATCCGATACACGAAAAGAAATACAAATGCAGCCACGACAAGCAGCACCCAGGCGAGGACTATCCGTTCATTCTTATTGGCAATATTCGTAAGATTGCCGCTGTAGACGATAAGCTCCGCAACACAGCAGAAAATCCCTTCCCTGCGCATCCCGACTGCGCTGGCAAGCGCATAATACCTCAGTCCCGGGAACAGCGCCAGGATCCTGTTCTTCCATTTCAGCTTTCCCAGAACAAGCCAGATGCCGGCTGAGAGCATGGCCCAGCTGACCACAGTCCACACGTAGTTCTGTACAGTAATGGTTACATCCATACTTTCTCTCCCCTCTGTCTGCGCGCCTGTTTCGTCAGATAGCCCGCAGCAATGCTATGCGAATTCCTTCCGGAGCGCCTCAAAATACGGCGTCTGATCAAGTGTTGCGAAGTAGTCCGCGGGATTCTGCGCCCTGCGGATCTCCTCAGCCGTGCGGTCCTCCTTCAGCAGAAGCTCCGCACACCAGAGCTTTCCGTTGTAGTTATAGCCCATGGAGAACCCGTGTGCCCCGGCGTCATGAATAAAGAGAAGGTCGCCCCTGTCGATTGCGGGAAGCTTCCTGTCGATCGCGAACTTGTCGTTGTTCTCACACAGAGACCCCGTGATGTCATACACATGATCCGCCAGCGCGTCCTCCTTGCCGAGCACCGTGATATGATGATATGCGCCGTACATGGCGGGCCGCATCAGGTTTGCTGCACAGGCATCCGTCCCGATGTACTCCTTGTAGATGTGCTTTTCGTGTACCGCGCGCGTGATGAGAGCGCCGTAAGGCCCCAGCATAAAGCGGCCCATCTCCGTATAGATCGCAACATCCCCCATCCCGGCGGGGACGAGAATCCGCTCGTACATTTCTCTCACGCCCTCGCCGATCAACGCAATGTCATTCGGCTCCTGCTCCGGCCGGTACGGGATCCCCACACCTCCGGAGAGATTGATGAAGGAAAAATGGATCCCGAGCTTTTCCTTTGCCTCCGCCGCCAGGGCAAAGAGCTGGCCGGCGAGCGTCGGATAGTACTCGTTCGTCACCGTATTGCTTGCGAGGAACGCATGGAGACCGAAATGCTTCACGCCCCTCTCCTTTAGCTGCCGGTAGCAGTCAAACAGCTGCTCCTTCGTCATGCCGTACTTGGAATCCCCGGGATTATCCATGATCCCGTTGCTCATCGTAAAGACACCGCCCGGGTTGAAGCGTGCGCACATCGTCTCCGGGAATACGCCGCCAAGCAGCTCATCCAGAAACGCGACATGCGTGATATCATCCAGATTAATGATCGCACCGAGCTTTGCCGCATAGAGGTAATCCTCTGCGGGCGTATCGTTCGAGGAGAGCATGACCGTCTCTCCCGATGCGCCGACTGCCTTTGCAAGCATCAGCTCCGTCAGGGACGAACAGTCGAAGCCGAAGCCGTAGTCCTGCATGATCGACAGGATCGCAGGGGACGGCGTCGCCTTCACCGCAAAGTACTCACGGTAGCCCGGGTTCCACGAAAACGCCTTCCGCACAGCCTCGCAGTTTTGTCGGATGCCGGCCTCGTCGTAGAGATAAAACGGCGTGGGATGCGTCTTTGCGATCTCCTCGGCCTCGCTTTTCGTTACAAAGGGTCTTTTTTCCATGGTACCTCCTTAAAAAACCTGTTCCGCAAGGCCTCAATTAATACCGTCATTCCTGTGAAGATCCGGGATCCGCCAGTCTATCGGTTTTTCTCCGTGTGCCTCAAGAAACGCATTGCACTTACTGAAATGCCCGCAGCCGAAAAATCCGCGGTATGCAGACAGCGGGCTCGGATGCGGCGCCTTCAGGATCAGATGCTGCGGATTGGTCAGCATCGGCGCCTTGCCCTGGGCGGGCGATCCCCACAGCATATAGACGATCGGTCGATTTTCCGCGTTTACCGCGCGAAGGATCGCATCCGTGAACATCTCCCAGCCCTTCCCCTGGTGGGACGCCGCCTGATGCGCCCGCACGGTCAGGACCGTGTTGAGCAAAAGGACGCCCTGTTTTGCCCAGGGGATGAGACACCCGTTGTCCGGCATCGGGATTCCGAGATCGTCGTGCAGCTCCTTAAAGATATTGATGAGCGACGGCGGCAGCGTCCCCTGATCCTCCGGGACCGAAAAGGACAGCCCGTGCGCCTGATGCACGTTGTGGTACGGATCCTGTCCCAGGATCACGACGCGCACCTCATGCAGGGGCGTCAGGTGCAGGGCATTGAAGATATCCTGCGCCGGCGGGAAGACCTGCCTCGTCTCATACTCCTTCTTTACGAAGCTGTAGAGCTGTCTGTAATACGGCTTTGCAAATTCCGCCCGGACGGCGGGAAGCCAGTCATTCGCGATTGCAGCCATTACGCCGCCTCCAGTTCAAACCAGAACAAAACACCGTTTTCGAAATTCGTGACGCCATACTGCTCGTGAAGCCGCTCCATGATCGCCTTCACGATCGAGAGACCGACGCCGGATCCGCCGTACTCCCTGGTGTGCGCCTTGTCCACCTTGTAGAACTTCTCCCAGATGCGCGGGACCGAATCCTGCGGGATCGGGTCGCCCGTGTTGAACACGCCGATCCGGATCTTTTCGCCGGTGCGCACAAGCCGGATCTCAATCCGCTTTTCTCTCTTTACATGATGCATCGCATTGGTGAAGTAATTGGCGAAGACCTCCTGCGTCATATAGGGATCGGACCACACGAACGCCGGCTCCGTAAGATCTGCGAGCAAGGTGATCTCCTGCTGTTTTATAAGGACGTCGACCGTCTCCAGATAGCCCTTTATCATATCCGTGACATCGAAACGCTCCATGTCGGGCTGCATCTTGCCAAACTCCAGCTGATTCAGGGTCAGGAGCCTCTGCACCATGCCGTTCATCTTCTGCGCCTCATCCACAATGACCTCGCAGTAGGCGTTCCGGCTCTCCTCGTCCCCGTTCACATTGTCGATCAGGCCCTCCGCATAGCCCTGTATGACGGCGATCGGCGTCTTGAACTCGTGCGTCAGGTTGGCGATGAATTCCTGGCGCATCTCCTCGATCTCTTCCTTCTTCCGGATATCGCTCTTTAACCTGTTGTTAGCGGTCTTAAGCTCTGAGATCGTCTCCTCGAGCTTGGCGGAGAGCTCATTGAAATTCCTGCCCAGCTCCCCGATTTCGTTTGATTCGCTCCCGTGGAACTTCGAGGAGAAGTCCATCTGCATCATGCGCTCGGAAATATCCGTGAGCTCCCGCACCGGCCTTGTAAGCCGTGTTCCGACAATGAAGGCGAGCACAGCGCCCAGAAGCGCCGTGCACAGACCGGTCAGCAAAAGAAAGCGGTTTGCGATCGCACTGCTGTTTCGCATGCTCTCCAGCGCTGTCCGCAGAAGGAAAAGGCTGCCGTCCGGAAGAATTCCCCACAGCTCCATATGCTCCGAGCCGTAGGGCTTATCCTGCACGGTCTGGAGCGTGATTCCGTTCTCCGTCGAGATCACATGCGCACTGCCCGCCTCTCTCTGCTGGAGGATATTCTGGAGAAGACGTCCCTGCACTGCCTGTCGGTCCGTGGCATAGGCCTTCACGGTCCTCGATTCGGCATCCATGATAATAAGTTCGATATTCTCTTTTTCCGTCAGCTCGATAAGGTGCCGGTCAAATTCGTCGGATGATAGCGTTCCGCCTGACGCGGCATCCCGCAGCTGGCTGTACATGTCCCGCAGCGCGCCGCGCTTTTGCGCCTCGTAGTAGCGGTTGAGGTACCGGCTGTTCAAAAAGAGCGTCAGCAGGACAAGGATCCCGATCAGCAGAAAAATTGCGAGCGATACCTGCACACCTATCGTGTGGAGCGGACTTCTTTTTTTCCCCTGTTCACTCAAACTTGTAGCCCATTCCCCAGATCGTACGAATATGGTTTCCCTGTTCCTTCAGCTTCGCGCGCAGCTTTTTTACGTGCGTGTCGATCGTGCGCGCATCGCCGAAATAGTCGTAGTTCCAGACGCTGCTTAAGATCTTCTCCCTGGAGAGCGCGACGCCCGCATTTTCCATGAAATAGGTCAAAAGCTCAAACTCCTTGAAGCTCAGCTCGACGAGTTCCCCGTCCACATAGACCTCGTGGGCGGTCCGGTCGACCCGGATCCCGTCGATCGCAAGAATATCGGCAGCGTCCTTTTTTTCGCCGCTTCTTCTCAAAAGCACCTCGATCCGCGCCATGAGCGTCCTTGGACTGAAGGGCTTGATGATGTATTCGTCCGCCCCGAGCGCAAAGCCGTGCAGCTCGTCGTCCTCCTCGGACTTTGCGGTGAGCATGATGACGGGAACCTGCGAGGTTTCCCGGATCTTCCGAAGGACCTCCCAGCCGTCGCGGCCTGGCATCATGACATCCAGCACGATGAGCGAAATATCGCTGTTTTTCTCAAAGCAGGCAAGCGCCTCGTCGCCGTCCGACGCCTCCAGCACCTCATATCCATCCCGCTTCATGAAATCCTTCAAAAGAACGCGGATCCTCTTTTCATCATCTGCGATCAGTATTTTTGCCATAGCTTCCCTTCCTGTCACGCCCCGGCGGGCTGTGCGATGTATACGGAAACGCTCCGCTCCTTTAACACCGTGCCGCTCTCCCTTACGGGGAGCGGGTCTCTCCGGAAAAACGCTCCGCTCTCATCTGCCGTGTCGATCACCTTATGCCAGATGAGGGGCGCGGGGATCTCCGGAAAGCGGATGCCCTGCGCTTCCCAGTGCGGGTTGATCACAAGGAGCACGACATCATCTTTGCCGGCGCTCTCCTCATATCCGGCAAACAGTGCCATCAGGAGCTTTGTCGCCTGCGTGACGTTCGTATTATTCGGATCCTGGTCCGTGATCTTTAAGGGCGCAAGACCGCACCTTGCCGGCGGCAGGACCTTGCGCAGCACGGGGTGCTTTTTCCGGAAGGCGATGACATCCCGGTAGAATTCAAAGAAATCCCTGCTGCTCTCAAGCCCCGACCAGTCCAGCCAGGACGTCTCGTTGTCCTGGCAGTAGGAATTATTGTTCCCGCCCTGCGTGTTGAGAAATTCGTCTCCTGCGAGGATCATGGGCGTTCCCCTGCTGCACATCAGGACCGTGATCGCATTCCCCGCCATGCGCCTCCTGAGCGCAATGACGGCCGCATCGTCCGTCTCCCCCTCCACGCCGCAGTTCCAGCTGCGGTTGTCGTTTTGCCCGTCCGTATTGTTCCAGCCGTTCGCCTCGTTGTGCTTTTCATTATAGCTGTACAGATCCCGCAGCGTAAAACCGTCGTGGCAGGTCAGAAAGTTCACGGAGGAAAGATATCCTCTATAGCCGTTTCCGTACAGATCCTCCGATCCCGCGATGCGCGCCGCGACCGCAGGCGCAAGCCAGAGATCTCCCTTCAGAAAACCGCGCACATCATCCCGGTATTTCCCATTCCACTCGGCCCACCTGCCGTGCGCGGGAAAGGCGCCGACCTGGTAAAGGCCTCCGGCGTCCCATGACTCTGCGATCAGTTTGGTGTCCGCGAGGATCGGGTCGTTTACGATCCGCTCGATGATCGGCGGATTCTGCATCGGCCTCCCGTCTACGTCACGGGTCATGATGCTCGCAAGATCGAACCGGAAACCGCTGATGTGGTACTCAATGACCCAGTAGCGCAGGCACTCAAGGATATAATCCTGTACGCGCGGGTCATTGCAGCGCACCGTGTTTCCGCAGCCGCTGAAATTCATATACCGGTGCTGCCCGTCCATCATGTAGAACACGTTGTTGTCCAGGCCCTTGAAATTGATGATCGCGCCGTTCTCGTCCCCTTCCGCCGTGTGGTTGAACACCACGTCCAGAATGACCTCGATCCCGTGGGCATTGAGCTTGCGGATCATCTTCTTGAGCTCGCGCCCCTCGGTGTTGTGCTCCGCCGATGCCGCGTATGACGTGTTCGGCGCAAAGTACGCGACCGTGTTGTATCCCCAGTACTCCCAGAGCTGCCTGTCGTTCACCTCACGCGCATTTCTTGTCTCATCGAATTCGAAGATCGGCATCAGCTCGACTGCCGTCACGCCCAGCTCCTTCAGATAGGGGATCTTTTCGATGATGCCGGCAAAGGTCCCGGGATCCTTCACGCCGGAAGTGGGCGAATAGGAAAAGCCCCGGACATGCAGCTCGTAGATAACGGAGTCCTCCATCGGGTTCTGCAGGATCGGATTGTAGTGCCAGTTGAAGCGGTTTTCGACGACGCGCGCGTGGTAGTTTCCCTGGAGGTTTCTGGGAACGCCCCACATGCGCTGTCCGACGACCGCCTTCGCATAGGGGTCCAGGATGATATTGTCTCTGGAGAAGAAAAGGCCCCGCTCCGGGTCCCAGGGTCCGTCCAGCCGGTAGGAATACTCCAGGTTCTCGATCTCCAGGTCGTAGATAAAGATCGACCACGTCTTCCCGATCCGGTAGGAATCCGGCACCTTCAGGACGCAGAACGGCTCCGTCTCGTTTCTGTGGTATAACAGGAGCTCACATCCCGTCGCGCCGTGGCTGCACAGCGTAAAGTTTACGCCGCCGTTCATCGGCGTCGCGCCCATTCTCATATAGTCTCCGTGCTTGACACGGTATCCTTCGATCTCCCGCAAATGCTGTCCTTTCTGCTGTCCGCGACGCCTGTTACGAGGAAAGGACCGCCGGCCGCGAATTCAGGCTGCACCGGTCGGTCCCTATAGTCTTAAGCATTCGGCAATGCCGGAAAACCGGCCCGCTTTCCCGTCATACCGCGCCGGGCAAAGCCTTACGCAGGGTAGGCGCCGTTTGCCGTATCCGCTTTTGTCAGGTCAACCTGCTCCTGCTGTGCGAGACGGTATTTGAAATAGTCGATCGCGACCTGCGGGAACAGCGCATAGGACAGGACATCCTCGTCCTGCTGCTTCCACTGCCGGATCTCCTCCTCGTACTTTGCAAGTGCGGGCTCCAAAAGATCCGCAGGACGGCAGGTGATAGGCTCCGCATTCCCGATGACCTTCTTCTGGACCTCCGGATTGAAGGGCTTGATGCACTTGCCGTACTTGCCGAGCAGCAGATCCTTTGTCTGGGCGGAGGCCACCTTGTAGCGCTCGCCCATCAGGACATTCATGACGGCCTGTGTGCCGACGATCTGCGAGGACGGCGTGACAAGCGGCGGATCGCCGAAGTCGGCGCGTACCCGCGGCATCTCATCCAGGACCGCCTGGAGCTTGTCGCTCGCACCCTGCTCCTTTAACTGGCTCACCATGTTGGAGAGCATGCCGCCGGGAATCTGATAGCGGAGCGCGTTTACGTCGACGCCGAGGACCTTTGTGTTCAAAAGGCCGTTCTCGATGCACTCCTCCCGGTAGGGGCGGAAGTACTCCGCGATCTGCGTCAGGAGCTTCTGGTCATAGCCTGTATCGTACTGCGTTCCGCGCAGCGCTTCCACCATGACCTCCGTCGCCGGCTGTGAGGAGCCGAGAGCGAACGGACTGATGGCGCAGTCGATGATATCTGCGCCGGCCTCGATCGCTTTTAAGTATGTCATGCTGGCAATGCCGGACGTGTAGTGCGTGTGCATGTCGATCGGCAGGGTCGTCGCCTTTTTCAGAGCGGACACGAGCCGGAACGCGTCATAGGGATTCAGGAGTCCCGCCATGTCCTTGATGCAGATCGAATCCGCACCCATGTTCTCGATGTCCTTGGCGATGCCCATCCAGTACTCGTCCGTGTACGCATCGCCAATCGTATACGAGAGCGCGATCTGGGCGTGGCCGCCCTCCTTTTTCGTCGCGCGGACCGCCGTCTCCAGGTTCCTCATATCGTTGAGGCAGTCAAAGATACGTATGATGTCGATGCCGTTTGCGATCGACTTCTGCACGAAATACTCCACCACGTCGTCCGGATAATGGTTGTAGCCAAGGATGTTCTGGCCCCGGAACAGCATCTGGAGCTTCGTGTGCTTAAAGCCCGCGCGGAGCTTCCGGAGCCTGTCCCACGGATCCTCCTTGAGGAAGCGCAGGCACGCATCGAACGTCGCGCCGCCCCAGCACTCCACCGCGTTGTAGCCGACCGCGTCAAGCTTTTCCACGATCGGGAGCATAATCTCCGTCGGCATGCGCGTCGCGATCAGGGACTGGTGTCCGTCGCGCAGGACGGTCTCATTGATTTTTACTGGTTTTTTCACTGTATTTTCCATTTGTCATATCCTCACTGAATACCGAAGACAGCCATAAATACGCCGGCAACGACTGCTGTTCCGATGACGCCTGCTACATTGGGGCCCATCGCATGCATCAGAAGGAAGTTCGTCGCATCCTCTTCCGCGCCGACCTTCTGCGAGACACGCGCCGCCATCGGAACGGCGGATACGCCCGCGGATCCGATCAGCGGATTGACCTTGCCGCCTGTCGCCTTGCACATCAGCTTGCCGAACAGGACGCCGGTCGCCGTGCCGAAGGAGAAGGCAATGAGTCCGAGCGCCACGATCTTGAGCGTATTGGCGTTCAGGAACGCCTCAGCGCTTGTCGTCGCGCCGACAGATGTGCCGAGCAGGATGACGACAATGTACATCAGCGCATTGGAGGCTGTCTCCGTGAGCTGTCTCGTCACCCCGCACTCCCGGAACAGGTTCCCCAGCATCAGCATACCGACGAGCGGCGCCGTCGTGGGAAGGATCATGCAGACCACGATCGTCACGATGATCGGGAACAGGATGCGCTCCAGCTTCGAGACCGGGCGGAGCTGCTCCATCTTGATCCTGCGCTCTTCCTTCGTCGTGAGGGCGCGCATGATCGGAGGCTGGATGATCGGGACAAGCGACATATAGGAATAGGCCGCGACGGCGATCGGTCCCATCAGGGCCGTCTGCGAAAGCTTTGCGCAGAGGAAGATGGATGTCGGGCCGTCAGCACCTCCGATGATGGAGATCGCAGCGGCAGCCTTGTCGCCGAATCCGAGAAGCATCGCGAACAGGTAGGCGGCATAGATACCGAACTGTGCCGCGGCCCCGAGCAGGAAGCTCTTTGGATTGGCGATCAGCGGGCCGAAGTCCGTCATGGCTCCGACGCCCATGAAGATCAGTGAAGGCAGGATCGCCCACTCATCCAACAGATAAAAGTAGTGTAGCAAACCGCCGACACCATTTGACGATTCTTCAATGCTCAGCATGATATCCGGATAGATATTGACGAGCAGCATACCAAAGGAAATCGGAACCAGAAGCAGTGGTTCGTAGTCATGTGCGATCGCCAGGTACATAAGAAGCAGGGCGACTGCGATCATGGCAACATTGCCGATGGAAAGGTTGAAAAACGCCGTCTGGTGTACGAGGTTTTCTAAGGTATTCAGTATATACTCCATAATGAACCTCCCAAAAGACTGGTTGTCACAGCACTAGTTCAATGTCGCCAGAAGATCTCCCGCCTCACAGGGATCGCCAACATTGCAGTCGATGCTTGCGACAGTGCCATCGGAAGGAGCAACACAGGGGATCTCCATCTTCATCGCTTCGATGATGACGACGGCATCACCCTTGCTGACGGTATCGCCAACCTTCTTCTCGACCTTGAAGACCTTGCCTGCCGCACCGGCCTCGACTCTGACAGATCCGGCGCCTGCGGATGCTGCCTTCGGAGCTGCAGCCGGAGCTGCTGCGGGTGCTGCTGCAGGAGCCGCAGCGGGTGCTGCCGCCACAGGAGCTGCCGCGGGAGCTGCGCCTGCGCCCTTCTCCTCGACAACGACATCATATGCTGTACCATTAACTG
>CACZQP010000065.1 GCA_902783385.1 uncultured Lachnospiraceae bacterium | reverse complement strand
GTTCCGAAGAACTACTATCCGGCAGTAGAGAAGGGAATCATTGATTCCGTCACGGCCGGCCCGCTTGCGGCTTATCCGGTCGTCGGCGTGCGCGCGGTGCTCTACGACGGATCCTACCATCCGGTAGACTCCTCGGAAATGGCGTTCAAGACGGCGGCGAGACAGGCCTTCAAGAAGGGCTTCATGGAGGCGGGCCCTGTGCTGCTTGAGCCCATCGTGAATCTTCATGTCACGGTTCCGGATACCTATACCGGAGACGTCATGGGTGACCTGAACAAGCGTCGCGGCCGCGTGCTCGGCATGAACCCGATCCAGGGCGGCAAGCAGATCATCGAGGCGGAGGTCCCGCAGATGGAGCTGTTCGATTACTGCACGGTCCTTCGTTCCATGACGGGCGGCAGAGGAATCTACAGCTACGACTTTGCCCGCTACGAGCAGGCGCCTGCGAACATTCAGAGCGCTGAGGTCGAGGCAAGAGCGGCTGAGGCAGCTGCGGAGGACGAGGAATAATCCGGGGATCCGTCCCCGAAACCGCGTATCCGCAAACAGTTCTGGCAGTCTGGGAGTGCAGGCCGCAAGGCTTGCACTCTTTTGCAGAGAAGCATTGAATACAAGAATACAAAGTTTGATTCATTGATGAAGGGGTATGTTATGGCCGAGGCGTTCAACCATCTGGAAGTAGAAGAAAAGTGGCGCAAAAAATGGGAGGAGAGACCTGTCAATGTAAACGACGGGAAAAAGCCCAAGTATTACTGCCTGGATATGTTCCCGTATCCTTCGGCGGCAGGCCTGCATGTGGGGCACTGGCGCGGGTATGTCATTTCGGATGTATGGAGTCGCTACAAGATGATGAACGGCGGTCACTATGTCATTCACCCGATGGGCTGGGATGCGTTCGGACTCCCCGCGGAAAACTACGCGATCAAGACGGGGCAGCACCCCTCGATCTCCACGGCGGAGAACGTGAAGAGCATCCGCAGCCAGGTCAAGCAGATCGGCGCGATCTATGACTGGGACATGGAGCTGAATACGACGGATCCTGCGTTCTACAAATGGACACAGTGGATTTTCGTGAAGATGTTTGAGCACGGGCTCGCGTACGAGAAGGAGATGCCGCTCAACTGGTGTCCCAGCTGTAAGGCGGTCCTCGCGAACGAAGAGGTCGTCGACGGCAAGTGCGAGCGCTGCCACAGTGAAGTCACAAAGAAGAATCTGCGGCAGTGGATGCTGAAGATCACGGCCTATGCCGACAGGCTGCTGGAGGGCCTCGACGGCCTTGACTGGCCGGAGAAGGTCAAGAAGATGCAGACCGAATGGATCGGCCGCTCGTACGGTGCGGAGGTCGACTTCCCCGTCGACGGCCTGGATGAGAAGCTGACGGTCTACACGACAAGACCGGATACGCTCTACGGCGCAACCTTCATGGTCATGGCGCCGGAGCACGAGATGGTTCCGCTCCTGACAAAGCCGGAGCAGAAGGAAGCGGTCGAAAAGTACTGCGCGGACGCCGCCAACAAGTCAAACGTCGACCGCGTTCAGAACAAGGATAAGACCGGCGTCTTCACGGGAAGCTACGCGATCAATCCCTTAAACGGCGAAAAGATTCCGATCTGGCTCTCCGACTATGTCCTTGCGGACTACGGCACAGGCGCCATCATGTGCGTCCCCGCGCATGACGACCGCGACTTCGAATTTGCAAAGAAATTCGGCCTGCCGATCGTTCAGGTCATTGCAAAGGACGGGAAGGAGATCCCGGATATGCAGGAGGCCTATACGGACGCGGTGGGCACGGTCATCAACTCCGGCGACTGGAACGGGATGGAATCTTCCGCGCTGAAAATGGAGGCTCCCTCCATCATCGAAAAGCGCGGCATGGGCAAGAAGACCGTGAACTACAAGCTCAGGGACTGGGTCTTCTCCAGACAGCGCTACTGGGGTGAACCGATCCCGATCGTGCACTGCGAAAAGTGCGGTGCGGTCGCGGTTCCGGAGGATCAGCTTCCGGTGCTCCTTCCCAACGTGGAGTCCTATCAGCCAACGGATACCGGCGAATCGCCGCTGGCGGCGATCGACAGCTGGGTCAATACGACCTGCCCGAAGTGCGGCGGCCCGGCGAAGCGCGAGACGAACACCATGCCGCAGTGGGCGGGATCTTCCTGGTATTTCCTACGCTATGTGGATGTGCACAACGACAAGGAACTCGTGAATAAGGAGATCGCCGCAAAGGATCTGCCGGTCGACATGTATATCGGCGGCGTGGAGCATGCGGTCCTGCACCTTCTGTATTCAAGGTTTTATACGAAGTTCCTGTATGATATCGGCGTCGTGAGCTTTGAAGAACCCTTCAAAAAGCTCTTCAACCAGGGAATGATCCTCGGCCCGAAGGGCGTGAAGATGAGTAAGTCCCTCGGCAACGTCGTCTCCCCGGATGACATGATCCGTGAGTACGGCTGCGATTCGCTCCGCATGTATGAGCTGTTTATCGGCCCGCCGCAGCAGGATGCCTCCTGGGACGACAGGGGCATCGACGGTGTCTACCGGTTCCTCAACAAGTTCTGGAACATGGTGCTGGCAAACCTGGAAAACGATGTGCAGCCTGACGAGGAGCTGCTGCGCATCCGCAACAACATGATCCACGACATCACGCAGCGCCTGAACAGCTTCAGCCTGAACACGGTCGTATCGGGCTTCATGGAATACAACAACACGCTCTCCGAGAAAACAAGACAGGGCGGCGTCGATAAGGAAACCTTAAAGACCGCGGTGACGCTTCTTGCGCCGTTTGCGCCGCACATTGCGGAGGAACTGTGGGAGAGACTGGGCGGTACCGCCTCGGTCTTCGAGCAGTCCTGGCCTGTTGCTGACGAGAGCGCGCGTGCGGTCAGCGTCCTCGAGATCGCCGTCCAGGTCAACGGCAAGGTGCGCACGACTGTAACAGTGCCTGCCGACTGTGACAAGGACGCGGCGATCGCGGCAGCAAAAGAAGCGCTTGGAGACAAGCTTCCCGCGAACATCATCAAGGAGATCTATGTGCCTGGCAGGATCGTCAATCTGGTCGCAAAGCCCTGAGCGGCCGCGGGATGGTCAGCCGGCCTGAACAGTTGGAATGAACAGTATGGAAAAGAATCAGGACCTGACAAAAAAGTATTCTCTGAGCGGCCGCGTATTCCAGAAGCTCAGGGATGACATATTGAGCGGCAGATACAAGGACCACGAAGAGCTGCGTGAGATCGCCGTCGCAACAGAGCTCGGCGTATCGCGCACCCCGGTGCGCGAGGCGCTCCGTCAGCTGGAGCTGGAGGGACTCGTACAGATCATCCCGAACCGCGGCGCATTCGTATCCGCGATCTCGGCGACGGACGTGCATGACATCTACATGATCCGGGCGCGGCTGGAGGGCCTCTGTGCGAGATGGGCGACGGAGCACATCTCCAGGGAGGAGCTGGAAGCGCTGGAGCAGAACGTGTATCTGGCGGATTTTCACGCGGCGCGCGGTCATATGGACCAGATGGCGGAGCTCGACAGCGAGTTTCACAACATCATGTATTCTGCGTGCCGCTCAAAGATGCTGGAGCACCTGCTCAAGGATTACCACCAGTATGTGCTGCGCGTCAGAAAGCTTACGCTGTCCGTGCATGAGAGAGGCCTTGCTTCCAACAACGAGCACCGCTCGATCATGGAGGCAATGTACCAGAAAGATGCCGACATGGCGGAAAAGCTGGCGTCGGAACACATCCAGAACGCCTTCGCCAATATGGTCAAGAACGGATTCTATGATCTGTACAGCGTCAATGAAAAAGAGACGTCATGAGGCGTCATGAGTCATTTTCGATGCCTGCGGCGAGCTCTTCCCAGTCTTCCATGGCTGTGGAGAGCTCGCCGTTTTTTTTCTCCATTTCGTCGGCGATGAGCCGGAGCTTTTCCGAGTCTGCGGCAATTTCCGGCAGAAGCATCTTTTCCTCCAGAGCCCGGATATCCTCCTCGAGCCCGGCGATCTTCTCCTCACATCTTGCAAGCGCTGTGCGCATCCTGCGTTTATCTGCCTGCGCCTGCTTCAGGGCCTTCCAGTCCTGTATCCCGGAGGAAGATGCGGAGTCTGCCGGCTGCGCCTGCTGCGCGGCCGCGGAAGAAGCCGTTGACTGCCGGTCCTGTCCTGCGTTTTCCTCGTCTGTCAGGTGCAGGAGATAGGAGTCGTAGTTTCCGATATACATCGCCGGGACTTCATCCGTCGCTGGGGGACCGTAGTCCTTCAGGCGCCCGTCCTTCAGCTCCAGGATGCGGCTCGCCGTGCGGTTTACGAAATAACGGTCATGAGAGACATAGATCACGGTTCCGGAATAGGCGTTTAAGGCATTTTCGAGAATCTCCCTGGAGACGATGTCCAGGTGGTTCGTCGGCTCGTCGAGAAACAGGAGATTCGCGCCGGAAAGCATGAGCTTTGCGAGGGAGATCCGGCCTTTTTCGCCGCCGCTGGTCTCGGAGATCTTTTTGAAGACGTCATCGCCGGTAAACAGGAAGGCCGCAAGGAGTGAGCGGACCTGTGTGTTTGTCATATGCGGGTACTCGTCTGAGATCTCTTCGAACACTGTCTTTTCGTCATGCAGCACGTGGTATTCCTGGTCGTAGTAGCCGATGTGGATATCGGTCCCGGTGCGGCAGATCCCGTCGTCCGCCGGCACGATGCCGTTCAGGATCTTTAACAGCGTCGTCTTGCCGGTCCCGTTGCTGCCGATCACCGCGATGTGCTCGCCGCGGCGCACGTCGAATCCGACATCGGAGAACAGGCGTTTCTCCCCGAATGACTTGGCGAGTCTTTCCACGTGCAGGACATCGCGCCCGCCAGTCAGGACGGGAGTGAAGGAGAGGTGCATGTCGCTTCGAACGTCTGCGGGTTTTTCGATGACCTGCATTTTTGCGAGCATCTTCTCCCTGCTTTCGGCCCGCTTGATGGACTTCTCCCGATTAAAGCTTTTAAGCTTTGCGATGACCTCCTCCTGATGCTTTATGACGGCCCTGTTGTTCAGGTAAGCGCGCTGCTGCTCGGCGCGAAGCGCTTTTTTCTTTTCGGCATAGGCGCTGTAATTGCCGCCAAATGCCGTCATGCGGCCGTTTTCGAGCTCCAGCACGCTGTTTACAGTCCGGTCCAGGAAAAAGCGGTCGTGCGAGACGATGAGCACGGTGCCTTTATAGCCGCGGATATAGTTCTCCAGCCAGCGGATGCTCCCTATATCGAGATGGTTCGTCGGCTCGTCGAGAATGATGAGCGCAGGGTCCTGCAGGAGGAGCTTCGCCAGTGCGACGCGTGTCTTTTGTCCGCCGGAGAGCGTTGAGATGCGGGCGTCAAAATCACTTTCCGAAAACCCAAGGCCCTTGAGGATGCCCGGGATCTCGCTCTTATAGGTATAACCGCCGAGTGCGTCAAAGGAGGAGAGCATCGCGTGGTATTCCTCCATCAGGGAAGACAGCTCCGCGCCGCTGACAATCGCCATCCGGTCCTCGACCGAGCGGATCTTTTCCTCCAAGGCAGCAAGGTGGCGCTTTGTCTTCGCGGCTTCTTCATAGATCGTTGCATCGGAAGAAAGCCCCTGGTCCTGGGCAAGGTACCCGACAGAGAGGTCATGCGGCACCGTGACTTCGCCGGAATCCGGGGACAGGGCCCCGGTCAGGATGCGAAGCAGCGTCGTCTTGCCGGCACCATTGATGCCGACCAGGGCGGTCTTGTCGCCTTTTTCAAGGTGGAATGTTATGTCTTTTAAGACGGGTACTTCCAAAAAGGATTTGTTTACATGGTGGCACGCTATAATCATAGGAATAGATTAGATGGAACGAACCGGAAAGTCAACAGGAAAAAGCCCCAGAAATAAGGCTTTTATGGCAATTGACTGATATTTAACAATCCTTTATAATGCATAGAAGAATTGTTTTGCAGCAGAGGGAGTCTTATGGCTGAAAAAGGTATATCACAGGCCGTGATCGGCCGCCTGCCGCGGTATTATCGTTACCTCGGCGAACTGAAGACACAGGGGGTCGAAAGGATCTCGTCCCATGAGCTGAGCAAGCTCATGCATGTCACGGCGTCCCAGATCCGCCAGGATTTCAATAATTTCGGGGGTTTCGGACAGCAGGGCTACGGCTACAATGTCCTGTATCTGCACAATGAGATCGGAAACCTCCTGGGGATCCATAAAAAACACGATATGATCCTGATCGGCGCCGGAAAGCTGGGCCAGGCGGTCGTTGGATACATCAACGCAAAGGATATGCCGTACTCCTTCAAGGCGGCCTTTGACATCAACAAAGACCTGATCGGCACGAAGGTCGGAGATCTTCCCGTCATGAGCATGGAGGACATGCCGTCCTATGCGCTCGAGAACCACATTGAGATCGCGGCTCTGACGGTGCCGCGCACCGTGGCGGTCGAGACAGCGGAGAAGCTGGTGGCCTGCAATATCCGGGCAATCTGGAATTTTGCCCATATCGATCTCCGGGTGCCGGAACATATCGAAGTGGAGAATGTACACCTGCTGGATTCGCTCATGCGGCTCTCCTACAATCTGCAGCGTCACCAGGACGCGGAGGCAAAGAGATGACAGGGGTGCCTTCAGAGGATCAGAGCGCTTTGAGATCTGTCAGCCGGGTCTATGCGGAGGTGGATCTTAACGCAATCGTCCGGAACCTCGAATTGATCCGGGAAAGGGTTGGCGAAAAGACAAAGCTGCTGAACGTGATCAAGGCGGACGGCTACGGGCACGGAAGCGTGCCGATCGCGCAGGCGACCGAGGACCTTCCCTATCTGTGGGGGCATGCGGTCGCCACGTTTGAAGAGGCGATGGAGCTGCGCCGCGCCGGGATCGAAAAGCCGATCCTGATCCTCGGATACGCTTTTCCCGCCTGTTACGAAGAGCTGGTGCTGCATGATATCCGCCCGACGGTCTTTCGCGAGGATTCGCTCATTGCCCTGTCGGAGGCGGCGGTCCGCGCAGGGCGGGAATGTCCCGTCCATATCGCTGTTGACACGGGTATGTCCCGCATCGGGATCGAGCCGGATGAGATCGGTATTGCCTTTGTCAAAAAGGCGCTCGGGATGCCCGGCATCCGCGTGGAAGGCATGTTTACGCACTTTGCGACCGCGGATGAAGAAGACGGCACGCGCACACAGGCGCAGTTTGGACGCTTTACCGGGTTTCTTGCGCGGCTTGAGGAGGAGCTTTCCTTCCGGCCGACGCTGTGCCACTGCGCAAACAGCGCGGCGGCGATCGCGTTTCCGCAGATGCATCTGGATATGGTCCGGACCGGCATCGTCGGCTACGGCCTGTATCCGTCCACATATTTAAAGAGCTGCGGACCGGAGCTTTCTCCCGCAATGTCGCTCTATACGCGGATCGTGTACGTGAAGGAGATCGAAGCGGGGCGACAGGTCAGCTACGGCGGGACGTTCACGGCAAAGGAGAGGATGCGCATCGCGACGCTCCCGGTCGGATATGCGGACGGCTATCCCCGTTCCCTGTCGGGAAAGGGCTGGGTCCTGCTGCACGGGAAGAGGGCGCCGATCCTCGGGCGCGTCTGCATGGACCAGATGATGGTGGATGTCACGGGGATCCCGGAGGCGTCAAACGGCGATACGGCGGTGCTCCTGGGGCGCGACGGTAGGGAGAGCATCACAGCGGAGGATCTGGGGGAGCTGTCCGGGCGCTTTAACTACGAATTCTGCTGCGACATCAGCATGCGCGTACCGCGGTTTTATACCTGATGCGGAAACGGGGGAATCTTTGATGACGTTATTACCGACGGCAGCTGCACTGCTTGTCTATGCGGTGCTCCTGCTTCTGAATATGGCAGTGACGGCGCTATCGCGCTCCGAGGAACGATTCCGGAACCTTCCTCTCCTTGCGGGGATCTGCTCCGGCATTCTGGCAGGCGCGCTTTGCGTGCCGTCGCTCTCCCTCGCCCTGTCGGGGGCGGGGATCCTTGCGGATGCGGGATGGCTGCGCACCCTGATCGTGCTGCTGCTTGCGGCGTGCGGTCTGATTCTCCTCGGGATCCTGCTGCCCAGGATCCTTGCCTCGTCTGACGAGAACGTGACGGAGGAAGAGATCATCTCCCTGCTGAACGAGGGACATGAGCACGGCGTCATCGACCAGGCGGAGGCGGAGATGATCTCCAATATCTTTGAGTTCTCCGAGAAAGAGGCAAAGGAGATCATGACGCATCGGAACGACATGATCGCACTGGACGACGAAATGACGCTGGAAGAGGCGGTGAGCTTCATGCTCAAGGAGCGCAACAGCCGGTTCCCTGTCTATCACGAGGATATCGACCACATCACCGGCATCCTTCATATGCGAGACGCGGTCAAATGCAGGGAAGAGAATCCATCCATGAAGGAAAAGGCACTTTCCGCCCTTCCGGATATCGCGCGGGCGCCGACCTTTGTGACACAGACCAAGAACATCGATGCGCTCTTCTCGCAGATGCAGCAGGAGAAGCTCCAGATGGTCATTGTCATCGACGAGTACGGGCAGACGGCAGGACTGATCGCCATGGAAGATATCCTGGAAGAGATCGTCGGCAACATCATGGACGAGTACGACGTCGATGAAAACCATATCGCGGCGACCTCCAACAAGAATGAATTCCTGATTGACGGGCGCACGCCTCTGGAGGAGCTCAGCGACCGCTTCGGCATCCGTTTTGAGGACGAGCGCTTCGAGACACTGAACGGATTCCTCATCGCACAGATGGACCATATACCGAAACAGAACGAGCACTTTTCCTGTGACTACGGAGGGTACCGGTTCCATGTGTTGCTTGCGGGGAACAATCAGGTCAAGAGGGTCCTGCTGACCCGGCTGACCGCATAGAGCCGGCCGGCGCTGCGGCGGACGGGCCGGAATCATTCGAAATCATTTAATCAACTGCTCATCGGAAAGGAGTTCAGGAATATGTCAGGACATTCAAAGTTTGCAAATATCAAGCACAAAAAGGAAAAGAACGACGCGGCAAAGGGAAAGATCTTCACGATCATCGGCCGTGAGATCGCTGTAGCGGTCAAGGAGGGCGGCCCGGATCCGTCCAACAATTTCAAGCTCGCAAAGGTGATCGAGAAGGCAAAGTCCAACAATATGCCCAATGACACCATCGAGCGCGGCATCAAGAAAGCCGCGGGGGACCTGGGCAATGTCAACTACCAGTACAATACGTATGAAGGCTACGGACCGAGCGGCATCGCGGTGATCGTCGAGACACTTACGGACAACACGAACCGCACCGCTGCAAATGTACGCGCGGCGTTCGCGAAAGGGAACGGCAACATCGGAACGCCCGGCTGTGTCTCTTTCATGTTCGACGAAAAGGGACAGATCCTGATCGACAAAGAGGAATGCGAGATGAGCGCAGATGATCTGATGATGACGGCGCTCGACGCCGGCGCGGATGACTTCCGGGAGGAAGAGGACAGCTTTGAGGTCCTGACGGCGCCTGCGGATTTTGACGCGGTGCACGATGCGCTGAAGGCGGCAGGGATCCCCATGATCTCCGCAGAGGTGACAAGGATCCCGCAAAACTACGTTACGCTCTCCGACGCGACCGCTATCAAGGAGATCCGGAGGATCCTGGACATCCTTGATGAGGATGACGACGTGCAGGCAGTATATCACAACTGGGATGAGCCCGAAGATGACGAATAACGTCATGACGCATATTATCAACAGGCAGCGGAGTTAATGTATGGCAGGAAACAGCGGAAAGAAGAGTTCTCAGGCCGCAAAGCGGACCACAAGGACCACAAGAACATCCAAGAGCCCGTCGGCATCCAGAAGAAGCGGGACAACGTCTGCAAGGGCGAGATCTGCACAGAAAAGCACACGCGGATATGACGGCGGGGAATCCTTCATCCCCAGAGAGATCACGGTCATCTTCCTGTTTGCCGTGATGGTCTTTCTGTTTTTGTCGAATTTCGGCATTATGGGGAGCGTCGGACGGTTCTTTTCAAGGCTCCAGTTCGGTCTGTTCGGTCTTGAGGCGTACGTGATCCCCGTCCTTGTTTTTGTTCTGGCGCTCTTTCTGTACGCCAACAGGGACGCGGAGGGCGTGGGCTCGAAGATTGCTGCGATCATCCTGCTGCTTCTCGTCATCGGCATCATCTGCGAACTCGTGGACGCGGAGATGTTTGACGGAATGAAATACTCCGCAAAGGAGATTTACCTGCGCTGCGCCGACGACAAGAGCGGCGGCGGACTGATCGCAGGAAGTATCGCTTTCGCGCTGTACAGCATGCTCAAGCTCGCTGGTACGATCCTTGTGCTTCTTGTCGTAGCGGTCAGCTCCCTGGTGCTGCTCTCGAGGCGCTCCCTGCTCGATGCACTCTCGAGCGGAGCGCGAAGAGTGGGCGAGGGCGCGCGCATCGCACATGAGAACGCAAGAGAGAGAAAGCGCATCCTGAGAGAACAATATGAGGAGGACTATCCCGATGCTCAGGAGGATTATCCGCCCTATGACGACAGGCAGGATGCCTACAGCGACGATTATTACAGCCCGGAAGACGCTGTCTTTGAAGAGACCGCAAGGGAGAGACTGCTTCGCGGCAGGCGCGGAAAAATAAGCGGCGTGGAGATCCATACCTTCCTGGAGCGTGAACCGGCGGAGGCATCTGCGGACATTCCGGCCGACGCGTTGACCGCCACAGAGGATGAGGCTCCCGTCCCGGAGGAGGAAATTCCGCTGTTCAGAGGCGGGGACATGCACGAGATCGTCATGCCCGGAGATGGCACGGATGTGTCTTCCGCGAAGGCCTTTGATCAGGCGGATCCGCTTCCGAAAGGCGGCGACAGGTCCGGAAAGGTGATCGAACCGACAGTCTTCCGGCAGCCCTACGGGGACGAGGATGAATTCGAAGATCAGGAAATGCCCGTCACAGAGCAGCCGGAAACGGCGCAGGGATGGGTGGAGACGGAGATCACCGGTGCACCTGCGCAGGTGGAGGATCCGATCGATTCTGAAGCTGAAACGCAGGCGCAGCAGCCCGGGGACAGGTTCAGCAGCGAACAGATGAACAGTATCCAGGTCCACAGCGAACGTGTGCGCGAGAGCACGGCCGCAGGCCGCCCGCAGGATGCACAGCAGCAGCTAAAGGAGCCTTTGGCCGAAGCTCCCGCACCGGCGGCGCTTTCCCACGCGGCTGTGCACAAGGCGCCGGCAAAACCCCACAAATATGTATTCCCGAAGCTCGATCTCTTAAAGAAGGGTGACAGGGGAAGAAATGCGGCCTCCGAGCTGGAACTGAAGGAGACGGCACTTCGTCTCGAAGAGACGCTGCGCACTTTTGGCGTTAATGTGACGATCACGGACATCAGCCAGGGTCCCGCGGTCACGCGCTATGAACTGCTGCCGGACCAGGGCGTGAAGGTGAGCCGCATCGTATCGCTCCAGGATGACATCAAGATGCATCTCGCCGCAACGGATATCCGTATCGAAGCGCCGATCCCCGGAAAATCCGCCATCGGAATCGAGGTGCCGAACCGGGAGAACTCCATCGTTACGCTCCGGGATATCCTGGAATCTCAGGATTACCGAACCTTTAAGAGTAGCCTGGCCTTTCCTGTCGGCAAGGACATCGCGGGCCAGCCGATCGTCTTTGACATTGCGCGGATGCCGCATGTGCTGATCGCAGGCTCCACGGGATCCGGCAAGTCGGTATGCATCAATACGATCATCATGGGCATTCTCTACAAGGCAACGCCGGAGGATGTCCGGCTCATCATGGTCGACCCGAAGATCGTCGAGCTTTCCGTATATAACGGGATCCCGCATCTTCTGATCCCCGTCGTCACCGAGCCGAAAAAAGCGGCGGCTGCCCTGAACTGGGCCGTCGCGGAGATGAATGACCGCTACAGGAAATTTGCGGAGGCAAAGGTACGCGACCTGAAGGGCTACAATGAGATCGCAAGACAAAAGCGCGAGGAAGATCCGGAGACGGAGATGAAGCCGATGCCGCAGATCGTGATCATTGTGGACGAGCTTGCCGACCTGATGATGGTCTCCGCCAACGAAGTGGAGGAGGCGATCTGCCGCCTTGCGCAGCTTGCGCGCGCCGCAGGCATTCACCTGATCATTGCGACGCAGCGGCCCTCCGTCGATGTCATTACGGGACTGATCAAGG
>CACZQP010000064.1 GCA_902783385.1 uncultured Lachnospiraceae bacterium | reverse complement strand
GAACGGGACATCCTGCACCCGGATCTTCCGGCGGCAAAGGGACGGATCAAGTATCAGGTGCTCGATTACATCAGTTCAGAGCTCGGCAGGAGCCCGGTCGTGCTGCCGGTCATCACGAGAGTTGTGATCTGACGGTCATGCGCCCGGAATCCCTGCGGGACCTGTCGGAATTCAGTCTCCGATAAAATGAATTCGCGCCTCGTCGAAGCGATCCTCCCGGGGCCTTCTTTCCGCGGGATATCCGAACGGAAAGATCGCAAAGGCGTGGAGACCTTCCGGCATGCCGACGATTTCTTCCACTTCCTTCATTCTCTCCGCCCGGGGACAGACGCCGAGCCAGACGCCGCCCAGCCCGAGCGCGTCCGTTTCGAGCCACAGGTTCTGCATGGCGATCGAGAGGTCGATATGTGCATATTCGGGAACGGTGCAGTCATCCCGGAAAGCGCTGACAATGGCGCAGGGTGCGTCCTTTGTGCAGGAGGCAAAAGGCGAGCACTTTGAGAGCGCTTCAAGGACTTTTCTGTCCGTGATCACATAGAACTCCCAGGGCTGCTGATTACAGGCGGAAGGGGCCGCCATCGCCGCCCGGAGCATCTGCCGGATCTTCTCGGGCTCCACCTTCCTGTCCTGGTACCTGCGCACACTGATGCGGTGAAACAGGATCTCGTCTTTATTCTGAACGGTGTCACTGAAGGCCGGATTCATCCTTTTTCCTTTCCTGATTGTGAATTATTGCCGTATTTATCATAGCACAGCTGTGCGGCATTCGCTCCTGCGCAGCGTGGCCCAGCGCATTTTGACCTTTTCCTACGTGTATCTTATAATGAGTTGACCGGGCGGACAAAGAGTCGAGAGCCCGGCAGAAGCGTTGGTTTTGCGGGAAAGAGGTAGTATGCCGTATTCTGACATTGGGATAGATCTGGGCACAGCGAGTGTCCTTGTGTATATCAGAGGCAGGGGGGTCGTTTTGAAGGAGCCCTCTGTGGTCGCTTTTGACAGCGAGACGAACAAGATCCGCGCGATCGGCGAGGATGCGCGGCTGATGCTTGGCAGAACGCCGGACAATATTGTTGCAATACGTCCTCTTCGGCAGGGCGTCATCTCCGATTATACCGTGACGGAAAAGATGATGAAGCACTTCATCGAGAAGGCGATCGGCAGGCGTGCGTTCCGAAAGCCACGGATCGCGGTCTGTGTGCCGAGCGGCGTCACGGAGGTGGAGCGCAAGGCCGTGGAGGATGCCACCTACCAGGCGGGTGCCCGGGAAGTTTATATCATTGAGGAGCCGATTGCGGCGGCGATCGGCGCCGGCATCGACATCTCGAGACCCTGCGGGAACATGGTCGTCGACATCGGCGGCGGAACGACCGACATTGCGGTGATTTCGCTCGGCAGCACTGTCGTCAGCACTTCCATCAAGATTGCGGGAGATGATTTTGACGACGCGCTCGTGCGTTATATGCGGAAAAAATACAATCTTCTGGTAGGGGAGCGGACGGCGGAGGACATCAAGATCCGCATCGGAAGCTGTTATCCGCGCCCGGAGGTGGAGTACATGGACGTCCGCGGGAGAAATCTCGTAACGGGACTGCCGCGCACGCTCCAGATCTCGACCGAAGAGACGATCGAGGCGCTCCGTGAGCCCTGCAACCAGATCGTGGAGGCGATCCACAGCGTGCTTGAGCGCACGCCGCCGGAGCTTGCGGCGGACATTGCGGACCGCGGCATTGTGCTGACGGGCGGCGGTGCACTGCTGCATGGTCTTGAGGAACTGATCACCAGCAGGACCGGCATCAACACCGTCACGGCGGAGGACTCCATGACGGCGGTTGCGATCGGAACGGGGAAATACGTGGAATTCATATCCAGCCACGGCTTCGGCGAGTATTGACCGGGCCTTGGGCTGCGCGGATATGGAAGAACGCAAAGGATATGTCCGGCATATCATTTACCGGAACGAGGAGAACGGTTACACAGTATTTGAGTTTTCGTCCGGCGGGGAGGTCCTTACCTGCGTCGGAACCCTTCCGGTATTAAACGACGGCGAGAGCTGTCTTCTTGCGGGTGAAATCACCCGGCATCCCGTTTACGGAGAACAATTCAAAGTGGAAAGCAGCATTCCCTGTGCGCCTGAGGACGCACAGGGGGTATTGCGCTATCTGTCTTCCGGCGCAGTGAAGGGAATCGGCGAGGCGCTTGCGGCCCGGATCATTGATGCCTTCGGCGACGATGCGCTGCGCGTCATGGAAGAGGAGCCGGAACGGCTGTCGGAGGTACGGGGAATCAGCGAGAAAAAGGCGCGTGAGATCGCAGCGCAGCTCGAGGGGGAAAAGGACCTGCGCGATGCCGTTCTTTATATGCAGCGCTACGGGATTTCCGCCCGGGTCGCCATGCGGCTTTACCGCAGCTACGGCACAGAGATCTACACTGTGCTGCAGGAGAATCCGTACCGGCTGGCGGAGGAGGTCGACGGCATCGGCTTCGTGCAGGCGGACCGGATCGCGCGCCGTCTCGGCATCCGCGCGGACAGTGCATTCCGCATACGCAGCGCCGTCTTTTATGTTCTGGAGAACGCTTCTGTGGACGGAAACAGCTTTCTTCCCGAACAGGACATCGTCTCACGTACCGCAGCCATCCTCTCCGGTCCGGAGGATGAAACAGCAGTATCAGAAGATGCGGTGCGGGCAGAGCTCGGCGGCATGGCAGTGGAGCGGAGTGTGATTCTGCGCAGAAAAGACGGTGTGGTGCAGGTCTATGCGGCTCGCGCATTCCTTACGGAACAGCAGATCGCCGGAAGACTCCTGGAGCTGAGCCGTTTCCGCGTCAGGGAGGGATCGAAGGTTCGGGCGGCGGAGGTGATCCGTGCAATGGAAGAGGAAGAAGCGATGCCGCTGGATGAACTGCAGAGGGAGGCGGTCAGACTCTGCGAGGACAACGCGATTCTCCTGATCAGCGGCGGACCGGGGACCGGGAAGACGACGACGATCCGCACGATCCTGAAATACTTTACCCGGAACAGGATGAACGTCCTGCTCGCGGCGCCGACGGGGCGCGCCGCCAAGCGCATGAGCGCTCTGACGGGATTTGAAGCGCAGACGATCCACCGGCTGCTCGGCGTGCATCCGGTTGCGACAGATGACGCAGACGGAAGGAAAGAGGCCGTATTTCGGCGCGTCAGCTTTGACAGGGATGAATCGGACCCGCTGGATGCCGACGCAGTGATCATCGACGAGATGTCGATGGTGGATATGTACCTGTTCCTTTCGCTTTTGAAGGCCGTCAGTCCGGGAACAAGGCTGATCCTGGTCGGAGATGCCAACCAGCTTCCGAGCGTCGGCCCGGGAAGCGTCCTGAAGGATCTGATCTCGTCGGGCCTTTTCCCGACGGTCATCCTCAGCCGGATCTTCCGCCAGGCTGCCCGGAGCGAGATCGTCCGGAATGCGCACAGAATTCTGAACGGAGAGGAAATAGCGCTCGACAAAAGAGACGGCGACTTTTTCTTTCTGGAACGAAATGATGTCGGTGTGATCTACAAGCACATCGTACAGCTCCTCAGGGATATGCTGCCGGGATATCTGGGCTGCAGGAGCGAGGAGATCCAGGTGCTGACACCGATGCGCAAGGGAAGTCTCGGCGTCGGAAAGCTGAACGAGGTGCTGCAGAGTGTCTTAAACCCGCCCGTGCGGCAGCGGCGAGAAATACGCCACGGGGAAACGGTGCTGCGCGAAGGCGACAAGGTCATGCAGACGAGGAACAACTATCAGATCACCTGGGAGGTCCGCGGCAATTTCGGGATCCCGATCGAGACGGGCCAGGGTGTCTTCAACGGAGACTTCGGGATCGTGGAGGAGATTGACACGGCGGCGGACACCGTGACGGTGCGCTATGACGACGACAGGATGGTGGATTACCGGCGGGACGAGCTGGACGACCTGGAGCTGGCCTACGCGATCACGGTGCACAAGTCGCAGGGAACGGAGTATCCGGCCGTTATTTTGCCGCTTCTGTCCGGCCCGCCGGCGCTGATGACAAGAAATCTGCTCTATACTGCCGTCACGAGAGCAAAATCGGCGGTCGTGCTGATCGGCAGCAGGGAGTGTATAAAGGAGATGGAGAATAACGTCAATGAAAATGCGCGCTGCACAGGTCTTAAGGACAGGCTTGACGAGCTGTGCGGAGCTTCTTTTACCGCGAAGATGCCCGGTGTGTGACGAACCGGTCCGGTTCCCGCATCCGCTCATCTGCCCGGAATGTGAAAAAAGGCTTGTCCGCATCGGAGAGCTTAGCTGTGAATGCTGCGGGAGGGGAATCGCGGACTGGACGGCGCCAAAATGCCGCAGCTGCGG
>CACZQP010000063.1 GCA_902783385.1 uncultured Lachnospiraceae bacterium | reverse complement strand
GTAAGCAAGCTTCCGCCGGTGCGGGAGTCGGGGCGAAAGCGCATGGCTCAATGCTTCGCGCAAAAAAAAAGTCTCTTCGGAAAGAGACTGTCAGCCTGCGATAAAACCGCGGGACCCGCGGAAATGCTTCCGCCGATCCTCACCTGTCTCCTTCTCAAACATGGAAAGCGGAAGCGTTTCCCCCGCCGCTCTGCGGCAGGTCCGTCCGGAGCCCGTCGGGCCGGAACTGTCCTGCCTGCGTCCTCCCCGCCGTAGCCGGGCTGTGCCCTTACTGCATCTTGCCCTGTCTGCCTTAGGTGAAGAGGATCGGAAACCATTATTCAACTACAAATATACTACATACTTCCCGGGCCAAAAGCAACCTTGGCGGGTGCCCGGAGCCCCTTACTTTGCCCCGAAGACCTTCTCCAGCTGCGGCATGGGCGTCTTATGCTGTACACAGCGGACATATCTGCTCCGGTAGATCTGGTAACAGCCATTGCAGGCAAGGCACTTTGCCTCATTCTGCATCCCGGCTTTCCAGGCCGCTATCAGTCCCGGCTCACAGATCAGGGAACGCGAAAAGCCGACAAAGGGGATCCCCGCTTCCAGTACCCGCTCCGCCTCACCCAGCGAGAAGATCCCGCCTGTCAGGATAAACGGAATTTCCATACCCTTTCCTGCCTCGAGCAGGGCATCCAGATAGAAGGCGCTCTTTTCCCCCTTCCTGGCGCCGAAGTCCACCCCGCTGATCTCGACCGCATCGATTCTGCTGGCCGCAAACATTTCCAGCGCATGATGAAAATCCGGATTGCTGTTGGAGTCCATTTTTACAAGGACGGCCATATCTTTTCCGACCGCGTCGCGGACTGCGCTGATAACCTCCCCCGCAAGGCGGAAGCGGTTGTCGTAAGAGCCGCCGTATTCGTCCGTGCGATGATTGAACTTCGGATCAAGGAAGGATGAGAGAAAATAGCCGTGCGCGCAGTGGACCTGTACGCCGTCAAATCCGCACTCCTTCGCGATGATGGCAGCGGCGACATACCTGTCCCTGAGCTCCTTCAGCTCACTGACCGTGAAATCATCCGGTCCCTTCGGCGGTTGTCCGTTCACGGCCTCCGGAGCCTTAAGGCCCGCGTCGTTGAGCTGCATCACGATCCTGCCGCCATAGCCGTGCACGCCATCCGCCGCTTTGCGAAGCGTCTCCCTGTCAATGTCGGGGAGCATTGCCGGCTGGCCCTCGTCTGCCCTCCTTGCCGGATCCACGGCAAAGTGCCCCGTGATCACAAGGCCGACCTCGTTCCTTGCCAGTTCGATCTCCGTATCCGCCCAGGCCTGCGTCAGCATACCGTTCCGGTCAGCCAGGTGCTCGTTTGTCGCCGAGCGCACTGTGCGGTTCTTTAACTCCATCGGGCCGATCCTGCCGGCCTGCCAGATCAGATTCATACTGCCTCCCGTTACAGCGTTAAAATATGGCGCTTTCCAGTGCCGTCGTCAGCCGATGATCTCAGCCATCCCGCGCACGCGGGTCTTTGTGATGGTCCCGTTTTCCACAAAGCAGTCCGCTCCGATGATACTCGGTCTTCCCATGGCCTCTCCCTGGCGGACTGTAAAGCGGTTCCAGCCTTCCTGCACCGGGAATATCCCATGCTTTACCAGGTATGCGGAGAGCGCAGAGGCCGCGACGCCTGTGGCGGGATCCTCCGGGTACCCGGCCCGCTTCGGGAACTGCCGCGCATAGAGACGCTTTTCTCCCTCCTCCTCTTCAATCACAAAGGGGTAGAAGCCTGTCGTATCATATTGGTCACACAAGTCCCACAGATATTCAAAATCCGGTTCAAGACCATAAAGGATCTCTTTGGACGAGAGCGGAACGATCAGCTTGAACCGCGATGTCGCAGCGGATTCTATCGGCATAAGCGGCGTTGCCGCGACCGCGTCCTCCGGGATCCGCAATGCTTCTGCCGCTTCCTGTATGCTCGGGTTTACTTCCTTGTATTTCGGCAGGAACTGCGAAAGGCCGACGTCGATCTTTCCGTCTGTCTCCTCCCACTCCACCTCCATCGGGCCGAAGGCGGTCTCGAAAATGATCGGGGATCTGCGGGCAAGTCCGCGCCGGACCAGCACCGTGGCGCTTCCGATCGTCGCGTGCGTGCACATCTCCATCTCATGGAGCGGCACAAAATAACGCGGCCTGAAATCACAGCCGTTCTGTGACGGCTGTACAATGAAAGCGGATTCCTCGCCGAAACCGGCCGTCATTTTCTGCATTTCCTCCGTGGTCAGATCATCGGCAAAAAGCGTGACCGGGCACGGGTTCCCCCCGCCTTCCTTTTCCTTAAAAACTACTGTGTGAACTGTCTCATGCATGGACTATATTCCTTTCTGAACCGGTGCCTTCTCCCGCACCACTTCGGGAGCTTCGCACCCGTGCGAAGCTCTGACGCGGATGCGCCGGCATCCGCGTTGTTTCCTTTCTGAACCGGAGCTGCCTCCTGCTCCATTTCGGGAGCTTCGCACCCGTGCGAAGCTCTGACGCGGATGCGCCGGCATCCGCGTTGTTATTTCCTCCTCCACACCTCCGGGATCATCAGGATGAGCATCGGATACAGCTCCAGCCTGCCGGCGAGCATGTCAAACATCAGCACGTACTTTGATACTGTCGTAAGACCCGCGTAATTCGCCATGGGGCCGACGCCGGAAAGACCCGGTCCGATGTTGTTGATCGTCGCCGCAACCGCCGTAAAGATCGTCTCGAGGTCCGTGTTTTCCGCAATCGCCAGCAGTAGGCAGGACGCTGCAAAAATCGACACATACGCCGCAAGATAAGTGCTGACGCCCTGTATCATCTCCTTCGGGACGGCCTTTCCGTCCATCATGACCTTTGTGACGCTCCTGGGATGCAGCATCTTCACGATATCCTGGCGCACGGAGCGCAGCAGAATCACGATGCGGGAGACCTTGAGTCCGCCGCCCGTGGAGCCGGCGCAGGCTCCGATAAACATCAGCAGCACCAGAACCGTCTTTGAGAAGGCGGGCCAGGTGTTGAAATCCGCCGTCGCGAAGCCGGTCGTCGTAATGATCGACGCGACCTGGAAGGCCGCATTGTGAAATGCGGCATACAGACTGTCGTAAAATCCCCTTATATTGAAGGTCACCGCCAGTACCGCTGCGGCGATGATCCCGAAATACCAGCGGACCTCCGTGATGCGGAAGGCGTCCTTCTTGTGCGTTCCGAGCAGCGCAAAGTAGAAATTGAAGTTGATGCCGTACAGGATGATAAAGACAATGATGATCCCCTGCATCAGCATGGTGTAATCCGCCATTCCGGAGGTGCGCACCGCAAATCCGCCGGTTCCCGCCGAGCCGAAGGTGATCGTCATCGCATCGAATATCGGCATGCCGACAAATGCGAGCAGCAGCATCTGGACCAGCGTCAGGATCAGGTAGATCAGGTAAAGGATCATCGCGCTCTGCCGCGCCTTCGGAACAAGTTTGCTGACAGAAGGTCCCGGCGACTCCGCGCGGATCAGATGCATGTTCTGTCCGCCGGTCATCGGCATGATTGCCACAATGAATACGATCACGCCCATTCCGCCGACCCAGTGTGTAAAGCTGCGCCAGAACAGGCAGCACTTGCTCATGCCGTCAAGATCGCTCAAAATGCTCGCACCGGTCGTCGTAAAACCGGATATTGTCTCAAAGAGCGCGTCTGTAAACGAAGGAATCTCGCCGGCGATCACGAAAGGAAGTGCGCCTGTGACAGACAGCATGATCCATGCGAGCGCGACGATCGCAAATCCCTCCCTCGCGTAATAAGTCCGGTTTTCCGGCTTCCGGAGCCTGAGAATAAAACCAAAGGCCAGACACAGGGCGGCGGAGATGACGAATCCCCTGCCCTCATGTTCTCTGTAAAGAAATGAAACAGCACAGGGCAGCATCAGAAATGCTGCCTGAAAATATAAAACCAGACCAAGCGTGTTTTTTATGATCCGATAATTCATATCCTATTGCCCGTCGCCGGACCGGCGTCCTTTAGCGTCATTTGCGGCGAACCAGCTCTCCCAGGTCGTTTGCGCCCTTTTCCGTCGTCACGACGATGACACTGTCGCCCTTCTGGATCCGCGTCTGGCCGTTCGGCTGGATCGTCTCCCCTGCGCGGCTGATTGCCGCGATCAGGACATTCTCCCGAATATCGAGCTCCGCCAGCGGGACATCCGTGTAGTCAGCGTCCTCCCGTACCAGGAATTCCAGCGCTTCCACGCGGTTCTCGATGATATTGTACATCGTCTCGACATTCGTGCCGTAGGAATTCTGCATGGCGCGCACATATCGGACGATATTGTCCGCCGTAATGCGCTTCGGGTATATGATGCTTCCGAGATCAAAGCTGTCGATAATCTTGTCAAAGGAGAGCCGGTTGACCTTCGTGATGATCTTTGCTTCCGAGACGCTCCGCGCAAACAGAGACAGGAAAATATTCGCCTCGTCGATGCCGGTCAGCGTCACGACGGCATCAATATCCGCAAGCCCCTCCTCCAGAAGCACGTTCTGGTCCGTTGCGTCTCCGTGGATCACGATGGCTCCGGGGAGCATTTCCGCCAGCTCCTCACAGCGCTCCTCGTCGGTCTCGACGATCTTGACCTCGATCCCCGTTTTCAGGAGAAGCTCCGCGAGATAAAAGCTGACCTTGCCGCCGCCGAGCAGCATGGCGGACCGGATCTTTTTGCTCTTTTCCCCGATATTATTAAAGAACTGCCGCACGTTTTCCGTCGGCATGATCACGCTGATGGTGTCCCCTGCCTGCAGCACAAAACGTCCGTTGGGGATCATGACGCTCTCCCCGCGCTCCACGGCGCAGACAAGCACGTCGGCGCCGACCTTGCCATCGACATCCATCAGTGCGCAGTTGTCCAGAATGGAATGCTCCGCGATCTCCACCTTCAGGAGCTCGACGCGCCCCCTTGCGAACGTCTCGACCTTGATGGCGGACGGGACCCGAAGGATCCGTGCGATCTCACGCGCGGCGGCAAATTCGGGATTGATCGTCATCGACAGGCCCAGCGCGCCGCGGATCAGCCGCAGCTCATCCCCGTAGATCGGGCTTCTCACCCTGGCGATCGTGTTGCAGCCGGCGACCTGCTTGGCCAACAGGCAGCTGAGGAGATTCCTCTCGTCGGAATCCGTCACGGCGATCAGAAGATCCGCCGCCTCGATCCCGGCTTCCCGCATGACATCATAGCTCACGCCGCTTCCGACGACGCCCATTACGTCATAACTGTTCGTGGTCGACATTACGACACCCGCATCGGTGTCAATGATGGAGATATCATGATTCTCTTTGCTCAGCTGTGCAACGATCGTCTGTCCGACCTTGCCGCAGCCCACGACAATGATTCTCATACTCAGACCTCAAACATCAGATCCCCGTATGTGGGGAACGGCCACATTCTCTCATCCACCAGCATCTCCAGCGCATCGCACGGCGCGCGGAGCTTTGCCATCGTCGGCTTGATCGTATCCTGATAGTAAAACGCCCGCTTTTTCGCATCTGTGATCTCTGCGCCCTTTGCGCACTGCTTTGTCAGTTTCTCCAGCGCGTTCTGCGCATCCTCGATGTGGGATGCGACCTGCTTTAAGCGCCTCGTCTCCGTATCGACGACCTCCCCCGCCTCGCGCAGCGCAAGCACGGTCTGCGCCAGTTCCTTTTCGTACTGCATGCAGCCCGGGATGATCTGCTTGCCCGCCATCTCGATCATGGTCAGGGCGTCGATGTGGACGGTCTTCGCATAGGTGTCGTACTGGATCTCCTGGCGGGACTCCAGCTCCGCCCGCGAATAGATGCCGAATTTTTCATACAGCTTCACGGAAGCCGGAGCCGTGAGGGCCGCGGCCGCCTCCGCCATGGTCCTGTAATTCGGAAGGCCGCGTCTTTCCGCCTCCTTTACCCACTCCTTCGCGTAGCCGTTGCCGTTAAAGACGATCCGCTCGTGCTCCGTGAAAAACTCCTTGATGATATCGTGGACTTCCGTCTCGATGTCCTTTGCCTTCTCCAGGCGGTCGCACACATCGCTCAGGGTCTCCGCCACGATCGTATTGATGACCGTGACCGGCTCTCCGATCGAGTCGGAGGAGCCCACCATGCGGAATTCAAACTTGTTTCCCGTAAAGGCAAACGGAGAGGTGCGGTTCCTGTCCGTCGCGTCCTTGTCGATGTCCTGCAGCGTCGAAATGCCTGTCCGGAGCTTGCCGCCCTTGATGTGGCCCTTGGCGCGCCCCGTCTCGATGAGCTGGCGCATGACGTCGTCCAGCTGTGCCCCGAGAAAGACCGAGATGATGGCCGGCGGCGCTTCAAACCCGCCGAGCCGCAGGTCATTGCCCGGATCCGAGACGCTCTGCCGCAGAAGGTCCGCATGAAGGTCGACCGCGCGGAGGACGCTGGCGAGGATCAGCAGGAACTGGATGTTCCTTTCCGGCGATTCACCAGGATCCAGAAGGTTTTCTCCCTCGTCCGTCAGAAGCGACCAGTTGTTGTGCTTGCCGGATCCGTTGACACCCGCATAGGGCTTCTCATGCAGAAGGCAGCGGAGTCCGTGCTGCACCGCGACGCGCTTCATCGTCTCCATTACCAGCTGGTTGTGATCCAGCGCAATGTTTGCGTTCTCATAGATCGGCGCCAGCTCATGCTGTCCGGGCGGCACCTCGTTGTGCTGTGTCTTCGCCGGCACGCCGAGCTTCCAGAGTTCAAAGTTTAAGTCCCGCATGAAGGAGCCGACGCGCTCCCTGATCACGCCGAAATAGTGGTCATCGAGCGCCTGGCCCTTCGTGGCCGGCGCGCCGAACAGCGTGTGTCCGCTGTATTTTAAGTCCGCGCGCTTCATGTAATTGCCCGCGTCCACCAGGAAGTATTCCTGCTCGACGCCGACCTGCGGCGTGACCTTTTTCACTTTTTTATTCCCGAGAATGCGCAAAAGGCGCACGGTCTGCGCGCTGATGATCTCCATGGACTGCAGGAGCGGCGCTTTTTTGTCGAGCGCCTCCCCGGTGTAGGAATAAAACACCGTCGGGATGCACAGGATTTTCCCCGTGCTGGCCTCCTTCAGGAACGCCGGCGATGTAATGTCCCACGCCGTATAGCCTCTCGCCTCGAAGGTAGACCGGAGTCCGCCGGAGGGAAAAGAGGAGGCGTCCGGTTCGCCGCGCAGAAGATCCTTTCCGGAGAGCTGAAGGACATAGCTTCCGTCCTCTGCGCCGGGCGTCAGAAACGCGTCGTGCTTCTCCGCCGTCGTGCCGTTGAGCGGCTGGAACCAGTGCGAATAGTGCGTAGCGCCGTTCTCGATCGCCCAGTCCTTCATGGCCTTCGCGACCGCGTCCGCCTGCGCACGCGTCAGGTCCCCGCCCGATGCGCACACCTTCTCCACCGCGCTGTAAACTTTCGCGGGAAGACGTTCTTTCATCTTTTCCATCGTGAATACATTTCTGGCAAACAGTTCTTCGATTTTCGACTTTTCGTTCTCCATCGTGGTCTCCTGACACTTATGCCCTGTCACGGAACAATCACCTTTTATTCTAACAGCGCAGATTCTGAAATGCCATAGGCGCAGGGCAGCGCTGCCCCGTCAGTCAGATGCCGTGCTGCGCAGCAGGTCCCCCGCTTCCGGCGCGGGATCGAGCCGTACGAACAGCTTCTGCTTCGGGTGCGGCGCGCTGTCCATCCGCTCGCCTTCCCCACTGCGGATCTCCCGTACCCTTGTCCTCACGTTCCGGCCGTCCGGCTTCATGATCTCCAGCTCCTCCCCGGAGAGAAACTTGTTCTTCTGGGTGATGACGGAAAAGCTCCCGGCATCTCCTCCGCCCGGGACATCCTCCGGTCCGCAGACATCCTCAACTGTGCCGTAATAGACGGACTCGTTGATATAGGTATTGCTGTCATACACCATGGAAGCGGCATCCGGCCTTCCGAAATAGAAGCCCTCCGTAAACTGGCGGTAGGTGCACTTGCGGATCTCCTCCCGGTACCACGGGAGGTTTTCCCGGTATTTTTCCGGATCCTGCGCCCAGTCGTCGATCGCGCGGCGGTATGTCCTTGCGACAGTCGCCACATATAGCGCTGTCTTCATCCTGCCCTCGATCTTTAAGCTGTCGATCCCCGCCTCACACAGCTCCGGGATGTGCTCGATCATACACAGATCCTTTGAGTTGAACACATAGGTCCCCCGTTCGTTCTCCTCGACCGGCAGGTACTCTCCGGGCCTCGTTTCCTCCACGACCGCGTATTTCCACCGGCAGGGGTGCGTACACTCGCCGTGATTGGCATCCCGGCCCGTAAAGTAACTCGACAGAAGGCACCGCCCCGAATACGAGATACACATCGCGCCGTGAACGAACGCTTCTATCTCTAAGCCCGGCGGCGTTTTTTGTCTGATCTCGCGGATCTCCTCCAGGGAGAGCTCCCGCGCACAGACGACGCGGGCCGCGCCCTGTTCATACCAGAACCGGAAAGTCCCCGCGTTGGTATTATTGGCCTGCGTGGAAATATGGATCGGAACGGAGGGGCAGTTTTCCCTCGCGAGCGCAAACATGCCGGGGTCCGCGATCAGGACCGCATCGGGGCGCATCGCCTCCAGCTCCCGGAAATATGCCGCAGCGCCTTCCATATCCCGCTCGTGTGCGAGAATATTCGCCGTCACGTGGACCTTTGCCCCATGCGCATGTGCATAGGCAATGCCCTCCGCCATCTCTTCCGGGTGGAAATTCTGGGCCTTTGCCCTGAGCCCGAAGGCGTCCCCGCCGATATAGACCGCATCCGCGCCGAAGCGGACCGCCGTCTTCAAGACCTCCAGCGAACCCGCAGGGCACAGGAGCTCCGGTTTTTTAATTGACTTTCCTGCTGTGTCCATTCGTTCTGTCTGTCCTTTCCGCATTTCTCGCCGTCACACAGTACGTAGGCTGACTGCCGCACCGTCCCCGTCTCCTAAAAGCACCGTTTTCCAGGCCGCAGAGTGCGTCAGGGCTTCCAGATACTCGCGCATCCGTCTGTGAATCGTCCGATCACGCCTTGCAACCGCAAATTTCGACGCCAGTATGCCGCCCTCCTGCAGGATATTGTCGGAGATCATGAGGCCCCCCGGGCGCACAAGCTCTTCCGCGAGCGGCAGCAGATGGATATACTGCCCCTTTGCCGCATCCATGAACAGGAGATCAAACCTCTCCCCGTCCTTTACAAGACTGCGCATCGCATCCTCCGCGTCGTCATTTCGCAGCCGGATCCTGTCCTCAAACCCGGCATCGCGGAAAATACCGATGGCCTTTTCCGCTCTCTCCCGGTCCTTTTCCACCGTGACGAGCTGCGCATCCGGTGCGTAAGTCGCCATCAGGGATGCGGAAAAGCCTGTTCCCGTGCCGATTTCCAGGATCCTGCCGGGACGGATAAGCGCAAGGAAGAACTTCAGGAGGCTCTGCATGGCGGGCCGGATGACCGGAACGCCCGATGAGACCGCCTCCTCTTCCATTGCATTTAAAAAAGGAGTATTCCCGACTCCCAATGCCTCGATAAAAGTCTGCAGACGCTCCTCTTTTTCCATGTTGTCTTCAAAATATGCCCCGTATTCGGCCACGTGCTAGGAGTCCTCCTCCTCGTCCTCGTGCGACATGATCTCCATGATCTCGTCCGGCGTCATCTCCGAGGACAGGGTATAGGTCCCGGGCTTAAGCTTTCCGTGGTACTCGGAGAGCCTCTCCTGATAGCGGAAGATCTCTCCGTCCTCGATAATGCCTGCCTTTTCAAGCACCGTGCCGATCTGCCGGACGGACATCGCCTGTGTGATCTCGACCGTCACCTCTTCGCCCTCGCCCTTTTCTGCGACGGGTTTCTGCGCGAAGATGTCATATCCCAGGTCATAGGCGTGGTGCGCCGTGCTGATGATAAAAAGAATCATCAGCGCAAGGAGCACATATTTCACGATCGTCGTGAGCACGTCTATGACAGTCTGTCCGTTGTTCATAATCGATCAGGCACTGTGCCTTAAACCTCAAGCATTGCCGGCAGCACCACCGGACGGCGCTTCGTCCTCTTCCAGAAATATTCCGTCAGCGCGTCTTTCACCGCGCTGTTGACATAGTTTTCCTCCGTGTGGTCACTGTCCACACAGCGCATGATGGCGTCGTAGGCGATCTCTTCCGCCGCGTTCATCAGCTCCTCCGACTCGGACAGCTTCTGGTAAACGACGCCCCGCGTGATAATGGCAGGTCCCGAGACGAGCTGTCCTACGTCCGCAGCGATGGCGTAGCTGACAAAGATGACGCCCTCCTCCGCGAGCTTCTGGCGGTCGCGCAGAACGGCATTTCCCACATCGCCGACGCCGATGCCGTCGACCATCAGGGCGCCGACGTGCACGCGTCCGTTTATTTTAGCATCTTCCGGGGTCATTTCCAATATATCGCCCGACCGCAGAAGGAAGATACGCTCCTTCGGAATGCCCAGATCCTGCGCGATCTTTGCCTGCGCACGCAGGTGCCGGTATTCGCCGTGGACAGGAACCGCATACTTCGGGTGCACCAGGGAATACAGGAGCTTAACCTCTTCCTGGCACGGGTGCCCGGAGACGTGTACATCCTGGAAGATCACGTCCGCGCCCTTCTCCAGGAGCTTGTTGATGACGCCGGTTACCGCCTTCTCGTTCCCGGGGATCGGGTGCGAGGAGAAAATGATCGTGTCGCCCGGTTTGATCTGCACTTTCTTGTGCACATCGTCAGCCATCCTGGAGAGCGCCGCCATGCTCTCTCCCTGCGAGCCCGTCGTGATGATGGTCAGCTTTTTGTCCGAGATCTTGTTGATCTCGTCAATGTCCGCAAGCGTATTGTCCGGGATGGAGATCCGCCCGAGCTCCGCTGCTGTCGTGATGACATTGACCATGCTGCGCCCTTCGATCACGACTCTCCGCCCGTATTTATATGCGGAATTAATGATCTGCTGCACACGATCCACGTTTGAGGCAAACGTCGCAATGATGATCCGGCCGTGCGTGTGCTCCTGGAAAATATGGTCGATGGCCACTCCGACCGTCTTCTCCGACGGCGTGTAGCCCGGGCGCTCGGAATTCGTGGAGTCGCATAAAAGCGCCAGCACTCCCTTCTTTCCAAGCTCCGCAAAGCGCTGCAGGTCGATCGCATCGCCGAATACCGGCGTATAGTCGACCTTGAAATCGCCCGTATGGATCACGACGCCCGCGGGCGAATAGATCGCCAGCGCTGCCGCGTCCACGATGCTGTGGTTTGTCCGGATAAATTCGACGCGGAAGGCGCCGAGACTGATCGTCTGCCCGAACTTTACGACCTTGCGCTTTGTCGTCTCGAGGAGCCCGTGCTCCTTGAACTTGTTTTCAATGATCCCGATCGTCAGCTTCGTTGCATAGATGGGGACGTTGATCTTTTGCAGGATATAGGGGAGCGCCCCGATGTGGTCCTCGTGTCCGTGTGTGATTACGAAGGCCCTGACCTTCTCGATGTTTTCCTCCAGATAGGTGACATCCGGAATGACCAGGTCAACGCCGTACATGTCATCTTCCGGGAACGCCAGACCGCAGTCCACCACAATAATACTGTCTTCGTACTCGAAGGCAGTCATGTTCATGCCGATCTGCTCCAGTCCGCCCAGCGGGATGATCTTTAAACCCGGTGCGGCCGGCAGCGCGGCAGCCGTATTCTTTTTGTTTTTGCTCAAATTGTTTTATTCCTCCAGTTCTATGCCCATTTCATCCAATGTGTCTTTAAAAAGCGCACAGACTGCGGAGAGTTCGGCATCATCTTCCACAAATTCATACACACTGTCCGAAGCGTCAGACGCCGCCATGTCCTTCATCACATAAGCTACGCCCTCCGCCGCATCGGCATCTTCTTCAGCCTGCGGGTCCGTATCCGTTACCAGAAGATAGCTGACCCCGGCAAGCTGTGCCTGATCCAGTATGTAAAATGACACTTCCTCCTCTTCGCCTTCCGGCACAAAAATGATCTTATCCATGCTCTGTTCCCGTCTGTTCCTTTTTCAGTTCTTCCAACACGTCCCGGTGATTCTCCATGTATTCCTGGAGGATCAGGTTCGCTGCCAGCATATCCACGTAATCCTTGTATTTTGACGCGGGAATCCCCATCTGGCGCATCATCTCCTCCGACTCCACGCTGGTTAAACGTTCATCAGAAAAGACGACCGGGATCTCCAGCCGTCGCTCCAACTTTTCCCTGAATGCGTTTGTCAGAAGGACCCTCTCCCCTGCGGTCCCGTCCATGTTAAGCGGAAGCCCGAGAACAATCAGGCGCACGTCTTTCCCGCGGGCAATATCTTCGAGCTCCGCGAGCGTCCTGCGCAGATGCGACTCCTTCTCTCTCCGGATAATCTTAAGCGGCTGCGCCGTCATAAGAAGCTCGTCGCTTAAGGCGACACCGACGGTCAGGGAACCGTAGTCCAGTCCCATGATCCTCATTAAAGCCGCTTATTTTGCCCAGCCGTTGCTCTGGATATAGCTCTCCAGGATCTCCTCCACCAGCTCGTCGCGCTCCACCTTCATGATCAGGCTCCGCGCCCCCATGTGGTTGGTGATGTAGGTGGGATCTCCGGACATGATATACCCGACGATCTGGTTGACCGGATCGTATCCTTTCTTGGAAAGCGCCTCATAGACGACCGAAAGGACCTTCTTTACGCCGCTCTCCTGCTCCGCCTCGACTTTGAAATACTGTGTGTTTCCCAGATCTTCTTCGCCGTATCTGTTTTCCATCTTTCCTGCATTTCTGCGCTGCCTTCCGTGCTTTTCCACGCCTTCCGCGCAGCGCTGCGGCGGCGTGTTCTGTGTTACTTATATAAAGCGATATTATTGTACCGCAAAATCAGAAAAAATGGTACAGTATAATATACTGCTGCTGCATCCGTGCAGCCGGACTGAATGGAAACGGAAGGAAGTATTACATGAAATACCAGTCTTTTTTAATAAAATACGCGGAGATCGGCATCAAGGGCAACAACCGGCACCTCTTCGAGGAGGCGCTGGTAAACCAGATCAAGCTTGCGTTAAAGCGCTGCGGAAGCGGTTTTAAGGTCTACCGCACCAGCGGCCGGGTCTTTGTGGATGCGACGGAGGAGTATGATTACGAGGAAGTGATCGATGCACTGACGCACGTCTTCGGCATCGCGGGGATCTGCCCGATGGCCCAGATGCCCGTGCTGCCGCCGGAAAAGGTGAAGGAGGCCGTGGTCGCCTTCATCGGTGAGGAATACCCGGAGGGTGCGCACACGTTTAAGATGCATGCGCGCCGGCAGGACAAAAACTATCCGCTGGATTCCCTGGAGCTGAACGCAATGCTGGGCGAGGCGGTGCTGGAAGCTTATCCCCGGTTCTCCGTCGACGTCCACGAGCCGGAGATCCTCATGACCGTGGAGATCCGGGAGGAGAACATCTACCTGTATTCCCACGTGATCCCGGGACCCGGCGGACTCCCGGTCGGCTGCGGCGGCAAGGCCATGCTGTGTCTCTCCGGCGGGATCGACTCCCCCGTCGCGGGATGGATGATCGCAAAGCGCGGCATCAAGCTGGATGCCTGCTATTTCAACGCGCCGCCCTACACGAGCGAGCGGGCGCTGCAGAAGGTCGTCGATCTCGCATCCATCGTGGCGCGCTACACCGGCCCGATCTACCTGCACAATATCAACTTTACGGAGATCCAGCTGTACATTTACGAAAAGTGCCCGCACGACGAGCTGACGATCATCATGCGGCGCTTCATGATGCGCATCGCAGAGGCGATCGCAAAGCGGACGGATTCTCAGGCGCTGATTACCGGCGAGAGTCTGGGACAGGTCGCGTCACAGACGATGGTCTCCCTCGGTGTCACGAACGAGGTCTGCACGCTCCCCGTCTTCAGGCCGCTGATCGGCTTTGACAAGGAGGAAATCATCTCGGTTTCCAAGAAAATCGGGACATATGAAACCTCGATCCTCCCGTACGAGGACTGCTGCACGATCTTTGTTGCCAAGCACCCCGTCACGAAGCCGTCGCTGAATTCCATCAAACTGCATGAGCGAAATCTCTCCGAAAAGATCGATGAAATGGTGGAGCGGGCGCTAATGACGGACGAGATCATGATCGTTGACCGGGACGGATCCCGCGTGCTCAAGGCCGCGGACGAAGAGCTCAAACCGGGCATGTAACTGCGGACGAAAAAAAGCGCCGCATCGCTGCGGCGCTTTGTGCTTATTCCACAATATACGGGGCCAGGACCCTGTCGAGGTCTTCTCCCGGCGACTCCTCGTGGATCGCGAGATCGATCGGCTTGGAGAGATCCAGGGAAAAAATCCCCATGATCGACTTCGCATCGATGATGTAACGTCCGGAAATCAGGTCGAAGTCTGTGTCAAACCTGGAGATGTCGTTGACGAAGGACTTGACCTTATCGATGGAATTTAACTGAATTTTGACCGTTTTCATAGTTCACCCTCCCTGTGACATATGATCTGTAATGATTCTACAATACGCGAAATGAAACCGCAAATGAGGCGCGTCGCCTTCCACAACCTGGGCTGCAAGGTCAACAGCTACGAGCTGGACGTGATAAGACAACAGTTCCTGCACGCCGGCTATGTCGATGTGCCCTTTTCAGAGATTGCGGACATCTATATCATCAATACCTGCACCGTGACGAACATCGCGGACCGCAAGAGCCGTCAGATGCTCCACCGCGCCAGGAAAGAGAACCCCGGCGCGCTGGTCGTCGCCGTCGGCTGCTATGTGGAGACGGACCCGGAAAAGGTGAAAATGGATGAGGCGATCGACCTCGCCATGGACAACCGTGCCAAAAGGCACTGCCTGGCCCATGTGGAAGCCTTCCTGCGGGAGCGGGAACAGAGCGAATCCGGCCTGCTTCAAAAGATCATCACTGAAAATGCGCCTGC
>CACZQP010000062.1 GCA_902783385.1 uncultured Lachnospiraceae bacterium | reverse complement strand
ATGTCATTTTTTACCGAGAAGCGTGACGAGCCTCCGCGCGGCCTCTTTCGTGTCCTCCGGGCTTCCGAAGGTCGAGAAGCGAAGATACCCTTCCCCGCAGGCCCCGAAGCCCGCCCCGGGCGTTCCAACTATCTGCGCCTCGTTCAATAAGTAGTCAAAAAATTCCCAGCTTCCCATTCTTTCCGGGCATTTCAGCCAGATGTACGGGGCATTTTTCCCGCCGCAGTACCATATCGAGAGCTCGTCGAGCGCCCGCATCAGCGTCCTCGCATTTTCCTTATATATAAGGATGTTCTCCCTGATCTGCCGCTGGCCCTCCTCGGAGAAGACCGCCGCGCCGCCCTTCTGGATGATGTAGGAGACGCCGTTCGTCTTCGTAGTGCGGTTCCTGAGCCACATGTCGGCAAAGCACATCCCGTTCCGGACGAGCGCCCTGGGGATGACTGTGTAGCCGAGCCTCGTCCCGGTGAAGCCCGCGGTCTTGGAGAGCGAGCAGATCTCGATCGCGCAGGTCTCGGCGTTTTTCAGCTCGAAAATGCTGCGCGGCAGCCCCTCGTCCTCGATATAGGCCTCGTATGCCGCGTCAAAGAGTATGACAGAACCGCAGTCGTTGGCAAAATCCACCCAGCGCTGCAGCTTTTCTCGGTCAAAAACCGCCCCGGTCGGATTGTTCGGCGAGCAAATGTAGAGTATGTCCGCCTTCGCTTCCTCGGAGGGCTCAGGCAGGAAGCCGTTCTCTTTGCCCGAAGGGAGGTGGATTATCCTTCGCCCGGCCATGACATTGGCGTCCACATAAGCCGGGTAGGCCGGCTCGATGACGAGGGCGCTGCTGCCGCGGTCAAATAAGTCGAGTATGTCGCCGAGCTCGTCGCTCGCCCCGGAGGACACGAAGACCTCGTCGTCGGCGATATTTATCCCGCGACCGCGGTAATGCCGCGCGACAGCCTGACGGAGGAAGGGCGCGCCGCACTCCGGCATATATCCGTGAAAACGTCCGCGGTCCGCCTGGTCGTCGACGGCTTCGTGCAGCGCCGTGATCACGGCTTTGCACAGCGGAAGTGAGACGTCGCCTATACCCATGCGGTACAGGTGCTGATCGGGGTGCGCCGCGAGGTACGCCTTCGTCTTCTGCGCGATATTGTAAAATAAGTAGGAATCCTTCAGATCCCTGTAGTGCATGTTCGGCATCGTCATATATTTTCTCCATGAAATATCGTGATAACTTTTGTTCGGAGCAAGGCCTAGGTCCCGCCATCCTACGGATATCTTTTGTTCGGAGCAAGGTCTCGATCCCGCCTTGTTCTGGATTACTTCTGTTCGGGGTCAGGCCTCGGTCACACCTTGCTCTGGATAATAGCTACATATCCTGCACAGTTCTGCAAAACAGCGGCCGTTGGGCGCTTTCGTCGTGCCGCTTTCAAAACAGCGGCCGTTGGGCGCTTGCGTCTGGCTGCTTTTCAGCAGCTATTTCCTGCTGTGCTGCAAGAGGGCTGCCCCGATGAAGCCAAGAAAAAGCGGATGCGGCTTGTTCGGGCGGCTCTTGAATTCAGGGTGGAACTGGACTCCGACAAAGAACGGCAGCCCGGAAAGCTCCACAGCCTCGACCAGCCTGTTGTCAGGCGACAGGCCGCTCAGGGTCAGTCCGCAGGCCGAAAGCCTCTCGCGGTAGTCGTTGTTGATCTCGTAGCGGTGGCGATGGCGCTCGCTGACGCTCAAGGTGCCGTAGCAGCGCTCCATCGTCGAGCCGGGAGTGATCTCGCAGGGATATGCGCCCAGCCGCAGCGTCCCTCCCTTGTCGATCTCGTCGCTCTGGCCCGGCATGAAGTCGATGACCTTGTCCGCGCACTCCTCGTCAAATTCGCCGGAGTCCGCACCCGTGATTCCGGCCGCGTTTCTGGCAAATTCTATCACGGCTGTCTGCATCCCGAGGCAGATCCCGAAATAAGGCAGTCTGCGCTCCCTGGCGTACTTCGCGGCTAATATCATCCCCGCGATGCCGCGGCTCCCGAACCCGCCCGGCACGATAATGCCGTCGAGTCCAGCGAGCTTGTCACAGACGTTGTCCTCGCGTATTTCCCCTGAGTCGATCCAGTGGATGTTGACGTGGACGTCATGGTAAAATCCCGCGTGCCTGAGCGCTTCCGCAACCGATAAATAAGCGTCGTGAAGGCCGACGTATTTTCCTACGAGACCTATATCCACGCAGTGCTGCCGAGCCCGGTTGATGCGCCCGACCATCGCCGCCCACTCGGTAAGGTCAGGGGCGGGCGTGTCAAGCCCCAGCTCGCGGCACACGACTTCTGAAAAATGTGATTTTTCCAGCATGAGCGGCGCCCCGTAGATGTCAGGCAGGGTGATATTTTCGATAACACAATCCGGTTTTACGTTGCAGAACAGCGCGATTTTTTGGAAAATCGGTTCCTCCAGGGGCTCATCGCAGCGCAGGACGATGATGTTCGGGTTGATGCCCATGCCCTGCAGCTCCTTGACCGAGTGCTGGGTGGGCTTTGATTTGTGCTCCTCCGACCCGCGCAGGTACGGCACGAGCGTCACGTGGATGAAGAGGCTGTTCTCCCGCCCGACTTCAAGGGAGATCTGGCGGACGGCCTCGATGAACGGCTGCGACTCGATATCGCCTATAGTGCCGCCGATCTCGGTGATAACCACGTCGGCGCCGGTCTTTTTGCCGACTCTGTAGACAAATTCCTTGATTTCATTTGTGATATGCGGGATGACCTGCACCGTGGAGCCGAGGTATTCCCCCCGGCGCTCCTTGTTCAGGACGTTCCAGTATACCTTTCCCGTCGTCAGGTTGGAAAACTGGTTCAGGTCCTCGTCGATGAAACGCTCATAATGCCCCAGATCCAGGTCGGTCTCCGCACCGTCCTCCGTCACATAGACCTCCCCATGCTGATAGGGGCTCATGGTGCCCGGGTCCACGTTGATATAAGGATCCAGCTTCTGCGCCGCAACCTTCAGTCCGCGCGCCTTTAAGAGCCTTCCGAGCGATGCGGCGGTGATCCCCTTCCCCAGTCCGGACACCACGCCGCCTGTCACGAAAATATACTTTGTCATAAAACGCCTCCCGCGGCTTCTTCCCGCTCCCCGGACCGGCAGATGATGCTTTCCCGCTCGGCCCCGACGGACACATAGGCAATGGGACAATCAAGCGCCTGCTCCAGATACAGCACATAATTCCGTGCGGCCTCCGGCAGCTCGTCAAAGGACCGGACTCCGGAAATATCACACTGCCAGCCGTCGAGATACTCGATCACCGGCTCCGCTTTTTCCAGCTCGGTCGGGAACGGGAAGATATCCGTCTCCTCTTTGCCTGTGCGATACCGCACACAGACCGGGATCTTCTCCAGATAGCCGAGCACATCGAGCTTTGTCAGTGCGATCTTCGAGGCGCCCTGCACCGCAATACCGTAGCGTGTCGCGACGAGATCGACGGGTCCGACCCGGCGCGGACGGCCTGTCTTTGCGCCGTATTCGGCGCCTGCCTCGCGGAGCTTTTCGGCTTCCTCCCCGAAAGATTCGCAGATAAAGGGACCCTCTCCGACGCAGGAGGAATAGGCCTTCACCACGCCGATCACCTCGTCGATCCCGGCTGTCGGAAGCCCTGCTCCGATCGGCGCATAGGCGGCCAGCGTATTGGACGATGTCGTGTACGGACAGATCCCGAAATCGAGATCCCGCAGCGCCCCGAGCTGCGCCTCGAACAGAATGCTCTTTCCTTCCGCCTGCGCCGTCTTCAGGATCTCCCCGGTATTGCACAGAAACGGCGCGACCGGCTCACAGTACTCCCTGATCCATGCCTCCATCATTTCCATCGTATAGGGCGCAGCCCCGTACACCTTTGTCAGTGTCAGGTTCTTCCACTCGAGCAGCTCTTTGAGATGTCTCCGCAATTCCTCCGGATACCGGAGCTCCCCCGCGAGCACGGTCTTCTTCTGGTACTTGTCCGAATAGAAGGGAGCGATCCCCTGTTTCGTGGAGCCGTACTTCTTATCCGCAAGACGCGCCTCTTCCAGCGCATCCTGGTCCCTGTGCCAGGGAAGAAGGAGCGCGGCTCTCTCACTGATCTTCAGGTTATCGGGCGTGATCCCGACGCCCCTGGATTTAAGCTCCAGGATCTCCTTCCACAGGTTCTCCGGGTCGAGCGCGACGCCGTTTCCGAGCACGTTGACCACGCCCCTTCGAAAGACCCCGGATGGGAGCAGATGGAGCGCGAATTTCCCTTTCTCGTTGATGACGGTGTGTCCCGCGTTTCCTCCGCCCTGATAACGGACGACCACATCGTAACGGTCCGTCAGAAAATCGACCATCCGTCCTTTTCCCTCATCTCCCCAGTTGATCCCAACAATCACACAGTTGCTCATCTTTTCACCTCTTCCTCTGCACCGCCGCCTTGTGCGCCGCTTCACATCAGGTTCCGCTCGCGCCGTAGTTTGAAAGGACACGGGCAGAAGGATCGTCCACGTCGCATCCCTCCCAGGACCTGTTCGGCATCCAGAAATCCGCGATCATCTCCGCCTGGCCCGGATAGTATTTTTCAAAAATTTCCCGGTAGAGGAGGGACTCCTTCGTGAACGGCCGCGCATGATCATAATGAAGTCTCTTCTCCTCGAATTCCCTGTCCGTATACTGCTTCTGCGCATATTCCTTCAGGTAGTCCACCATGGAGTGCCCGACCGCGTCCGAGAACGCGGCTTTTTCGCGCCAGAGGATGCTCTCCGGCAGGTACCCCAGGCCTTCGAAGGCATGGCGCAGCAGGTATTTTCCCTTTCCATACCGATTGATCTTCATCTCCGGATCCAGTGCCATGACATAGGAGGCGAAATCGAGATCCCCGAACGGCACGCGGGCTTCCAGGGAATTGACGGAAATGCAGCGGTCCGCGCGGAGCACGTCATACATGTGGAGCTCCCTGATCCGCTTCTGCGCCTCCTCCTGGAATGCCGCCGCAGACGGTGCAAAGTCCGTGTACTTATATCCGAAAAGCTCATCTGAGATTTCCCCGGTCAGGATCACGCGGATATCCGTCCGCTCATGAATTGCCCTGCAGACCAGGTACATCCCGATGCTCGCGCGGATCGTCGTGATGTCAAACGTCCCGAGAAGGTGAATGACTTCTTCGAGGGAGGAGATGACCTCCTCCGGCGTCATGAACACCTCCGTGTGATGACTTCCGATATGCTCCGCGACCTGCCGCGCGTATTTCAGGTCAATGGCATCCTCACTCATGCCGATCGCAAACGTCTTGATCGGCGCGGCAGACTCCCGCGCCGCGATCGCACAGACGAGGGACGAATCCAGTCCGCCGGAGAGAAGAAAGCCCACCTTCGCATCGGACACGAGGCGCTTCTTCACCCCTTCGATCAGCTTCTCCCTGATTTTTCTGCAGGCGGTCTCAAGGTCGTCATGACATACAGCTGCAGGCGCCGCCATGTCGCGGTAGCATACAAACTTCCCGTTCCTGTAGTAATGACCGGGCGGAAACGGCATGATCCTCTCCGTCAGTCCCACAAGGTCCTTCGGCTCACTAGCAAAAAGGATCTTTTCTTCGGCATCATACCCGTAATACAGCGGCCGGATCCCGATCGGATCGCGGGCGGCGATGTACTCCCCCCTCCCGCCGTCAAAGATCACCATGGCAAATTCCGCATCGAGCATGGAGAACATCTGCGTCCCGTATTCGAAATACATCGGCAGGATGATCTCGCAGTCGCTGTCGGAACGAAAAACATATCCCTTGGCGCGGAGCTTCTCCCGCTCTTTTTCAAATCCGTAGAGCTCGCCGTTGCAGACCACAAAGCTCCCGTCCAGCGCAAAGGGCTGCATGCCGGACGGCGTCAGTCCCATGATGGAAAGCCGCTGGAAACCCATGAGCCCCGCTCCGGTATCTATGATCCTGCAGTCGTCCGGCCCCCTCGATGCCGTGCGGGAAAATGCTTCCCGAAACCTGTTCCCATCCGCCTTTGCGCTGCAGTAGCACATAATTGAACACATCTCTTTTTCCTCCGTCTCTGCGCTTTGTTACTTCACGCTGAAAAGAATGTCTCCGTATGTCGGGAACGGCCAGTAGCTTTTGTCCGTCAAAAGCTCCGCTTCGTCGCACGGGATCCGCAGCTCGATCATCTTCGGGATCACCCGGTCGCGGATCAGGACGGATTCCGCAATGATATCCTCCGCGTCCTTCAGGCTCATCACGGCCCTGCACAGCTCGTGCGTCTTCTCCGTGATGCTGTCCGTCAGGCCGGAGAGCTTCACGATCAGCTCCGTCTCGCTTTCGCACGCAAGCTCCGGGAAGAGAGCCTTCTTTTCGGCCAGCTGCTTTGCAAGATCCGCCGAAAAGCGCATAATGGCCGGCGCGATCCGCTTGTGGACCATATCGATCATGGTGCCCGCTTCGATCGTCACGCTCTTGCAGTAGTTTTCCAGCATGATGTCGCGCCTGGAGCGCAGCTCTTCCTCCGTGTAGACACCCAGAGACGTGAGCATTTCGACGTTCTTTTTATCCATCAGGTGCGGCATGCAGTCCGCTGTCGTCCGGAAATTCAGAAGACCTCTCTTCTCCGTCGCCTCCAGGATCCAGGCGTCGTCGTATCCGTTTCCGTTAAATATGATCCGCTTGTGTTCCCTGACGGTCTGACGGATCAGGTCGTGGAGCGATGCTTCGAAATCCTCCGCTTCCTCCAGGCGGTCCGCACAGTCGCGCAGGCTCGCGGCGACCGCGCTGTTGAGCATGATGTTCGTGCACGCAATGGAGTTTGACGAGCCGAGCATCCGGAACTCAAACTTATTCCCCGTGAAGGCAAACGGCGATGTCCGGTTGCGGTCTGTCGTATCGCGGTTGAACTTCGGCAGTACGTCCACTCCGAGCTTCATCTGTTTTTTTTCCGTTCCCTGATACGGAACGTCCGAATCGATCGCCTCCAGGACAGCCGTCAGCTCATCCCCCAGGAAGATCGAGATCACGGCCGGCGGCGCCTCGTTTGCGCCCAGGCGGTGATCATTTCCCGCCGTCGCGACCGCGATGCGCAAAAGGTCCTGATAATCGTCCACAGCCTTGATCACTGCGCACAGGAACAGCAGAAACTGCGCGTTCTCGTAGGGCGTATCGCCCGGTGACAGGAGGTTTATGCCCGTATCGGTCGCGATGGACCAGTTGTTGTGCTTGCCGCTGCCGTTTACGCCGGCAAACGGTTTTTCATGAAGGAGACACACAAGGCCGTGCTTTGCGGCCACCCGCTGCATGATCTCCATCGTCAGCTGGT
>CACZQP010000061.1 GCA_902783385.1 uncultured Lachnospiraceae bacterium | reverse complement strand
CTCGTTCAAACGTTTTCTGAGGTATTCTTTTTCCAATTTCTTATATGGACCGCTCTCTCCCCGCCCGTGCGTAGATCAGAAGGATCAGCGCGATGATCGTGACCGCGAAGCAGAGCTCTATGAGAATCGCAAGTGTATAGTTGCCGGTAAAGTCGTAGACGGAGCCGATCGCGGGAGCCGCCGCCGCGCCGGAAAGCGTGCCGGCCATGCTGATGACGGGAAACGTACGGCTGTATTTATCCCGGCCGAAGGCATCCTTTGTGATAAGGGAAGCGACGACCGTCGTGATCGAAAAGGCAAGACCGACGGAGACCGCGCCCAGAAACGCCGCGGGCACCGTGCGAACCGTCAGCATCAGGAAAAGTCCCGTGCCGATCAGCGATGCGTAGGCGACCGCCGGCCATTTCCTGCCAAAGCGGTCCGCGAGCATTCCCATGACGACCTTTCCCCCGGCGTTCGCCGCCATGCACACAGAGACCAGCGCCGCCCCGACGGCTGTCGTAAAGCCCGCGGAATCCGCGATTCCCGGCAGGTGCTGCGACAGCGACGAGATACAGTTTCCCATGAAGACATAGACAAGCATCAGCGCCATGAGAGTGAGCGGAATTGCGGCGCTCTCCTTCCCGGCCGCGGGCTTCCCGTCTGCAGGCGCTTCCCGGTCTTTAGATGCCGGAGCGGTCTCTTCTGCCTGCGAAGGCTCCTCTGCTGCGCCCAGCGCCGGGAGCCCCAGGTCCTCCGGTGCAAAGCTCACGGGGAGAAATAAGACAGGCAGGTAAAACAGCAGCATAAACGCCGCTTCCGCCAGATATCCGATCCGCCAGTTCGTCAGCTCAATGACCGCGGACAGGACCGGCGCCATCAGCGCTCCCGTGAGGCCGCTGACCGCAAGCACCACGCCTGTCACGAGTGAATTGTAGCGCACGAACCACCGGTTGATGATGATCGTCGAGATGACAAGGCCCAGGATCCCTCCGGCGAACGCGCGGAATACATGCAGCAGGTACAGCACACCGATATTCGGCGAAACCGCCATCAGGACCGTCGGCACGATGACCCCTGCTGACCAGAACCAGACCTTTTTCCTGAAATGACGGCTGCCGATAAACCGCGCCGAGAGCAGGTCTCCCAGCGCCAGCATGACGCAGGTGATCGTCATCGTCAGGCTGACCGCACCTCGGCCGATGCCGTACGTCTCCGCGATCGGGTTAAAAAAGATTCCCGTGCAGTTCTTTACCATGCCGACCGACGTCCCGATCATCCCGCACATCGCGATCCAGACCAGCAGATACCTGCCGCGTATGCCGCCCCTGTTATCCGTAGCGTTCAAAAGAAAACCTCCGAATGTCCATTGCCCCTGCGACGGGGTCTTTAACAATATCAGTTCCTAATCATACATCCTTTGCGGCGCGAAAGTCACTTATTTCGTCCGTAAAAGTAAAATAAGTATAAAAACGTATACCGGGCGTTTCAAATCCTTTGCATTGCTGTTATAATACACTTGTCCACGGGTTAGTAAAGGTTTCGACAGGGATCTTGAAGGTGGAGAAGCTATCCGACGCCGATCGTCAAACGGCAAACCTAAAAATAAACGCTAACAATAAAAAATTAGCACTCGCAGCCTAAGTGCTGCGTGCCGCCCGCAGGACACCTGCATCCTGCGGATACGGTATCATGAAAGCAGGAAACGACATAAGCTAAGCTTTGCGCTTATGGGCGTATCATGAAGCTACCGAACGCGGAAAGGTGTCTGCTTCCTGCCGCGGGAGGGAAAGGCAAAGCCTTAGGGCCGCGCAAATGGGCAGACTATGATAGTAGAAGTACGCTGAACGGGTCTTTGGACGCGGGTTCGATTCCCGCCTAATCCATCCGAAAAGAGCGAGGCATTTTTGCCTCGCTGTTTCTGGATATTGACGGAATCGACGCTCAGGCGAGCTCTCTTCTTTTCTTTACTACAAACCGGATCAGCATCACAATCAAAACAACCGAAAAAGCAGCCAGGGAGACCGGTATGATTGCGACCGCATCACTCAGGGCTATCAATTCATCGCTCAGCGTGAAGTCATACAGTCCGTGCATCAGGAAGGACAGCAGGAAGCCGATCACCGCAAAATACTTTTTGCCGGTATGCACCGACTTGCCGTAAAAATATCCCATTACGAATCCGAAAGCGGCATGCATCAGAGTCAAGCCCCGCACCAGGAAATGGATCGGCCCGGAACCGATCATGTACGGAATCGACTCTATGATCTCAAACCCGATGCCGACGATCACCATGTAGATCGTGAGCTCCAGCCAGGAGAAGTCCCGGTTTCTGATCACCCGCCTGAAGGTCAGGAATTTTACCAGCTCTTCCGCGAATGCGAGGACAATGAACTTGTAATACACCTGATAGAGGATCGGATCGCCGTCGCGGAAATGCAGCAGATTCCCGCCGATGTGCAGGGTCGCGGAAAGAAATACGACAGGTATCACGCATAAAAAGCCCCGGATCAGCGCCTTTTTGCAGACTTCCGGATGCCCTTCCTGCATTCCCTTCAGGTTCTTCAGCCACAGGTAAAGCGCGATGGCAGGCAGCAGGCTGAGAATAAACGATACTATATAGATCACAGCTTATCTCCTTTTCATCTTTTCCTATTGTCTGTAGATTATTCTATAAAGATTTTCCGGGTACCTCTGTCCGCACGAAGACATACTCATTCTCCGAGGATCTGCCCTCGTCAAACCGGTACCCGCTCCAGTTAAAAGCCCTCAACTGCTCCGGCTCTTCCGCGCGAATGCCCGCCATGAAGCGTACCATCTCGCCGCGGGCCATCTTCGCATAGACGCCCTTCTGGATGATCTTTTCCCCATCCGGCTCGCCGAAAATGCAGGTGACATAGCGATCTCCTGGCTGCAGGTATTTCTCAATACATTTTGAGTACTCTTTGGAAGCAAGATTGACCAGCACGCGACTCTCGTCCATCACCTCGCGGTACAGATCATCGCCCCAGAAATCATACAGATCCCTGTGCCCCGCGACCGCGGCCTTCGCCTGCATCTCCAGACGGTATGGCACGACGCCGTCCATCGGCCTTACCACACCGTAAAAGCCGGACAGGATCCGAAGATGCTCCTGTACATAATCGTATTGGCCATCCTCAAATACGGCCGGCGCCATGTAGGTGTACTGAATGCCGTCATAGGCGAGGATCGCCGACGTCAGGTTCCGCGTAAGGTCCATGTCTGCAAAACGCGCCGCGTTTTCCTGCGCAATTTTGTCATTGCAGGCCCACAGCCGTTTTTGCTCCGTATAGGAAAGAGACCGGATCCAGTCCTTCAGGATTCCGGTCTTCTCCATGAATGCCGGCAGCTGGTCGCAGATGAACGAATCCGTATCCACGCGCATCTGCTTTGCCGGAGAAATGATGATCCTCACGCGAGCTCTCCCAACATCTGTGCCGGATTGTCCGCCGCCTTCACCTTGTCGAAGGCCTTCACGATAATCCCCTTCTCGTCGATCAGATACGTGGTCCGAACGACGCCCATGGAGACCTTGCCGTAATTCTTTTTCTCCTTCCAGACGTCATAGGCCCGGATCACTTCCTTTTCCGGATCGGAAAGCAGCGTAAACGGCAGACCGTATTTTTCTTCGAACTTTTTGTGGGACGCAACGCTGTCCTTGCTCACGCCCAGAACGACCGCGCCCTTCTCCCGGAACTGCGGGTACAGATCGCCGAACGCACAGGCCTGCTTCGTACAGCCGGAAGTCATGTCCTTCGGGTAAAAATAGAGAATTACCTTCTGTCCCTTATAATCCGAGAGGCTCCGCGGCTCTCCGTTCTGGTCCGGGAGCGTAAACTGCGGTGCTTTGGTTCCGATGGGTAACATGGGGATACCTCCTTTGGAGCAATTATCTCATCTTTTATCCAGTACTATCTGTATTTCTTCTCAAACTCCGCCATTGTCATTATCTCCGGCCTCTCTGTCTGCAGCACGAGAAAATCTTCATCTCCGGTTACCAGGATGTCCACATTCTCCAGAATAGCGGTTACAAGAATCGGTACATCCTTGACATCCCGGATCATCGGGATTCCCTTCTTACTTTTCGCTCTCGCTGTAGGAAGCAACTCGTAAGGAAGATCCTTGAAAAAGGCATCCAACTTAACCTTCATCTGTGGGAACTTCTCTGCAGTAACTTCATGAAGCTCATCGATGCTATACTGGCTGATCACGATTTCATGCGAAGAAAGTGCATTCAGAAAGCTACTCGTACGTTTCGAAGGAAAGAAGATGGCCGATACCAGGATATTTGTATCCAGCATCACCTTCATATCAGTAGCCTCTTACTTTCTTGCGGACGCCCTTCATATAGTTCTGCATTTCTCTTTCGTTCTTAAAGCCAGCCTTCTTGGCTGCGCCTTTGAAGTCATCGGCAGCGCGGGAAAAGACAACCAGGGCGGCATTGTCAAAATAAAACCTGCCATTGTCTTCCTGCTGTATAACGATCTTGTCGCCAAATTCGATGCCAAGGGCTTCTCGGACAGCCTTTGGAATCGTTATCTGACCTTTACTGGACACTGTTGCGATATCCATAAGATCTCCCTTCTCGCCGAAGCGAATTTCTTACTTTCTTTACCAATATCATCATACTCTATTCCGGTGATTGTTGCAATGAATAACGATCGGTGCAGCCATGTAGGTATACTGAATTCCGGCAGCTGCTCACAGATGAACGATCCGTATCCACGCGCATCTGCTTCGCCGGAGAAATGATGTTTATCAACTTCTTTATGGTCAGCTGCCGACAGTCCTGTTGCTTTATCCTTGATGAAAAGGTCTCCGGTCCGTTTTGTTAATTCTTCAATCCTTTCGGAGATACTGGGTGCGGATGCGGTCTGATTAGGGAGTTCTTCTACCTCTTCTTCTTTAATATATGACCCACAGAAGCAATACAATTTGATACAAAATCAGAGAGACAGGCTTCATACCTGTCTCTCCTGGTCTTTATACTGTCTGTTTATTCCAAATCACTTACATCGCCCCTGCGATCTTATTCAAAACTCGGGTCTGCGCCTCCAGGAAATACCTGGCTTCTTCATCGTTCTGTGAATCCAAAGCATCGAACTTGGAGGTATAATCGTTGTATTTGCTCAGAAATGTAGCATAATCAGCGAGCAGAGAAATATCGTTGGAGGTCTCATACTTCTTCATGAACGCTACATATTCATCAATAAACGCCTCATAACTATCCACCGCCTGTTTAAACTCCGGCCGAATTCCGCTGGATGCGGTGGTCTCTGCCGGTGCGGGAGCTTCCGGCGCAGGTTCAGGTGCCGGTGCTTCGGCGGTCTGCTGTTCCGGGGCAGGCTGCGGTTCCGGCGTTGGCTGCGACTCAGCGACTGACTGCTGCTCCTGGACCTGCGGCTGTGTCTGCGGCGCTTCTGCCTGTGCCTGTATCTGTTCTTGTGCCTGCGCCTGCTGGCTCTCAGCGGGCTGCCCAGTTGCCTGTGCAGCACTCTCCTGCGCAGCTGCCGGCGCCGGTGTCACGGTATTTGCCGCCGTAATGGCAGCCTGGTCTGCCGGAACATAGAACCCCGTAAAGTCTGTCTGGATTTGCACGGGAGAATCCGCCTCAGCGATTTCTTCGTTCTTTTTTCCGCCGGCCAGCGCAAAGATCCCAATCAGAAGGAGCACTGCTGCCGCGGCTCCGATCCCAATGAGAAGCTTCTTGTTCTGCAGGGTGTCAGAGAGTCCACCTCTATTCGCAGCGCTGTTGCTTCTTCCTTTCCCGACGTTCCCGCTTCTTCCTGCAGAGCGTTGTCTCCCTGCTGCCGGCCTTGTCTCTTCTACAACTTCCACCGGCTCCGGCTCATGTGCCTCCGCGTCATCATACTGCACGACATGCTCGCCGCAGTGCACGCAGAAACCGTCGTAATCCGTTTCGTGTTCCCCGCAGTGCGGGCATTCATAGTCGGTGCTGTATACCTCATTCCCGATATGTCTCTCGTCGTACATGTCTGTTATCCTCCCCGGTCATCCCGTCCGTCTATTCTGCTTTCATGCTCTCGAGCAGTGCGATGAAATTGGCCTTATCGCTGTCACTAAGCGCCTCTTTGTTGAATAGTGTTACCCTGCAAAGGTGATAATCGTCCGGCAGGAACAATACCATCGTGATCGCCTGGGAATCCTCCTGCATCGCGTCAATCAAGATGCCTGGAGCCCCGTCTACCAGGATCTTCTGATAACCCAGAAATGTTGCCGTGCTGTCTTTCTCATAGTTTTTGTACAACTCGCCCAGCACAGAAACCTTGTTATAGCCACGCGCATCTACCTGCTGCTGTTCACAGATAAGAATATTGTCACTTGAGCCTTGCAACAGGTGCCGGCTGCTGCTTTCTCCGTTCCGGGTCTCGATTAGCCAGGAGGCGGGGTAGTCATAAGTAACATCACCGATCGTGTTGGTCCCTGTGCTTTCCGCAAAGTCAGTATTTTTCAGTGATACATATTCTGTAGTTGCCTTATTGACCTGGCTGGGCACAGCCGCAATAGCTTTTTTCTCTGCTTCGCCTCCGCCGCTGATGGCATCAGCGATCATGGAGATAACAACCAGAGCCGCAAATCCAATTGCGATACCCTTCTTGATTTTCGGAGAAAGCTTGTCTGTCTTAAAAAGCCAGTAACAAAACATAAACGGAAGAAAACATATCCAAAGGAACGCCAACCCGATGTTTTTCCATATTGCCCTGCGCCGCTCCTCTTCCCGGAGTTGTCTCTGCTCCTTTCTCTCCATCTGCTTGTCCAGGAAGTCAAATGCAGACTCCGCAACACCTTTTTTCGCATGATGCACGTTGTACGTATTGTAGGTCTGGTTGTACTCCGCTTTATAGTTTTCTATCGCATTACTTACCGCAAAGGGCGTCCCGCAGAACTCGCAGACAGCCTTTGTCTTCGTCGGATCCACCTCTACCTGCGCACCGCACTGGCTGCAGATTGCCGGTTCCATTTTGATTGCCATGTCTCCTCCCTATTTTGAGTCTTTCTTCTGTTTCTTTTTGTTCCTGATGTCGTGGATGATCTGCCGGACCCTGCGTTCGGACAATCCTACTGCCTTTCCGATCTCAGCCGGTTTCATAGCTTTCATGTTGGACTCGATAAACTGGTGGATCTGGTCTCTGGAATGCAGCCGCATCGGAAACGTCACTGTCAGCCCTCTGTAGTGTTTCCAGATCTTCGCGACCGCGGCGTCGCCTAATAGCTCCGCCAGTTCTCTGTAGATTCCGCCATACTGCTCTGGATCCCGGCTCATGCATACCTCCTCATCATCCAAGTAATATTCTACGGACTCTCTGGTGTTGTTATCATTTGTGTTCTTCCCTGCTTTTTTCATGTGAAATTTTCCCTGCGAATTTCAATCGCTGTCCGCAGGTCTCTCCTTTCACTACAGGGCGTGTAAATTTTGCGAATTTGATTCTGCACACAAAAAACACCCGGGAGCTTCCTCCCGGGGTTCATAGATGCCTTTTGATGCGGGCTCTTTTCCTTACTCGAACACCATTTCCACCTTATATGCCGGCGAAACGGCTGTGATGAGCGGCTGGAAGATTTCCCATGTCTTGAGGGTTGCGAAGCGGTCGGCCTCCGCATACATATCCGGCGCATCGAGGCGTTCGCGCATGGCGGAAAGGACCGCCGTCTCGAGGATCCCTGTCTCCTCCGGCGTCAGTTTGATGTCCCCGAAGGAAAGGAGTCCCTTGTCCGTCTCCTCGAACTCGGTCTTTTCGAGCTCCGCGTTGACGTACTGCAGGACGGTGTGCGGGATGAGGATGGTGACGACCTGGTCGTCCTCGTCCACGAGGATGTGGTCGCTGTCCATGCGGCTGAGGTCGACGGTGTAGACGCCGGTGCCGTAGTAGGTGATGTTCTTCATCTTGGAAAAGATGGCGAGGTTCCCGAGGCCGGACTTCGTGAGGGTCGTCGGGATGGAGAGCTCCTGTTCGAAGACAATGAGCTCCTGATGTTCGCTGGCGCCGCCCAGAACGGCGTCCTGGAAATCGGCCGCCGTGTAGCCGAGCACGCCGTCGTTGTCGATGGTGAGGTCCGCCTCTTCGACCTGCGGAACTGTCACGGCGAGCTCGGACGCGAGCTGCGCGGCCGTCACGGGAGCGGACTCCTGCGGCTGCGGCGCGCCCTTAAACAGGAGGTACCCGCCGAACAGTCCTCCCGCGATGCCGAGGACCGCGCCGATCAGAAGACCGCCGATAAAGGTTCTGCCCAGCTTCGCGATCACCCCCGCGCTCTTTGCTTTCTGGTATGCGCCCGCGGCGAGTGTTGCGCCGGCCGCGGCAGTCTTTGCGGCCTGCTGTTTTCTTTCTTCCTTCCGGCGCGCCTCTTCAGCGGCCGCCTGCGCTGCCGCCTCCTCTGCCGCTTTCCTGGCAGCCTCCGCTTCCGCCGCCGCCTTTTCGGCAGCTTCCTTCGCCGCTTTCCGCTCCTCCTCGGCCTTCTTCCGGGCGGCTTCCCTTTCGGCTTCGATGCGCGCTTGTTCCGCGCGGGCCTCCTCCGCCTTTTTTGCAGCTTCGCGCTGCTTTTTCTCGATCTCTCTTGCTGCGGCTTCCTGCGCCCTTGTCTTTTCGCCGGAGGCCTTCTCAGCTTTGGCCGTCACAGTGAGTTTTGGGTCCGCCATACTTGCCTCCTTACCGCCTCGCCACTCTCGCGCCGAACGGTCTGAGCGACAGGCCTGCCAGCTTAAAGAACTGCTTCCCGAAGGGGATACCGATAATGGTCAAACACAAAAAGCATCCGATCAAAAGGTTTCCGAGCGCCATCGCGCAGCCACCGAACAGGAACCAGATGACGTTCACGAGAAAACTCACTGCGCCGCCGTCGTAGACGATCTCCTTCCCGAAGGGCCAGAAGGAGACCTTCGCGAATTTAAAACACTGCAGCCCGTAGGGGATGCCGATGATGGAGATGCACCAGAGCATCCCCGTAACAATCCATCCCAGGCCGCTGAAGAGCCCTCCGCAGATGAGCCAGATGATATTTCCGAGAAAACGCATGTTGTACCCCTTATGGTTCGGTCAGATCTTGAGCGAGCCCTTGAAATCCCGTTCGATCTCGCGGCGCTGCTCCTTGCGCCGCATGTCTTCGCGCTTGTCATAGAGCTTCTTGCCGCGGGCAAGGCCGATCTCCACCTTGACGCGCCCGCGCTTTAAATAGACCTGCAGCGGCATCAGGGTATAGCCCTTCTGCTGCACCTGGCCGGCGAGCTTCATGATCTGGCTCTTGTGCAGAAGCAGGCGCTTTCTGCGGAGCGGGTCGCGGTTGAAGATGTTGCCCTTTTCGTACGGGCTGATGTTCATGCCCTCGACAAAGCACTCGCCCTTGTCGACCGCGACATAGGCCTCCTTGATCGAGCACTTTCCTTGGCGGATGGATTTTACCTCCGTCCCGTACAGCTCGATGCCGCACTCGATCTTCTCCTCTATGAAATAGTCGTGGTACGCCTTTTTGTTGTTGGCGATAAGTTTCACATTTTCAGTCATTGTAATCTCCGTGCCGGCGATGCGCCGGAATAACCCTTGATATTATTATTCTATCATAATCCGCAGCGCGGCCTGCGGGTCAGAAAAAGCCCCTGCTTCTGCAGGGGCTTTGCGGTCTGTTGCTCAGTATCCGGGTGCGTCCGAAAACCGTCTCAGATAATATGCATGTTGAGGAGCAGCGCCACCACGAAGAACAGCACGCATAACACGATGGTGATCTTCTCGAGTAACCCTTCCATGGAACGGCCCTTGTTCTTGCCCCAGTAGGTCTCCGCTGCGCCGCTGATGGCGCCAAGGCCCTGGGATCTGCCTTCCTGCATAAGCACAACGATCGTCAGTCCGATGCAGACGATGATCATAACAATTGTCAAAAGGATTCTAAGTGCGCTCATTCTCTCTTCTTCCTGCCCTTCTTTGCTTCTGTTCGTCTTCTCTTCCTGTGCCGCGGGAGCTTCCCCGCAAATTCACAAGCGAGAATAATGTTAACATATCGCCCCGTCAATTACAAGCAATTCTTCCCGGAAAGCTCCGCGAGGATCATGAAGAATGCGTATACGACGACCGCATAGATATTCGCGACAAAAAAGTGCGAGCTGTGCCCGACGAGTATGATCGACCAGACGATGGGATAGAGCCCGACGATCAGGATCCACGGCGCTGCGTTTATTTTCCGATATCCCCGCAGCGCGATCAAAAGGACAAAGCCGGCCGCCGCGGCAATAAGGATCAGCCTTTTAATCCCGTTCGGCGCAAAGACACCCTCCAGGCAGTAGCCGATGATGTAGAAGCGGTCCCTGAGCGAAGTCCCCGGCTGCAGGTACTCCAGGAATCGCCCGGAGGTATCGCCCCCGTCCCCGGCGATCGCCGTCGCGAGGACGGTCTTGATGACCATGGAGCCGGCAAAACCGATGAGCCAGGAAACGCTCGCCAGGAAGATTTCGGCAAAACGCCTCATGGGCTGCTGCTCTTTTGCCATACCATGTCCCGCGAGCGCAAGCTCCGTGATGAGCGGAAGCCCCAGCGTCAGGAGCGGTGCGATGATCGATCCCACGGAAAAGCACAGGATCCCTAGGATCAGGTAATAATACAGCCTGTTTTCGCAAAATGCCGGCTTCTCATACCAGGTCAGCAGCACGGCGAGCCCGCAGAGCGTCACCAGCACGTCGATCGCCGTCGTGAGGGAAAAAACATGCAGCAGAAGGTTCCGGGAGAAAAAGGCGATCGCGAGCGCCATTGCGTATTTCATGCCGAGCTTCTGCGCCATCCTGCCCGCGACATACACAAACAAGAAAAGCGCCGCACACCACAGGAGCATCCGGATCTCCTTCAGCTCCAGGAATACGAACAGGAGGCGCAGGATCCCCGTGAGTACCATCCAGTACCGGGCGTAGGTGTGCTCTTCCACATCCTCCGCGTCCGGGTAGTACAGGAGCGGCACGAGCAATACGTAAAAGGACTCCTCGTTTGCGTTTTCGCCCTCCCAGTCCCCGTCGCTCTGCAGATAGGGAAGCGTCATGGCAGACCGGAGCGCGCTCTCCGGCTCGTTCGCCGCGATGTCGATCCAGATCATGTCATAGCGCCAGTCCGGCATGAAAGCCTTCGTCTCGTCGATCAGCGGCGAGGCGTTCAGATCGTTCCGGATCGTCCCGAGCGATTCCTCCACATGGGCGCGCACTCTTTCCTGCGGCGCCGCCGAAAAGGCAAACACCATAAAAAGGAAAAACAGCGCGTTGCACGCAAATAAAATCGCCGCGCCGATGCCGATGCGTGCGGCGAGGCGCTTCTTTCCTGCTCCGGTGTTCTGAATCATCTGTTCCGTCATAGATTTACTCCGCGGCTTCGGCTGTATCCGCAGCCGCGCCTTCTGCACTTTGCTTTACTGTATCTCTCCCCGCTTCCTCCGGCCTGGGGCACAGGCAGATACCTGCCGCCGCGAAGGGGAGCGTCGTCATCACCGCGTAAACGTAGCGGAATTCACCTCCCGCCGGCGTCGCAAGGAGGAGCGTTGCGACCACGGCGATACCCGGCACGGCAAGGATCGCGCGCGACCTGTTTTTCTGGAGCGCCGCGGCAAACAGGAAGATCAGCATAAAGACTCACAGGCCGATGCACTTGATGATCTTCAGTGTCCCGCTGTTTTCAAAGAGCCACAGATAGCTGTTCTTTACTGCCGTCAGGAAGTGGTTCCCGGGCGCCTGCGTCACGCCGAAGTCGTTTTTCCCGATCCCCTGCGCCCAGATGTAGTTGTCGTACCCCGCGTTCCAGAAGCCGCGCGTATGCGTCACGTACGCGCGCGCAAAGCTCCCGGGATGTTCCCGCATCAGCTGCAGGTAGAGACCCAGGTATTCGCCCTTATTTGCCTCCAGCTCCGGAAGGCCGCCTTTGATGCGGATCGCCGCCTTTACGGGATCGACGAGCTCCGGCTCATAGACGTCCCGCAAAAGCTCCGGCGGTGCGAGTTTTTCCAGCATATCGCGCTCAGCGCCGGTAAGGGCCTCCGGCCCCTCTTCCTTCAGAAAGCCGGCGACCTGCTGAAGCGGCACGCCGACAGCCTCCAGCATATCCGCCTTTTCCACGTGGAAGAGCCGCAGGACCGGCCCGTTCATGAGCAGCGTCACGACGAGGACGCCCGCCATAACCGCGAATGTTTTCCGCAATGCGCTGTCCCTGTCTTTAAGGGCTTTGCGGCTGACGGCCAGGAAGAAAAGCGTCGTCAAAAACAGCACGAGCCAGCCGTTGCTCCGGAACAGGCACATGGCAGCACCCGATGCGCAAAGAAGGATCCGGTCCCCGGTTTTACCCCCTTTGCCCGCAGTCAGCCGAAAGAGCGCCGTGACCGCCATAAGCGCCGCTCCGCCGAACAACACGTCCTTCCAGAGCGTCGCGCTGTATACGACATGGTACGGCAAAACCAGGTACAAAAGAGCGCATCCCCACACCGCGCGCTTCGGGCAGCCCGCCTCGTACAGCGTCATCACGGCATAGGCAAAGCACGCCGCCATCAGTCCCGCCTGCACGATTGTAAAGTACGAGATCCCGGCGGAAACGGAGCCGGAAAGCGCGTATCCCGCGCGAATGAACAGCCCCATGAAGGCCGTGTGCCAGAAGGGATGCTGGTCCATATACTGTCCGGAGAGGACCTGGGAGACCTGGGAGATCGAATCCGTCGTCAGAATGCCCGGATAAGCGCAGCCCGCCTGAAAGACGCGGTCGACGATAAAGATCGGAAAAAAGACTGCCGCAAAGACCGCCGCGGAGCGCTTCCTTGCAGCGCCCTCCGCGCGCCCGTCTTCTGTGCGCATAGCTCCTGCGCGCTCCATCCGCTTTTCTGCAAATGTCCGCATGATATGGAGCATCAGCCGGATGTTCTGGTACGCGACCACGATGCTTCCCGCAATAAGGATCAGGAACACCAGGAACGCGTAGACCTTCCGCACCGCAAAGTAATCCTGCGGCGCAAGGATCGCACGGATCATCCCGCCGTTCGCGGCCGTGACGGCGATCGCATACAGGGCGGATGCGGCATAAACTGGTCGTTCCCCGCCGCCTGCAGCCGCAAAAGGCTCCCTTCCGCGCAGGGACACCGCGCATACCGCGGCGATAAGCCCCGGGAAAAGATACCCGATATACAGTGCGTCGCTCCGCGTAAGGACGCTCAGCCAAAGCAGGATGAGCGCAGGCGCGGACAGTGCGAAAATCCCCGATTTTTCAGGTGCTGCGGCAACTTCATTTCTCACAATAGTTATATTATAATGATTTCGAATCAGAGAGGAAAGCCCATGCGAGCGACGTTTTTGCTGAATACCTGCGCACTCATCACCTTGACGCTGGCCGCCTGCGCGGCCGCCGTTTTTTGTGTGCGCGGAAGAAAAACCGGGAAAGACGCGCTCCCTTATGGGACAGGCAAAAACGCTCTCCGGGAGAAGCTCATTCCCCTCATCCCCGTCGCGCTTTTCATCCTTATCGCTGTGGGCGCTTTTCTCAGGCTGTACCTGCTCTCTGTAATCCCGCTCGGCTTAAACCAGGACGAGGCCTCGCTCGGCTATGAGGCCTACGTGCTTTCAACCTACGGGACGGACCGCTACGGCTATTCGTATCCCGTCTACCCCGTCACCTGGGGCTCTGGCGGCGGCGGACCGCTCCTCATCTACCTGATGATGCTCCCTATAAAGCTCTTCGGGCCGTATGCCTTTTCCGTGCGCATCGTCCCGGCGCTCCTGGGCATCCTGACGCTCCCCGTTTTCTGCCTGCTCGTATGGAAGCTGCGCGGCAGGACGGCGGCGCTCTTCGGGACACTCCTGCTTGCGCTGTGTCCGTGGCATATCATGTTCTCGCGCTGGGCGCTGGACAACCGTCCGCTCCCGCTCCTATTGTTTGCGGCGCTCCTTTTCTTCCTCGCCGGGACCCGGACAAAGAAGACCGCACCGTACCTTATCTCGGTCGTCTTTTTTGCGCTCTGCCTCTATTCCTACGGCTCTGCGCTCCTCGTGATCCCGATCTTTCTCGTACTGGTCTGCATTACCTATATCCGCGCCGGCAGGATGACCGGAAAACAGTGCGCTGCGGGCGTCGTGCTCTTTGTCCTGCTCTGCGCGCCGCTCTTTGCCTTCTACGCAGTCAATATGCTGGATCTTCCGGAGATCGTGACGCCTTATTTTTCCATCGAAAGGCTCCGTCTGCCGCGCCGCGTCTTCTACGCCTTTGACAGCGCCCTTCCGGGAAAGATCCTGGCAAACCTGAAATACCTTCTCATGACCCTGACGGTCGGAAATGACGAGTTCGAAGCCTATTACGACTTCATCCCCGGCTTTGCGACGCTGTATGTCTTCACTTTCCCGGTGACGTTCCTGGGGTTTGGTAAGAGTCTTGCGGAATTCGCCGCCTCTGTGCGCTCCGGCGGGCATATGGAAACGGATCCGGAAAAAGCGAACAAAACAGACAGCGCACTCTTTGTCCTGCTCTTTGCCTGCTCCTTCGTGTTTGCGCTCTTTGTGGAGCCGGACATCAGCAGGCTCTGCCTCCTCTTTGCCGCGGAGCTGTACTTCTTTGCCGTGGGGGCGGAAACGATCGCCGCGCACCTGCCTGCTGCCGGGGCTGTCGTCGCGGTCTTTGTCTGCGCCGGCGCGCTCCTGTTTTCGCGCGACTACTTCGGAAGCCGATATGAGGCGCTCGCGGGCGACCTCTTCATGCCGGGCTACGGCGCGGCGGTGAAATACGCCGCGGAGACCGCCAGGCTGGAGGAAACTGAAGGACCTGACGACGCGGGACGTGATGGCAGGAGCATAAAGGTCTACTCGACCTACGAAGGCCTGAACGCGCCCTACATGCTCGCGCTCTTCTACGACCGCACCTCCCCGCAGGAATTCAACGATACGGTCGTCTTCCGCGATGAGGAAAACGCGGAATTCCTGATTGCGGAGTCATTCGGACGCTTTGTCTTCGGGCTTCCGGAGGATATTCTGGATGAAAAATATGCGG
>CACZQP010000060.1 GCA_902783385.1 uncultured Lachnospiraceae bacterium | reverse complement strand
TACAAAATCCCAGACATTTCCGTCGTTTGTGTGGAAGATGTGTGCGCCGTACATGTGGACATTGATGCCTTCGATCTGCTTGGTGAAGACATTGCCCGCAATGTTCCCCTTCTTTTCAATGACGAGGACCTTCTTACCGGCGTCCTTCATCTGCCGCGCGAACGTTGCGCCGTACAGCCCGGAACCCACGATGAGATAATCATATTCCGCCATAATGTCCCTCCTGTTTGAGCTACTCTACCGTTACACTCTTCGCGAGGTTCCGCGGCTTGTCCACGTCGAGTCCCTTTGCGACCGACAGGTAGTACGCGAGGAGCTGGAGCGGGACGACCGCAAGGCTCGTCGCGAAGTGCGGGTCGGTCTTCGGGATATAGACGGTAAAATTCGCCGTGTCTTCGATCCCGTAATTGCCGTAGAACGTCAGTCCCATCAGGTACGCGCCGCGGCTGCCGGTCTCCACCATATTACTCAGGGTCTTTTCGTACAGATCCTGCTGTGTAAGAACACCGACAACGAGTGTCCCGTTCTCGATGAGCGAGATCGTTCCGTGCTTTAATTCGCCTGCCGCATAGGCCTCCGAATGAATGTAGCTGATCTCCTTAAGCTTTAAGGACCCCTCCATGCTGATCGCGTAGTCGATGCCGCGGCCGATAAAGAAGACATCCTTTGCGTTCGCATGCTTGGCCGCGAACCACTGGATCCGCTCCTTGTCTTCGAGGATCCGCGACATTTTATCGGGGAGCTGGGCGATCTCGGCAAGGTACGCCTTCTCGCCCTCTTCATCCAGTGCGCCCCTGCAGCGTGCAAAGCTCACTGCGATCATGTAGCCTGCGATCAGCTGCGCGCTGTAGGCCTTCGTCGTCGCGACAGAAATCTCCGGACCCGCAAGGGTATAGAAAACGCTGTCCGCCTCCCGCGCGATCGAGGAACCGATGACATTGACGATGCCAAGCGTCTTTATGCCGCACTCCTTTGCCTTGCGGAGCGCAGCCAGGGAATCCGCCGTCTCGCCGGACTGGCTGATCACGATGACCAGATCCTCCGGCTTCAGGAGCAGGTGCCGATATCGGAATTCCGAAGCCAGTTCCACCCGGACCGGTACCTGCGCGATGTCCTCCAGCACATACTGCATCGCAACGCCGACATGATAGGCGCTGCCGCACGCGACGATATAGATCTCCTGTACCTTCCGGATCTCCTCCGGCGTCATGCCGAACTTTGCAGGATCCACAGAGCCCCCGTCATCAAGCACCGACTGCATCGTGTCATGCAGTGCGCGCGGCTGCTCATGGATCTCCTTGATCATGAAATGTTCGAAGCCGCCCTTTTCCGCTGCGGAGGCGTCCATTTCCACCGTGATGAGCTCGTGCGTGATCTCCTTGCGGTCCAGGTTAAAGAACTGCGCGCCTTCCGCGCTGATGCAGCCCACCTCCTGATTGCCGATGTAGTAGACCTGCTTCGTGTACTGCAGGATCGCCGGCACATCGGAGGCAAGGAACATCTCGCCCTCTCCCTTGCCGATGATGAGCGGGGAATCCTTGCGCGTAAAATAGATCTCTCCCGGATAGTCCCGGAACATGACCGCAAGCGCGTAGGAGCCGCGGATGCGGACGATGGCGCGGCCGATCGCGTCCATCGGCCCATCGTTGTACTTTTTCAGGTAATAATCGATCAGGTTGACCGCGATCTCCGTGTCCGTCTGGGAATAGAACGTGTAATTGTACTTCAGGAGCTTTTCCCGGATCTCCTGATAATTCTCGATGATACCGTTGTGGACCGCAACGACCGCTGCGTCGTCGCTCATGTGCGGATGTGCGTTTGTCTCCGACGGCTCGCCGTGCGTCGCCCAACGGGTATGTCCGATGCCGACGCATCCTTCCATGGCCTGTCCGTCATTCGTCTTCTCTGCAAGGATCTTCAGCCGTCCCTTCGCGCGCACAACGTCGATCGCGCCGTCCCCGCCGCGCACCGCAAGACCAGCGGAGTCATACCCGCGGTACTCCAGTTTCGAGAGTCCCGCAAGAAGGATCGGCGCAGCCTGTTTTTTCCCGATATATCCGATTATGCCGCACATGTATTTCTGTCCTTTCTTTTACCTTACCGCCCGGCCCGCGTGCCGTAAAAGCATGCTGCAGTATCTGAATGAGCGGCTTTTTACAGAAAACCGGCGGCACTTTCGCCGCCGATTTCGTTATTACATTACAACTTAAGCATTATCCCGGAACAGCGCCGGTGCGAGGTCGATCACCGTCTGCATCTGTTTTTTGCCCAGATAGGCGGCGCGCACCGATTCGTCGTTTAAGAGCTCCTCTCCCGTGCCGGTCATCGTGATCCGGCCCGTCTCCAGGACATAGCCGCGGTCCGCGATGCGAAGGGCCATATTCGCGTTCTGCTCGATCAGAAGGATCGTGACGCCCTGGCGGTTGATCTCCTTGATGATGCGGAAGATATCCTGCACCACGAGCGGCGCAAGACCGAGCGAGGGCTCGTCCATCATCATAAGGCCCGGGCGCGACATCAGCGCGCGGCCGACTGCAAGCATCTGCTGCTCGCCGCCGGAGAGGGTCCCGGCGTACTGCCAGTAACGTTCCTTGAGCCGCGGAAACAGGGAATAGACCCACTCGATGTCCTTTTCGATCTCCTGCTTGTCGTTCCTTAAATAGGCGCCGATCCGGAGGTTCTCGAGCACCGTCAGGTCGGAGAAGACGCGGCGCCCCTCCGGCACCATCGCGATCCCGGCCTTGAAAATGGCGTCGATCGGTTTTCCGATGAGTTCCTCGTCCTTCCAGATGACCGAGCCGGACGCTGCCTTCACGAGGCCCGTGATCGTGCGGAGCGTCGTCGACTTGCCGGCGCCGTTTGCGCCGATCAGCGTGACGATCTCGCCGTCGCCCACTTCGAGCGAAATCCCGCGCAGTGCGTTGATCCCGCCGTAATTTACATGAAGATCCGATATTCTAAGCATCTTCCGCCACCCCCAGATATGCATCGATGACACGCTGGTTGCTCTGCACCTGTTCCGGCGTGCCCTCCGCGATGAGCTTTCCGAAATCCAGCACGTAGATGCGGTCGGATATATCCATGACGAGGTCCATATGGTGCTCGATGAGCAGGATCGTCATGTCGAAATCCTTCCGGATCTGTCCGATGAACTGCGTCAGCTCCTCCGTCTCCTGCGGGTTCATGCCGGCCGCCGGCTCATCGAGCAGAAGGAGTTTCGGGTCCGCCGCGAGCGCCCGCGCAATCTCAAGCCTTCGCTGTTTGCCGTAGGGAAGGGACGTCGCCATCTCGTCCTTTACGTCTGAGAGCCCGACGATCTCAAGGAGTTCTGCGACGCGCTTTTTCTGCGCCGACTCTTCTTCCCTGTTCCTGCCGAACATCGCGCCGATAAAGCCATGTGTTGTCTGGTAATGCTTTGCGATCAGCACGTTGTCAAAAACCGTCTGCGTCTTCCAAAGGCGGATGTTCTGGAACGTCCGCGCCATGCCGCGCGCCGTGATCGCATCCGGCGTCGGGTCGATGCAGCTCTGCTTCGTGTAATACAGGGCATTTTCGCCCTTGTAGAGCTTCTTCATCTTCCCCTGCGGATGATTGCGGATGATTGTCTCACCCAGGAACGACACCGCGCCGTTGGTCGGCTGGTAAACGCCCGTGATGACGTTGAACACCGTCGTCTTTCCGGCGCCGTTCGGGCCGATCAGCGCGACGATCTCTTTATTGTTGACCTCCATGTTCAGGTTGTCGACCGCGACGACACCGCCGAACTGCATGGTCACATTTTCCACTCCGAGAACCTGTGTCATGTTTCATCCTTTCCTGCGTGTGCCGCACTCTCTGCGTTTGCCGCCGCACGGACTTTCTTTTTCCTTGCGCGTGTGAACAGATCCGGCAGCTCCCTGTCACCCATGATGCCCTTCCGGAAGAACAGCACCACGATCATAATGATGACCGAGAAGACCACGAGCCTGAAGCCGTTTCGGAAGATGCCCGGCGCATTGATGCCGAGGAAGGATCCCGAATCCAGTCCTCTGAGCCACCACTCCGACGCGGAAATGAACAGCATCGCCCCGATCACCGAGCCGGAGATCGAACCGATTCCGCCCAGAACCACCATGAGAAGGATTTCGTATGTCATGGCCGCCTTGAAGTTGGAGGCCTGCGCGATGCTCAACACCATAGCCATGCACGCGCCCGCAATTCCCGCAAAGAAGCAGCTCACACAGAACGAAAGCATCTTGTGTTTTGCAAGATTGATCCCCATTGCCTCCGCCGCCACCTCGTCGTCGCGGATCGCCTTAAAGGCGCGGCCGTACGTAGAATTGACGAGCAACACGATCGCCGCGATGCAGACAGTGGAAATGAGGACCGGTACGAAGGTCGAGAGTGATATCGTCGTGCCTCCCATCTTCAGCTTGAAGGTGGAGATGCGCGCAAAGCTCTTTAGCAGGTTGGAGCCGTTCGTCACGGGCCCGAGCTTGCCCCACTGGCAGATGGCGCGCATGATCTCGGCAAAGCCGAGCGTCGCGATCGCGAGGTAGTCGGATTTGAGGCGCAGCACCGGAAGGCCGATGAGATACGCGAACAGCGCCGCAAGGCACCCCGCGATCAGCACCGCGATCACGACACCGAGCGCTGTTCCGACGGGACCCAGAAACCCGCTTAAGACCTCCGGGATCGAAAACCGCACCGCAGCATCATAGTACTGGTAGACCGAATCGCGCGCAGCCGAGGGGATCGTCAGGATTGCAAAGGTGTAGGCGCCGATCAGCATGAAGCCCGCGTGGCCGAGGGAAAACAGTCCCGTAAAGCCGTTTAGGAGGTTCATGGAGACCGCAGCCAGCGCGTAGACCGAACCCTTCTGCAGGACCGTCAGAAGCATCGATAGGCTGCTCGTCGGTTTGATCAGCTGGTCCAATGCAAAGATGCATGCAAGAAACAGTGCGACAGCGATCAGTATGATGACATTTTTCCTTTTATTCGCAGTTGTCATAGTCCGCTCCTTCCTGCCGCGTCAGACCTTGTCGGTCAGCTTTTCGCCGAAGAGTCCGGTCGGCCTGAAAATCAGAATGACGATCAGGAGAACGAACGTGAAGGCATCGGAGAAGGTCGCAAAACCGATCTGCTCGCCGATGATGCCGTGCGTTAAAAGAATCGTATCGAGACCTTTGATGAGGGACTCGCAGATGCCGATGATGAAGGCGCCGATGACCGCGCCGGGGATCGAGCCGATCCCGCCGAAAACGGCCGCGACGAATGCCTTAAGGCCCGGCATGCCGCCCGAAGTCGGAACGACGCCCGGATAGTTCGTAAAGAACAGCATCGATCCGATCGCCGCGAGGAACGTACCGATGATGAACGTCGCGGAGATGACATTGTTGATCTTTATGCCCATCAGCTGCGACGTTTCAAAGTCCTTCGATACCGCACGCATCGCCATGCCGATCTTCGTGTGATTGATCAGCATGACCAGGATGAACGACAGAAATACGGTGAGGAACGGCGTGATGATCGTCACGCGCGTCGTCTGCATGCCGAAGACGTTCACCGAATCGGAGATCCACGGGATCGGCGGATAGCTCTTGTTCAGGCCGCCCGTGATGTACAGCGCCAGATTCTGCAGCAGGTAGCTGACGCCGATCGCGGAGATCATGACGGACATGCGGGGCGCCGTGCGCAGCGGCTTGTACGCCACGCGCTCGATGGAAAAGCCCAGAAGTACCGTCAGCAGGATCACCAGCGGAATTGCCAGATATAAAGGGAGCGATGCGGCGAGATACACCATCATCAGACCTGCAACCATGAAGACGTCGCCGTGGGCGAAGTTGATCAGGCGCAGGATCCCGTAGACCATGGTGTAGCCGATCGCGATCAGGGAATACTGCCCTCCGACCGAAATGCCGGAGATGATATACGGCAGGATCGTTTGTCCAAGACTCATAGGTACCACCTTTAATAACACAGGGCGGGAGCAGATAAACCGCTCCCGCCGCATGAAATCATTTGTATGCCGGCGCTCATATCGCGCGCCGTACGGCAGGAATCCCGATATTTACTCCGCCTTCGCAACAGAGACGAAATCCCACTTGCCCGTCTCGGTGTCGCACTTCTTGACGACCGCGCTGTCGCGCTTTGCATCGCCGATCTCGTCGAAAGCGATCGCGCCTGTGACGCCCGTGTAAGTCAGGTCGGGAAGAACCTCAAGAACCTTCTGCGGATCCGTGGAGCCCGCGGCCTTCAGCGCTTCCAGAGCAACGTAGTACGCGTCATAGCCCATGGCCGTGACAGCCGCCAGTTCGTCGTTGCCGCCGTTGTTTGCCTTTGCCGTTGCGTCGCTGTTGATCCACTCCTTGATGCCGGAGTCGAATGCCTCATCTGCGCCCTCCTGATAGAAGGTCGTCACGCAGATCTCAACATCCGTGCCCTTTGCCGCGTCGAGGATGACGTTGGAATCCCACGTATCGCCAGCAAGGATCGGCATGCCGATATTCTGTGCCGCAGCCTTTGCGATGATCTGCGCCGCAGCCTCGGTGGAGACGGGCGAGAAGAATACATCGCAGCCCTGGTTCTGGGCATTCGTCACATACGTCGAATAATCGGAGGTTCCTTCCGGGAACTGCTCGTAGATGCAGTTGTCCTTGCCGAACGCCTCGATGAAGTAGTTGCACAGACCGCCCGAATAGTCATCGCCCTGCTTTGCCAGGCAGTATGCCTTCGTTGCGCCGATGCTCTTCGCATAGTTTGCAAGGACCGTGCCCTGGAACGGATCCAGGAAGCAGATGCGGAAGTACACATCGCAGCCCGCCGTGACCTGCGGGTTCGTGCAGGTGACGCCGATCGCAGGCATGCCCGCGTTCAGGAACGTGTCGCTCGCCGCGATCGAGACGCCCGAGCCGTAGGAGCCCAGAACGAGCGATACGCCGTTCGAAATCAGCGTCTGTGCCGCAGACGGAGCCTTATCGTTGGAAGAGGCATTGTCCGCATACTCCAGCTGGACCGTGTAGGTCTCGCCGCCGATCTCCACCGTAGGCGTCTGGACGTTCGCGTACTGCATGCCCAGGATCTCCTGCTTGCCGCCCGCGCCGTTATCGCCGGACTGCGGCTCAAAGACGCCGATCTTCACGACCTTGTCTCCGCCGGATGAAGCAGCGGGTGCCGCCGCTGCGCCGCCGGATGCCGGAGCGCCGGACGCACAACCCGCAAGAAGCGTGCCGGCCATCAATGCGCCGATAATAAGCGAAACTACTCTTTTGCCTCTCATAATCTCCTCCTTATCTCAATTATCTGAAACAACTTGTATACACTTATACATTGCTATTTGTATACATTTTCAGTTTATCACAATACACCACTGGAAGGAACGGGTACAGAAGATGTTTTATTGCCTCGCTCCTGTTTTCGAAATGCACATGCTCCAGCTCTTTTTTACAATCCTCCAGCTTATTAATCCGCCTTTGATTCTTGGGATCCTGTTCGATAATACTCAGGAAAGATATCGCTTCGTTAACGCTTGCATGAGGCAGAAATCCAGTAAAATCAAGGGATTGTGGGGTGGATTGCTGTTTACATGTTTATTACTGTCCGCTTTCCACAACGACTTAAAGCATTAGTATTTGCAAGAAATCTATTATGGTATATAGACCCTGCATGTAGCATAGCTCATAGCAAACGATATCCACTCTGGCTTCTGAAGACGCTTAAACAATTCAATTCCCCACCGACTACCAACTCGATCTATTTCTTCCTGAATATTATCTTCATTGATTTCTTCTATATCCCGGTGTTCATTGTTTTGATTAACCCATCCTCTCCATCCTCATCAAAGTGAACTGCAATGTCTCCCCTCTTTTTTTCTCCACCATTATCATAATAAAGCTCTTTGGAAATAGCCTCTATTTCAACACAACACCGAATCAATAGGTCGGCAATATGCGGAGAAAACACTTCCAACTGCGTATTGCAGTTTCTTGCTATTTCCTTACCATCACGGTTTTCCAACACCTCATCAGTGAAGTAAATGTATCTGGATACATTTAGAAGCTCATTCTCAAGGTTGAGGTATGTTTGCCAAAAAACATCCGCTTTTCTCATAATCTACTCGCTCTTCTTTCCCAAAAGGCGAATGGCATCCAAATAATCCTGTTCAGCATGACTAAGCGTTCGAGCCTGGTACTTTCTGTATTCTGAATGCGCTTTCTCAATTGCTTTTTCATGAGAAACTTTTCCAGCTCCTTGCAGCAACTTTTCCCCTGTCGATGTCAAAATGCCATCCAGATGCTCTGCCCAGTCCTTCATGGTCATAAACTGCTCGCGCTCAGCCTGTCTCTCTGCAAAATCAAGGTAACCAGATACAATCTGACCCATTGCACGGAGTTCTTTCTCGTCCAAATAGTTTTTTGCAATTTCCGTATCTTTAAGATGCGGCCGATCTCCCTTGAAGGTTTGCAAGCCCATGAACTCTTTTTCAGCATCCGCGCGTGTATAAATCACTTCCGCTGCCGTGTTGCCGTGGACAGCATAGTGAATTTTATTCTGAACCTTTCTAAAGAAATCGACAGAGATCTCTGCGCGCGGATCATAATCAATACTTGTTGCATAGATATCCAATATCTGACGATAAAACACTTTTTCTGATGCCCGGATATCCCGGATACGCTCAAGAAGCTCTTTGAAATATCCTCCGCCGCCTAATTCTTTTAGGCGTTCGTCATCCATTGTAAAGCCTTTGCGGATGTACTCATTTAAGCGTTTTGTCGCCCACTGGCGGAATTGAGTTCCGCGAAGCGATTTAACGCGATATCCGACGGATATTATTACATCAAGACTATAAAATGCTACTGGTTGCTTCACACCATCAACACGCATTTTTTGCGTGTTGTTCTCTCTCGTCAGTTCGCCCTCTGCAAAGACATTATTTATATGTTTGCGAATCGTTTTCTCGTCGCGCTCGAACAAAGCCGCCATAGTGTTTGCCGGAAGCCATACTGTTTCATTCTCCAACACAACATCTACTTCAACCTTCTCATCTTCTGTCTTATAGATAAGAAACTCGCTCATAATTCTCCATAATCTCTCGCATTGAATAACATTCTTTTGAAGAGTACTACTTAAGTGTCGAACACTTCGATATTTGAAACGTCTCCTCATGCCTTCCCTTTGTAGTTTTTCTTTTAATTGCACATAATGAATCTGAGATTACTAAATCTTCATCTCCTTGTTCTCACTAATTTAGGTTTCCCTCGCCCTGTCAATAATTGTTTTTATCAGTTCAAACAACGGAATAAAATTTGAAAAATCAAACTCGTCCTGGTGTGTAGCCACATAATCAGAAAAGGCTTTCTTTGATATTGCATAATTTGTACTATCGCTTACGTGTTATTTATCTGTTGCTTATCGTGTGATTCTCATGCAATCTCAGCAGATCCCAGCCACCTCGCAACCCTTGTATTTAAGCCATTTCCGGCCAAAAATATTGTATATCGGAACCATTCTTCTTTGGTCATTTGTTTTACTCCTCAGGATAATATTGCGGTCCAAGTTTAAAAAGATCATCAACTGAAATGATCTCTTTCAAAATCATGCGATACCTCCCAAATTGACGCCTCACATCCGTTTCTGCAGCAAATACCGGATGAACTGGAAATTTGTGACAAAATACCGGTTGAACAACCGCTTGGGATCCTGGCAGAGGCGGTAGAACCACTCCATGCCCAGTCTCTGGATCCAGACAGGCGCGCGGCGGATCATGCCGCCGTGGAAATCAAAGCCCGCGCCGACGCCGATCATGACGCCGTTAATGCGCCCTTTGTGCGCCGCCATCCAGTTCTCCTGCTTCGGCGCGCCAAGGCCGATCCAGACGATATCGGGACGCGCTTCATTGATCCGCCTGACGTCCTCCTCGTCCTCCTCCGGCGACAGCTCCCGGAACGGCGGAGAATAGAGTCCCGCAACCGCGATGCCGGGGTATTTCAGCTTCAGATTTGCCTCCAGATGCGCGATCGTCTCCTCGCTCGCGCCGTAGAAATAGTGCCGCACCGACCCGTCCATGGAGGCACGGAACATCGCCTCCATGAAATCCGGACCCGCAATGCGCTCCGCCTGCGGATAGCCGCAGCGGCGCTCCTGCCAGGCGATCGGCGTCCCGTCCGGGAACTCTAAGATCGCGCCGTTCTGCGTCCGCATATAGGCGGGATCCTCCTGCGCCATGACTGTCGTGTGCACGTTGGAAAAAGTGATGTATTCGCCCTTTAAGTCAGGAAGGCGTCGGCGAACATGCGCAACCGCGGATTCCACATTTCCGACGACGAAATTGATGCCGAG